>NZ_JBWZNC010000003.1:0-436071 GCF_056683955.1 Caulobacter sp. HJHS_5 | reverse complement strand
TGCTTCGCCTCGAAGGCCGGCGGCGGCGGAGGCGGCGGCGGCGGGGGAGGCGGAGGCGGCGGGGGAGGCGGCGGCGGCGGGGGCGGCGGCGGCGGGGGCGGCGGCGGGGGCGGCGGAGCCGCGAACGAATACCGCAGGCCGACCGTCAGCGACGAGTCCGCGTAGGAGCCGGTGAACAGGCCCGGCTGCAGCGCGGCCGAACCGGTCGACTTGAAGCTGAATTCGTCGCCGTCGAGATAGCGATAGGTGACGTCGACGTTCAGCTTGTCGGTGGCCTTCCACGACACGCCGGCGAGGGCCTGGTAGGCGAACACCGTGTCGTCGTCGTCGACGGTCAGGTTCTGGATCGCCGGGTTGGTCGGGCTGATGACGCCCGGGACCTGGGCGAACTGGCCCGAGATGTCGAACTTGCCGCGGTTCACGCCCATGCCGAGGCCGACGAAGGGGTTGAACGTCGAGTCCGGGGCGAAATCGTAGATCAGGTTCGCCATCAGGGTCGTGGAGTCGATGCTGCCGCTGGGGCTGCCGCAAGCCGGAGCGGCCGCGGTGCGGACGACGCCGGGGGTGCAGAGGCCGGTCGGCAGCGCGCCGTTGGCCGGGCCGCGGACGCCATCGATGTCGCCGGGGCGGTAGCCGAGTTCGGCTTCAACGCGCCAGTGCGGAGCGAAGCGATAGCCGCCACGCACGAAACCGGTCCAGTCGTCCTCGGTGGAGAAGTTCCACTTGTAGTTGGCGGTCGAGTCAGCCTCGACGCCTTGCATGGTGTGCCAGCCGAGATCGACGGCGCCGTACCAGCCGATGTCCTGGGCGGACGCGGTCGAGGCCGAAGCCGCGACGGCGGCGGCGAACGCCGCACCCGCGAGAAGTTTCAGTTTCATGGTGAGAAAAGCCCTTTCGCCCACATCAAACAGCCTGACGGCTTAGTTTCGGTTATAAACAAGGTGCGCCAGGCGCAAAAGTGACCGCGAGGACACAGTCTGTGTTTTCCCGGCCTCGGTCGGTCAGCGGAAGCCGATTTCCCATCTTCACCCCACAGTTCTTACCGAACGGCGAAGCGGTGATCGGTTGATCCACGGATCTGCTCATACAGCGACTTACGCCCAGCGCCGCGTCGCGCATTGGACGCGACGATCGACCAGACACTGATTGTATGACGTCGTGTGGACACCCCATCCCCCGGCCAGCCCACCGAACGATTGCGGTCAGGCTTCAATTGAAGCCGCTAATGCCGCGGAACGGCTTTAGTTCCGAAAAAAATTACTGCGTTTGCAGGCGATCTCGGGCGCGGCGACCCCTGGCGCCCAGGGCGTCGGGACGATTTAACGCCTTTCGGTATTCATCGCGCCGTTCGTGGATCGAGGCGATGACCAGGCCCATGGGCGTTCCGATATCGACAAGAACCGCCTCGGAAAGCTGCAGCGACGCCTCGATGGTTTCCGGCACCGCGTCGGTGGCGCCGAGTTCGTAGAGCCGCTTGGCGTGGCGCGCGTCGCGGGCGCGGGCCACGACCGTCAGGTCGGGCCGGGCCTCGCGGGCGGCGGCGACGATGGCCTCGGCTCCCTCCGGGTTGTCCATGGTCACCACCAGGGCGCGGGCGGTGTCGAGGCCGCAGCGACGCAGGAACTCCACGCGCGTGGCGTCGCCGAAGAACACGTCGTGGCCGGCTCGTCGCCCGGCCTCGATGAGCTTGGGATCGCGCTCCGCCGCCACCCAGGGGATGTCGTGGCGGCTCAGCATGTCGCCGACCAGCTTGCCGACCCGGCCGTAGCCGACGACGACGACGGCGTCGGCGGCTTCGGCGCCTTCGGCGTCCGCCTTGCCCTCCGGCGCCTCGCTGGGCGCGGCGCCCTCGGCCGGGCGGCCGGCGACACGGGCCCCGGCCATCGCCAGCAGCGGGATGCAGAACATCGACAGGGTCGAGGCGACCAGGATGGTCTGGCCAAGGCCGCGTTCGACGATGCCCTCGCCCATGGCCGTGTTCAGCACCACGAAGGCGAACTCGCCGCCCCCCGCCAGCAGCAGGGCGCTCTCCAGGGCCGGCCGCCAGCCGACCTGGAACAGACGGGCCAGCACGAAGATCACCGTGGCGTTCAGCGAGGTCACGCCGAGGGCCGTGGCCAGCACGGGGATCGGCTGAGCCACCAGCAACGAGAGATCGAGCTGAATGCCGACCGAGACGAAGAACAGGCCGAGCAACAGGCCCTTGAAGGGCTCGATGGTCACCTCGACCTCATGGCGATATTCGGTCTCGGCCAGCAGCACCCCGGCGATGAAGGCCCCCAGGGCCATGGACAGGCCGGCCGCGGCGCTGAGCAGGCCGGCGCCGATGACCACCAGCAGGGCGGCCGCCATGAACAGCTCCTCGCTCTTGGCCTTGGCCACCGAGCGCAGCATCGGCCGCAGCATCAGGCGGCCGAACACCACCAGGGCCGCGAGGCCGAGGGCGGCCGGCAGGAAGCTGAGCAGCAGCGTCGTCCACCGGAAATCGCTCTCCTGGCGGCCGAGCAGGGCCAGGGTGATCAGGATGGGAGCGACCGCGAGATCCTGAAACAGCAGCACCGAGAAGGTGGTGCGGCCAGCCTGGGAATGCTGCCGTTTCCGCTCGGTCAGCAGCTGCATGACGATGGCGGTGGACGACAGCGCCAGGGCGCCGGCGATGGCCGCCGCCGCCGCCAAGGGCTGGCCCAGCATCCAGGCCCCGCCGCCGATGGCGAGGCCGCAGATGGTCACCTGCAGGCCGCCCAGGCCGAAGACGAAACGCCGGAGCGCGCGCAGCCGCTCCCACGACAGCTCGAGCCCGATCATGAACAGCAGGAAGACGACCCCGAACTCCGCCAGCTGGGTGATCTGCTCCGGGTTGTCGATGGTGAAGGAGCGCAGCCAGGGGAAGGCGCCGCCGAGGGCGCCGAGGCCGAACGGACCGAGCGCCACGCCGGCCCCGAGGAAGCCCAGGACGGGGCTGATCTTCAGACGCTTGAACACCGGGACGACGACGCCCGCCGTCGCCAGAAACAGGACTACGTCCTTGTAGTGTTCCGCCTGAACCTCACCCGCCATGCCGCCTCCCTGCCCGTCGAAAGCGACTATGGGGTCGCCTGTCGCCTTGCGAAACCCCCGGCGGATGCGTATGGGCGGTCACATGAACGTCAGACAGACGTCATCGCGAGCGCTTTCGACCTGGGCGGCGACCGTCGCCCTGATCGCCGTGCTGTTCCAGGCCCTGGCCAGCGGGGCGATGGCCCACACGGTCAATGACCGCGGCGTCACCCTGATCGTCTGTTCGGCCCAGGGCGCCAACGCCATCGTCGTCGACCCCGACGGTCAGGCTCGCGTTGAGAAGGCCGACCAGGCCGAGAAAAGCAGCGACAAGACCAAGACCAAGTCGGGCCTGCCCTGCCAGGATTGCGTGGCCGCGCCCGCCGCCGCCCTGCCCCCGCCCGACCCCGCCGCCGCCCTGGTGCGCTACGCCCGCCAGGCCGACATCTGGCGGCGCGTCTCCGACACCGTTCACAGGCAGGCCCGCGCGCCCCCGCGCCCGCCGAGCCGCGGACCACCGACCGTCTGAAGCCTGACCTTTCGCCGCGGCCCGCCTCAGGCCCGCGCCTTGTCACGTCTTCAGGATTGCTCCTCCATGACCGCCCCTATCCGCCGCGCCCTGCTGGCCGGCGCCGCGCTCTGCGCCATCGCCCCCACGGGGGCCTGGGCCCAATCGGCCCCCATCGTCGACTCCGTGATCGTCACCGCCGCGCCAGATCCGGAAGACCCGCCGGTCGTCGGGGACGCCCGCCGCCGGCTTTCCGAGACGCCGGGCGCCGTCTCGGTGATCTCGCAGGAAAGCTATATTCGCCGCGAAGCCCTGGCCCTGGACGACATGCTGCGCGACGCCCCGGGGGTCTACGCCCAGCGCAAATGGGGCGGCGACATCCGCATCTCGATCCGCGGCTCCGGCATCGGCAACGCCAACCATAATCGCGGCCTGCTGCTGGCCCAGGACGGCGTGCCGCTGAACGACGCCGACGGCTATGGCGACAGCCAGGTCACCGATCCCCTGCTGACCCGTTACGCCGAGGTCTATCGCGGCGGCAACGCCCTGCGCTTCGGCGGCGCTCTGCTGGGCGGGGCCATCAACATGGTGACGCCCAACGGCCGGACGGCCGGGTTCGACAACCAGCTTCGTCTCGATGGCGGCTCGTTCGGCCTTCACCGCGAGAACCTGCAGCTGGCCCGCCGCGACGGCGACTGGGACGGCTTCGTCGCCCTGACCAACCAGAGGCAGCAGGGCTGGCGGCCGCAGAGCCAGCAGAACATCCAGTTCGCCTCGCTGAACCTCGGCCGCAATTTCGGCGACGAGCGCGAGGTGCGCCTGATCGTCAACGGCTCGAACATCAACCAGGAAATCCCCGGCGTGCTGACCCTGGCGCAATTCCGGGCCGATCCCCGACGGCCCGCGCCGGCCAACTACGCCAACGACCAGGGCCGCAACCAGCGAGGTTTGCGCACCTCGCTGCGGACCACCTGGCGGCTGAACGAGGCCCTGCTGTTCGAGGGCGCCGTCTATGGGACCTGGAAGGATCTGGACCACCCGATCTTCCAGGTGATCGATCAGGAAAGCCGCAACTGGGGCGGGTTCGGGCGGCTGAGCTGGAAGGGTGAGATCGGCGGCCTGCCGGCCGACGGCCATGCCGGGCTGTGGCTGCGGAAGGGCGATCTCGACAGCCACTTCTTCATCAACGCCAAGGGCGCGCGCGGCGCCCTGCAGTCGATCTCCTACCAGAACGCCGATGCGACCGACGTCTTCGCGGAGGGACGGCTGTTCGTGCTGCCGCGCCTGGCGGTGATCGGCGGGGCGACCTGGGGGACGGCGGGGCGCGACTATACGAGCGTCGCGGTCCCGGGCGTCGCAACGACTTTCAACCTGAAGGCCGCGAAGACCTACGACTGGCTCGCCCCGCGCGTCGGCCTTTTGTGGGAGGGGGACGACGGGGCGCAGTTGTTTGCCAACCTGACCCGCTCGGTCGAGCCGCCGAACTTCAACTCGATGTCGCCGACCAATGTGGGCTTCACGCCGGTGCGCGCGCAGGAAGCCTGGACCGGCGAAGTGGGCGCGCGCGGCCGCAAGGGGCCGTTCACCTACGACGTCACGCTTTACCGCGCCCATCTCGACGGCGAGATGCTGCAGTATCAGCCAGGCATCGCCGGCCCCGGCGGAACCGTGCCGGCCGCCACCTTCAACGCCGACAGGACGGTGCACCAGGGGCTGGAGGCGGCGCTCGACTGGCGGATCACCCCCGCGCTGCGCCTGCGGCAGACCTATACCTGGAGCGACTTCCGCTTCGACGGCGACGTGCAGTACGGCGACAACCGCCTGCCGATCGCGCCGGAGCACTTCTATCGCACCGAGCTTCGCTATGAACACGCCGCCGGCTGGTTCGTGGCCCCGTCGCTGGAATGGTCGGCCTCGGACATCTGGGTCGACTACGGAAACACGACCAGCGCGCCCTCCTACGCGGTGTGGAACCTCAACGCGGGCTGGACGGTCAACGAGTGGCTTTCGCTGTTCGTCGATGCGCGTAACCTGTTCGACAAGGCCTATGTCTCCAACGTCCAGGCCGCCGCCCCGACGGCCTTGCCCGCCGGAGGCTATTACTGGCCGGGCGACGGGCGGGCGATCTACGCCGGGCTGACGGCGTCGTTCTGAGGGCGAGCGCGATGACCGACACGCCTGTTTCCGTTTCCGGCGCCGTCTATCGGGCCTTCTGGCGCTGGCACTTCTACGCCGGGCTGCTGGTCATGCCGGTGCTGATGCTGATGGCCCTGACCGGCGGCCTCTACCTGTTCCGCGGCGCCATCGACGACGTGGTCTATCGGCCGCTGATGTTTGTCGAGGCGCGGGCGGCCCAGGCCTCGCCCGACGCCTGGGCCAAGGCGGCGCTGGCCGCCGTGCCCGGCCGTCTCGCATCGGTGACGGCGCCCGCCGACGCGGATCGCCCGGCCAAGCTGGTGGTCGAGACCCCGGCGGACGGCCGGCGCGCCGTCTATGTCGACCCGCACGACGCGCGAGTGCTGGGCGACATTCCCGACGGCGGGGCGATGGCCGTGGTGAAGCGGGTGCACAGCCTGGATATCGCCGGGCCGGTGTTCAACATCGGCGTGGAGATCGTGGCCGGCTGGGCCATCGTGATGGTGGCCACCGGGGTCGTGCTGTGGTGGCCGCGCGGGGGAAAGGGCGGCGTCGTCACGGTGCGCGGCGCGCCAGGCAGCCGGGTGTTCTGGCGCGACCTGCACGCGGTGACCGGCGTGTTAATCGGCGCCGTGATCGTGTTCCTGGCCGCCACCGGCATGCCGTGGTCGGCGGTCTGGGGCCAGCAGGTGCGCAGGATGACCACCGAGGCCGGCTGGGGTCGCCCGGCCGCGCCGGTCGCCGCGGCGGCCGGGCATGAGGGCCACGAAGGTCATGAGGGTCACGATGCGTCGCCGCCGGCAGTGCCGTGGGCGCTGCAAGAGACGAGCCTCGCCGCCAGCGCGGCGCCCGCCTTGCCGCTCGGGACGATGATGGGCCACGTCGAGGCGCTCGGCCTGCCGCGACCCTATACGCTGACCATCCCCAAGGCGCCGGGCGCGGCCTGGTCGGCGGCCTACATGCCCGACAAGGTGGAGGCGACCCGCACCCTCTATCTCGACGGGGCGACGGGCCAGGCAGTGGCCGACATCGGCTACGATCGCTTCGGGCCGGCGGCCAAGACCATCGAATGGGGCATCGCCGTGCACCAGGGCCAGCAGTTCGGCCCGATCAACAAGCTGGTCATGCTGGCCGGCTGCGTCGGCGTCTGGCTGCTGGGGATCTCGGCCCTGACCATGTGGTGGAAGCGCCGTCCGAAAGGCCGGCTGGCCGCCCCGCCCGCCCCGGCCGACAAGCGCGGCTATGTCGCCCTCGCCGCCGTGGTGATTCCGCTCGGCCTGCTCTATCCGCTGGTCGGGGCCTCGCTCGTCGTCGTCCTGACGCTCGACCTCGTCCTTCGCCGCCTCATCTCGGGACGGCCCAAGCCCGTGGAGGCGCAAGCCTGATGCGAACCCTGCTGATCCTCGCCGCCGCCGTCTGCGGCCTCGCCGCCTGCGCTAAGGCCGATGCCCCCCCCGCAGTGCAGGCGCTGGACCCCTGGTGCCGCCCGGCCCCCGCCGGCGCGCTGTCGGCCGCCTGCTACCTGACCCTGACCAGCAACGGCGACGACCGGCTGGTCTCCGTCGCCAGCCCGGCGGCCGAGACGGTCGAGGTCCACAGCATGGACATGACCGGGGGCATCATGCGGATGGGTCCCCTGAAGGACGGGCTGAAGCTGCCGAGGAACAAGGCCGTGGCCCTGACGCCCGGCACGGAGCACGTGATGCTAATCGGCCCCAAGGCCGAGGTGGCCCTCGGAACCAGCGTCAGCCTGACCCTGACGTTCGACAAGGCGCCGCCGCTGACGGTGACCGCTCCGGTGCGGCCGGCCGTGCTGCCGGGCGGTTAACGCAACCGGCGCGCGAGCGGCCATCAGGCTTAACGCCGAGGGCCGTTACGGCAGCGCTTGTTTTTGACTTGAGGCCTTAAAACGCCAAACCCGCCGCGGGGGATAATCGCGGCGGGTCCGGCTGTTTTGCGATCATTCGATCCAAGCGGGCGTTTCCTCCCCGAAACGCCGAAGAACCGAGCTCTCTGTCGGGCTCTTTTGTCCTTCTGACGGGATAGAAGCGTCAATTACGCGAGGCTGTCAACGCCTCAAACCCGCTTTTCACAAGGGGTTGATGCAAAAACGACGCTTTATTGACACACCCGGCAGAAATCACGGTGAATTTCACCACGTTTCTCTGACGACCGCGTCAATAGTCAGCCGACGGCGGTCCGCAGGGCCAGTTGCGCCGGCGAATCGGCGGCGAAAACATAGTCGGGACGGCTGACCGCCACCGGCTCGACCCCCGCCGCCGCCAGGGCGAAGGTCAGGTCGAAGAGGTCGTCCTGCGAGGCCATCACCCCGCCCGAGCGGCGCACGGCCCCCCGTGCGAGGAAGGGCGCGATCGGCGCCTCGGCGTCGGCGTCGCGGCTGGCCGGCCACGAGAGGCTGGCCAGGGTCTTGGCGCGGGCGCGGGCTTCCACAACCCCAAGGAGGCGCCGCGCCTGGGCCAGATGCGCCGGCGTCCAGGCGGCCGTCAGCGAGGCGGCGAGCTGCGCCTGGCTTTTCAGGATCACGCCGTCGCCGAGAATCTTCAGGCCGTTGGCGACCAGGGTCGCGCCGGTGGTGGTGATGTCGACGATGGCCTCGGCGGCGCCGGCGGCGGGGGCGCCCTCGGTGGCCCCGCTCGACTCGACGATGCGATAGTCGGCCAGGCCATGGCGGGCGAAGAAGCCGCGGGTCTGGGCCAGGTATTTGGTGGCGACGCGCAGGCGGCGGCCGGTGCGCGCGAGATGCGCGTGCGACACCGCGTCGAGGTCGGCCATGGTGTCGACGTCGAGCCAGCTCTTGGGCACGGCGACCACCAGGTCGGCGCGGCCGAAGCCGAGGGCGCGCAGCAACAGCACGCGCTGCTCCAGCTCGCCCGGCTGCTCGCGCAGCAGGTCCTCGCCGGTGACGCCGAGGTGAACTTCGCCGTTGGTCACGCCCGAGGCGATGTCGCCGGCCGACAGCAGGCGGACCTGCACGCCGGGCAGGCCGGAGAGCTCGGCGGTGTAGCCCCGCGCGCCCCCGGTCATCTCCAGCTTGAAGCCGGCGTCGGCCAGCCAGGCCTCCAGTTGCTCCTTCAGCCGCCCCTTGGACGGAAGGGCGAGGATCATCGGGTCGTCAGTCATCCCTCGCCTCCCACGGCGAACGCGCGCGCCGGGCGCACCATGCAGCCGACGGCGCCGCCGGCTCCGTTCTCGGCTCCGAGCTTGGTGAGCAAGCCGTCGTAGCGGCCGCCGGCGGCCAGCGGCTGCTCGTCGCCGAGCGCGGCGCTGCGCACCTCGAACAGCACGCCGTCGTAGTAGCCGAACTCGCGGCCAAAGGCCGTCGCCAGCGTCAGGGCCTCGACGGGGACGCCGAGCGCGGTCATGCGGGCGAGCCGCGTGCGCCAGGCCGCCGCCGCCGCCGACAGGGCCGCGCCCTTGTCGCCGGCCAGGGCCTCGATGGCCGCCAGGGCCGAATCGGGACGATCGGAAATGGCCAGGAAGGCGCGGACGGCCTCGGCCTGGGCGGCGTCGAGGCGGCCGGCGCGAGCGCCCTCGGCCCGCTCGGTCAGGCGATGCACGATCTCGGCCGGTCCGCGACCGCCGACCGGCTCGACGCCGGCCAGGGCCCACAGTTCCTGCAGCACGCCTGTCGCCTCGGCCTCCGGCAGGCCGGACAGGAGGTCGGCGAGACGGCTGGGGCGGTCGGCGCCCTCGGGGGCGTCGCCGGGGACGTTTTCGGCCAGCTCGGCCTTCATCAGGCGCGGGCGGGCGAAGGCGCGCTTCAGGCGGGCGGCGAGCGGAGCCGCGAGGTCCAGGCTGTCGACGAAGGCCGCGAACAGGCCGACGTCGCCGAACAGCATCGACAGGTCCCGGCGGCCGCCGGCGGCCGACGCGCGCCAGGCCAGGGCGGCGATCTCGGCGTCGCTCTCCACGCGGGTCGCGGCGTCGGTCCCGGCGACCTCATAGGCCTCGATGCCGATCTGCAGAAACTCCTCGGGCCGGTCCGAACCGGGCGGGGCCACGCGGAAGGCCTTGCCCTCATAGTAGTAGCGACCGGCGGCGGCGCCCGACGCCAGGTGCTGGCGGGCGACCGGCAGGGTGAAATCGGGCCGCAGGCAGGCGTCCTCCGCTCCCTCGGCCGAGACGGCGAACAGGCGGGCGCGCATCGCCTCGCCCGCCAGATCGAGCAGCAGGCCGAGCGGCTGCAGCACCGGCGGATCGACCGGCGCGGCGCCGGCGCCCTGGAACGGCGCGCGGACGGCGGCCAGGGCTTCGGCGGGAATCGGCGGTTCGAGCCTCATTGCTTGTCCCCGACAATGCATTTGACGGCGGCGATCATCTCGCCGCGCGGAAGGGTCTGCTGGCCCGGACGCTCGGCGCGCCAGGCGGCGTTGTCCTCGACGCCGGCGGCGCCGGCGCGGCCGAGGTCGAGGTCCTTGATGGTCACCGAGCCGGCGGCCAGCTCGTCGTCGCCGACGATGATGGCGGCGGGCGCGCCGCGGCGGTCGGCGTATTTCATCTGCGCCTTCATGCCGGACGAGCCGAGGTAGACCTCGGCGGCGATTCCGGCCGCGCGCAGTTCGCCGGCGATGGCGAAGTAGTCGGCCATGCGCTCCTGGCTGAAGGCGATGACCACCACCGGGCCCCGGGCGTCGGCCGCCGGGGCGCGACCGGCGGCGGCGAGCGCCGCGACCAGGCGCGAGACGCCGAACGAGAAGCCGGTCGCGGGCGTTCGCTCGCCGGTGAAGCGGGCCACGAGATCGTCGTAGCGCCCGCCGCCGCCGATGGAGCCGAAGCGCATCGGCTGACCCTTGTCGTCGACGGTCTCGAGCAGCAGCTCGGCCTCGAAGACGGCGCCGGTGTAGTACTCAAGGCCGCGAACCACGGCCGGATCGAAGGCCGCGCGGTCGACGCCGACGCCCATGCCGGTGAGGGCCGCGTCGATGCGGGCCAGCTCCTCCAGCCCCTCGTCGCCCTCGGCCGAGCCGCCGATGACGTCGGCGAGACGGTTGAGCACCACCGAGCGGTCGGCCCCGCCGAGGCCGGCTTGCGTGAAGGCGATCACCGACTCGATGGCCTTGGCCCCGAGGCCCGCGCCCTTGGTGAAGTCGCCGCTCTCGTCCTTGCGGCCCTCGCCGAGCAGCAGGCGCACGCCGTCCGGACCCAGGCGGTCGAGCTTGTCGACGGCGCGCAGCACGGCCAGCTTCTGACCGGCGGTCTCGACCCCCGCCGATTGCAGCAGACCGTTGAGCAGCTTGCGGTTGTTGATCTTCAGCACCGCCTGGCCGCGCGGCAGGCCGGCGGCCTCCAGGCCCTCGGCGGCCATGGCCACGATCTCGGCGTCGGCCTCAGGGCGGGCCGAGCCGACGGTGTCGGCGTCGCACTGGATGAACTGGCGGAAGCGGCCGGGGCCGGGCTTCTCGTTACGCCACACCGGACCGAAGGCGTAGCGGCGGAAGGGTTTGGGCAGGGTTGTCCAATGCTCCGCAGCGAAGCGGGCGAGGGGCGCGGTGAGGTCGTAGCGGAGCGCCATCCACTGCTCGTCGTCGTCCTGCAGGGCGAAGACGCCCTCATTCGGACGGTCGCTGTCGGGCAGGAACTTGCCGAGGGCGTCGGCGTATTCGAACGCGCCGGTGTCCAGCGCCTCGAAGCCGTAGCGCTCGTAGACGGCGCTGACCGCCTCGAGGATCGCCCGCTCGGCGCGCAGCACGGGCGCGCGCTTGTCGGCGAAGCCGCGCGGGGCGCGGGCCTCGGGGCGGAAGGTTTGGGCGGCGGTCTCGTCGGTCATGTCAGCGTCAGGTCCAGGAACTCAAGCGGTGGACGGGCGCCGATGCGGGCCCCGTCCGTCAGGCGGGGCAAAGGGTCGGTCTCGGCGGCGCTCAGGCCACACGGTCCCGGCCCGAGCCCCAGCGGGTCGGGTGGCAGTGGCCATGATGGTGGTGGCGAGGCGCGCACATGCGGCGGGCCTATAGCCGATCCGTTAAGGTGAGGCTACCGCTTCAGCCGATCGATCATCGCGGTGGTGGAGGCGTCGTGGTCGAGGCGGTCGCCGCCTTCCAGCTCGCCGAGCACGCGGACAGCCAGGGTCTTGCCCAGCTCCACGCCCCACTGGTCGAAGCTGTTGATCCCCCAGATCGCGCCCTCGACGAAGGTCTTGTGCTCATAGAGGGCGATCAGGGCGCCGAGGGTCTGGGGCGACAGGCGCTCCAGCACCACGGTGGTCGAGGGGCGGTTGCCGGTGAAGGTCTTCTGCGGGGCGAGGATGTCGATGGCGGCGGGCGTCAGGCCCTTGGCCCTCAGCTCGGTCTCGACGGCGTGCAGGCTCTTGCCGACCAGCAGGGCCTCAGCCTGGGCGACGACGTTGGCCAGCAGCTTCTCGTGCATGCCGGCCGGGCCTTCGTCGGAGCGGGCGACGGCGATGAATTCCAGCGGCACCACGTCTGTACCCTGGTGCATGGCCTGGAAGTAGGCGTGCTGCACATTGGTGCCGGCGTCGCCGAACACGGCGGCGGCCGAGCCGCGGGTCAGCCACCGGCCCTGCTTGTCGACGCTCTTGCCGTTCGACTCCATCTCCAGCTGCTGCAGGAAGGACGCGAGGCGGCGCAGGCGGTGCGAATAGGGCACGACCGAGCGCGAGGCGCGGCCGAGGCCGTTGCGGTTGTAGATCTGGGCCAGGGCCAGCAGCACCGGCGCGTTCCGCTCGAGCGGAGCCGAGGCGAAGTGGGCGTCCATCGCCGCGCCGCCGGCCAGGAAGCCTTCGAACACGTCCCAGCCGCAGGCGACGATCAGCGACAGGCTGACGGCCGACCACAGCGAATAGCGGCCGCCGACCCAGTCCCAGAAGCCGAACACCCGGGCTTCGTCGATGCCGAAGGCGGCGGTCTTATCCAACGCCGTCGAAACGGCGGCCATGTGTTCGCCCGCCTTGTCGGCGCCGACAGCCCCGGCGAGCCAGGCGCGGGCCGCCTCGGCGTTGGCCATGGTCTCCATGGTGGTGAAGGTCTTGGAGACGACGATGACCAGGGTCTCGGTCGGATCGAGATCGGCGGTCTCCAGCGCGAACTCGGCGCCGTCGACATTGGCGACGAAGCGCACGTCGATGACCGGCTTCAGCGGCTTCAGCGCATCCCACAACAGGCGCGGACCGAGGTCCGAACCGCCGATGCCGATGTGGACGATCGAGCGGAACGGGCGGCCCGTGGCGCCCTTGAGCTCGCCGTTGCGGACCTGCTGAGCGAACGCGGCCATGCGGCGGCGGACGGCCTCGACATCGGCCATCACCGGCTGGCCCTGGGCCTGGATGTCGGCCGTGGCGGCGGCGCGCAGGGCGGTGTGCAGCACGGCGCGGCCCTCCGAGGTGTTGATCGCCTCGCCGCCGAGCATGGCTTTGCGGGCGCCCTCGACATCCGCCGCCCGGGCGAGATCGAGGGCCGCGTTCAGCCCCGCCCCGGACCAGGCCTGCTTCGAGAGGTCGAGGGTGAGGCCGCAGGCTTCGATGGTGAGGGTGGCGAGCCGGTCCGGCTCGGCGGCGATGAAATCCTCGATGCGACCGGCGCCGTCGGCCTTGGCGGCGGCTTCAAGGGCGGTCCAGGCGGCGTCGAGGTCGGGCATCGCAAGCTCCACAGTAAGAGGTCGTTCACCATGTCGGCCGTAGCAAACAGGCGATCCAGCGTCTCGTCGCAACGCGTTCGGCGACGCGGACCATTACGAGGCCAGTCTTAGCAAGGATAGGTCAGATGTCTTGTGACGCCGTCGCGGTCGCCGCCACAATGTGGTTCGCCGCCTTCTCCCCCGCGCAGCAGACGCCCGCCGAACAGGCGCTGGGCGTGCAGCCGGCGGCCGTGATCCAGATCGCCGCCGCCCCGCCGAAAATCTCCGGCGAGCCGATGTATCGCGACATTGTCAAGCAGGCGAAGAGCCTGAAGGGCCAGGTCGACGCCTACATCAAGGCCAGCGCCAAGGCCGATCCCAACGCCGCCGCCGGGGCGCTGGCGGACTTCGACGGCTTCAAGGCCAGGATCGGCGTGCTGGCCGAAACCGACATGAAGGGCCACCTGGACCTCGCCGCCCGCAACCTCGACGGCGACCTGAAGTGCATCCTGCGCGGCATCGCCCAGGACCTGCCCAAGCGCCTCGACGAGGTGGCCGCCGCCAAGGACGCCCGCGCCCAGACGGCCGCCCTGAAGGAGATGGCCTATCTCCTGAACGACAACGTCGAGGTGATCACCGCCCCGCCGGCGCCGCCGGTCTAGGCGACCTGCGCGACGCCGCCTTGCGCCCGGAAGGCGTCGCGGCTATCTAGTTGCGAATAGTTCGCAATTAAGAGCGAGAAGCGTCGCAGGACGCGCGCCCGATGACCCATGCCTTGTCGCCGCCCCTGGAGGAGCCGACGCGCTCGACCCTGCTGGTCGAGGTGATCCGTTGCTGGCGGGCCGCCGGTGACGCCGGCCAGGCGGTGCAGCCGCGCCTCAGCGCCCTGCTGCATCGCCATGCGGGTGAGATGCTGGCCCCGGTGTTCGACAGCTTGCTGAGCCTGTTCGAGGCGGCGCTCGGTCGGCGTCTCGCGGTGGGGGTCGCCGGGCAGGTCTCGGAGGACGAACGGCTGGTGCTGGGCCTGCTCGACGGCTCGAAGAAGCAACGCGCCTGCATCGACTGCAGCGAGGGCGCGGCCAGCGCCCTGAGCTGCGCCGTCTGCTCGACCCGGGTGATGATGGCGATGGCGCTTTAGTTCGAAAGTGTGACCACAATACCATTCGTCATAGCCGGCCTTGTGCCGGCTATGACGGCAGAGGGGTGAGGTGGTGGCCCCCCACCCTCACCCCGCCGCCGCCTCCTTGATGGCCTTGGCCACCAGCCCGTCGGTGAGCAGCTGGGGCAGGACCTTCGGTGGTCCGCCCTTGGCCGGGTAGACGAGATAGAGCGGCACGCCGGCGCGGCCGTGGGCGGCGAGTTCGGCGGCGATCTCGGCGTTGCGGTTGGTCCAGTCGCCCTTGAGGTAGACCGCGTTGGCGGCGGCGAAGGCGTCGGCGGCGCGCTTGGTGGAGAGGGCGACCTTGTCGTTGACCTGGCAGGTGACGCACCAGGCGGCAGTGAAGTTGACGAACACCGGACGGCCCTGCGCCTGCAGTTCGGCGACCTTGGCGGGGCTCCAGGCTTCCGAGGGCAGCTCGGCGCTTTCGGCGGCGGCGGTCTGCGTTCCGTCGGCGACGGCCGGGGCCGCGTAGCCCCCGACGGTGACCCCGGCGATGGCGAGGACGAAGGCCACGGCGGCGAGGATCGAGAGGGCGAGGGTCGGCTTGCCCACGATCCGGCGGGCCTGCACCAGCCCGAACACCCAGGCGGCGAAGGCGGCGAGGATGGCGGCGCCGAGCAGACGGGCCAGACCCGTCGGCCCGCCCTGCTGGGCCAGCACCCAGACCAGCCAGGCGGCGGCGGCGTACATCGGGAAGGCCAGCACCTTGCGCAGGGTCTCCATCCAGGCGCCGGGCTTGGGCAGGCGCTTGAGCAGGCCCGGCGCGAACGACAGGGCGGTGAACGGCGCGGCGAGGCCAAGGGCCAGGGCCAGAAACACCGAAAGCGAGACCAGCGGCGGCTGGGTGAGGGCGAAGCCGATGGCTCCGGCCATGAACGGCGCGGTGCAGGGCGCGGCGACGACCACGGCGAGCACCCCCGTGAAGAAGGCGCCGGCGAGACCGCCCTTGGCGGCGAGGCCCGAGCCCGCGTCCTGCAGCGAGGTTCCGATTTCGAACACGCCCGAGAGGTTCAGCGCCACCAGCAGCATGACGATGGCGAGCACGGCCACCACCGCCGGCGACTGCAGCTGGAAGCCCCACCCCACCGCCTGGCCCGCCGCGCGGGCGGCCAGCAGGGCGCCGGCCAGGACCAGGAAGGCGGCAACCACCCCGACCAGGAAGGCGAGGCCCTGGCCGCGCACCGCGCCGGGCTCCTCATGGGCGTGACCCGCCAAGGCGGCGGCCTTCAGCGACAGCACCGGGAAGACGCAGGGCATCAGGTTGAGGATCAGGCCGCCGAGGAAGGCGAGACCCAGGGCGAGACCGATGCCGAGATCGGGCGCGGCGGGAGCGGTCGCGGCCTTGGGCGGGATGACGCCGAGACCGGCGGCGGAGGCCGGAAGCGGGCCCGCCTCGGCCGAGATCTCGTGGGCCTGACCGTCGATGACCACCACGCCGGCGAGGCTCGCCGGGGCCGGCCCCTGGCGGAACGAGAAGCCGGGGCTGAGGCTGAGGGTCAGGCCCTCCGGGCCGCGCTCGGCCTTCTGGACGGCGGCGTGGTCGATCACCGCCCCGTCGAACGGGAAGAAGTAGGCGTCCTGCACCTTGGCGCCGGCGGCGGCCGGGCCGGTGAGGGCCAGCTTCACGGCGGTGGGGTCGGCCGCGAAGACCGCCGTGAGGTCGCCGACCTTGGGCGCGGCGGCCAGGGCCTTGGCGATCTCGTCGGCGGCGGGCGCCTTGGCGGTCGAAGGCGTGGCCGTGACCGGCAGGTCGAGGGTGAGGGTCACGTCCTCGGGGACGCAGATGTCCGAGCAGACGAGATAGGCGATCTCGGCCTTCAGGGTGACCGGACCCGGCCGGGCGCCGGCCGGAATCTCCAGCGGCACGGGCAGCAGGACTTCGCCCTCGAAGCCGTAGTTCATCAGCGGGCCGACCGGCAGCCTCGTCGGGGCCGGCCAGACGATATCGCCGGCTTTCCAGCCGGCCGGCAAGGTCCAGGCGATCTTGGTCGCGTCGCCGCTGTCGCCCGGGTTGCGCCAGTAGGTATGCCAGCCCTTCTGGATCTTCTGGCGCAGGGCCACGATCACCGTCGAGCCTGGAACCGCCGAGCCCTCCTGGGCGACCAGTTCCGACTCGATATGACCGCTGTTGACCAGGGCCGCCGCGGCCGGCGTGGCCAAGAGGGCCAGAAGAACGAGCGGGGCGGCGAGCAGCCGCGTGAGCAGACGGGGGATCATGCGCGCAACATAGTCAGTTACGATGGCGCGCGCGAGGCGGCGCTCGACAAGCGTCGCCGCGCGCTCATGATCGACGAATCGACCCACGGAGCCCGTTCAGCCGCATGCCCGCGCCTTTCGACGACATTCAGATCGGTCAGGTGGTTTCGCTGGGAGTGGCGGCCGTGGAGCCGAAGGCCCTCGACGCCTTCATCGCCGCCTTCGCCCCCGGGTGGGATGCGGCGCGCGGCGCGCCGGACGCCTTCGTCTTCGCGCTGTGGACGCGGCTGGACGGCGAGGCCTCGGAGCAATGGCCGCAGACCAAGCGCCTGGGCGTCGACGCCCTGCGCTGGGCGCGCAATCCGCCCCCGGGCGAGCTGCTGCGGGGGCGGATGACGGTGATGGGCAAGGACCCGGTCGGGGAAGGCAAGGGCGTGGTGATCGCCCAGCACGACCTGCTCGATGAAGCCGGTCGCCTGGTGTTTTCCTGCCTGACCCGCTCGGTGTTCGCGCGGTAGCCCGAGCCGCCTTAAGCGTTGTTCGCCGGGGCGGCCTTGGCCGAGGCGATGGCGATCAGCTTGTCCCAGTTGTTGAGCGACAGCAGGTGGGCGTAGATCTGGCCCAGGGCGCCGTTGTCGCGCAGCTCGATGAACTTGTCGGCCGGCAGCTTGCTGAGCTTTTCTTCCGAGACGCCCCAGAACTCGGCGATCAGCTGCGGCTGGCCCGGCTGGCCGTTCGGCAGGGTCGGGGTGAACTGCGACTGGGTGCGCTCGAGCAGGTCGAGATCGGTGAGCAGCTTCACGAAGCTCTCGGTGCGGCGACGCTCGGTCTCGAAGTCGTCGCAGAACTTGATGGCGTTCTGGGTGTATTCGGTGGGCTGGCCCTTGTCGTCGAACAGGGGCTGCTCGCCGCCGTCCTCGACCAGCAGGTCCGAGCCGCGGTCGATGCAGACGATCATGCGCTGCTGGCCTTCGTCGTTGGCCAGCACGAACGGATAGCGGCGGATATAGGCCGGGATGTAGGCGCCGGTGGTGTAGCTGCCATCCTTGCCGGCGAACAGGCTCTCGCCCGCGTTGAGGCCCAGCACGCCGACCGGGGTCTTGTCGTCGCCGACGAAGATGATCGGGAAGGAGCCCGAGGCGTTGGCGAATTCGGTGACGGTGAGCGGCGTCATGTGGCCCTCGGCGGCGAAGCCGTAGGGGCGATCTTCACGGCGCAGGCCGAGCTTGCCGTGCTGTTCGACGCTGAGCGGCTGCGGGGCCTTGTAGAAGAGAACCGTGCCGGTGATGGCGTCGTCGGCTTGGGCGGGCGTGGTGGCCATGGCGATAACTCTGGATCGGTGACGGCGCCCCGCGGGCGGCCAAGGATCGGCGCTTCTAGCCGATCCCTGGAACGGCGGCAAACCCCGGCGGCCGCTAGAGCCTTTTAGGGCCAGATGGAATCATCTGGCCCGTTGAAAAAGGCTCTACTTTCTAATGTTTAGAGCGCGCCCGGGCGGGTTAACCGCGCACACTTAACCCTGGCGCGCTCTAGAAGCGGTACGCGACCCCGGCGCGGAACGAGCGGCCCGGCGCCAGGACGATATCCTTCAGGAAGGACACGTGCTCGCGGGCTTCCTCGTTGGTGAGGTTGCGGATGTCGGCGAACAGGCGGACGTCCTGATCCGCGAACGGCTTCACCGAGGCGGTAAGGTTGACCAGGGTGTAGCTGTCGGTCGGCAGCTCGAACTCGGCCAGGCGATCGGCCTTTTCGACGTGGCGGACTTCCAGCGTCGTGTTCAGGCGATCGGAGGCCCAGGCCAGGCGGCCGGTCACGCCCGGCGGCGGGCTGCGGGCGGGCGCCCCGAGATCGGTTTCGCCCCGCACCCAGTCGTAGGCGGCCTCGGCGCGCAGGCTCTTGTCGCCGGAGCGCCACAGGGCGTAGCCGGCCTCCAGCTCCAGGCCGGTGAACTTGGCGTCGGTCTGCACATAGCGGAACACCGGCAGACCTTCCTCGGGATCGACGCCGCCGGTCGGGCGCTGGTCGATGAAGCCATCATACTTGGCGCCCCAGAGATGGCCCTCGAGGTTCAGGCGCTCGCCGGTCCAGCGGGCGGTGGCCTCCAGCGAGACCACGATTTCGGACTTCAGGTTCGGATTGCCCAGTTCGAACCCGCCGGTGCCGGGGTGCGGCCCGTCTGCGAACAACTCGAACTCGGTCGGGGCGCGGCCGTTGCGGGACAGGGCCAGGGCCAGGAAAGTGCTCGCCGTCGGCTTCACATAGCCGCCCAGCGAGGCGGAAACGTTCTCGAAGCTGCGGCTCTGGGCGGTGGTCGCCCAATCGACGCCGAAGTCCTGCGCCACCTCGCTGGTCTCGCGCCCCGCGAGGCTGGAGGACAGCTTGCGGCGATCGAAGCGGATACCGCCGTCGACGCCCCAGGTCTCTCCGTCGTAGCGCTGCAGGGTGAAGACGCCGGCTTCCTCGATGTCGGTCTCGGGCACGATGGCCTCGTCGCCGATGGCCTGGAAGTTCCGCTTCAGCCCTTGAAGGCCGACGGCGCCTTTCCAGCCGTCGCGTTCCTTCTGCACCAACTCCAGCCGACCCTCCTTGCCGTCGGAGAGGAAGGTGGTGCCCACCTCGCCGTCTTCCCGCGAGACTTCCGAGTGATCGTACTCGGCCTTGCCGGCGGAGAAGCGGACGGTCTCGAACGGGCCGAGATCGAGGCTGTACTGGCCGCGCAGGTCGTAGCGCGTCTGATTCATGTGGATGCCGACCGGGCCTTCGGCGTCCGGATCGATGGGGGCCAGGATCTGGGCGTAGGGCACGCCGTATTCGGTGGAGGTCTTGCGGGCGGCGACGCCGATGAAGCCCTTCTCGCCGATGTAGGAGACGCCGGCCCCGTAGGTATCGACCTCGGTGTCGCTGTTGCGCTGGGTCTTGGAGGGGTCGCGCTCCAGGCCGTCGGCGGTCGCCAGGCGGCTGGAGACCGGGACGCCGGGGATCTTGTAATCCTCGGTCTTGCGGTGATCGCCGTCGAGCGAGAACACCAGCGGGCCGGCCGCGAAGGTGAGGCCGCCGCCGACGGACGCGCCGTCGTCGACGGTCGAGCCGGAAGCGGTGATACGGCCTTCGTAGCCCTTGTCCGGCGCCTTCTGCGGCACCCGGTCGTCGATCACATTGACCACGCCGCCGATGCCCGAGCCGCCGTAGGCCAGGGCCGAGGGGCCGCGCAGCACCTCGATGCGCGAAGCCTCCGCCGGGTCGGAGGCCACCGCGTGGTCGGGCGACAGGGCGCTGGCGTCGATCTGGCCGAGGCCGTTCTGCAGCACCAGCACGCGGGGACCGGAGAAGCCGCGGATGACCGGGCGGCTGGCGCCGGGACCGTTGGCGCTGGAGCGCAGGCCCGGCAGGGCGGCCAGCACGTCGCCGAGGCCGGCGGGCGGCGCCGTCTCCAGGGTTTCGCGCTTCAGCACGTCGACGCTGGTGGTCGCGGTCTCCAGCGACACCGCGTAGGGCGCGGCGGTGACCACCACCTCGGCGACCGTGCCGCTGTGCGAGCTGCCGGCCGTGTTGGCGCCCTGGGTCTGGGCATGGGCCGCGCTGGCGACGGCGCAGGCCGCGACGGCGGCGAACAGCAGGCGACGGGAGGAAATGGACATGGCGACGACCCCAAGAAGCGGATGCCGACGTGTTATGAGATAACATTATAGGGCGCAAGCCCCGATCAATCTCTAACTTGAGCCAGGTAGTCCGCTGCCTGCATTTCCTGCAGGCGGGAGACGGTGCGCTCGAATTCGAAGGCGCCGTCGCCGGCCGGATAGAGGGCCTCCGGTTCGCCCGCCGCCAGGACGACCAGCTTGGCGCCGGCCTCGTAGAGCGCGTCCACCAGGGTGACGAAGCGCTTGGCGGCGTCGCGGTTGGCGGGGGTCAGCAGCGGCACGCCTTCCAGGAAGACCGTATGAAAGCGTTCGGCGAGGGCGAGATAGTCCTGCGGCCCCAGCGCCTGGGCGCAGAGGCTGGCGAAGGCGGCGCGGACCAGGCCGCCGGCGGCGCGCGGCAGCTGCAGCTTGCGGCCCAGCACCTCCAGGGTCGCGCCGGTCTCGGGCTGGCCGTCGAGCATCTCGGCCCACAGCTTGTCGAAGGCGGCCTCGGTCTCGCGGTTGACCGGCGAGAGCCAGACGCGGGCGCCCTTCAGCCGGTCGAGGCGGAAGTCCTTCGGCCCGCGCACGGCCACCACCTCGAGGTGGGCCTTCAGCATGTCGATGAAAGGCTCGAAGAGCTGGCGGTTGAGGCCGTTCTTGTAAAGCTCGTCCGGCGGCCGGTTGCTGGTGGCGACCCAGGTGACGCCCTCGGCGGTCAGCGCCTCGAACAGACGGCCGAGGATCATGGCGTCGGCGATGTCGGTGACCTGGAACTCGTCGAAGCACAGCAGGCGCGCCTCGGCGGCGATGGCCGCCGCCGTCGGCGGGATGGGATCGTCGCCCTTGGCCTGGCCGAACCGGGCCTTGCGGGCGGCGACGTCGCCCTTGCGCCAGGCGTCGATCAGCCGGTGGGTCTCGGCCATGAAGACGTGGAAGTGGATGCGCCGCTTCTTCTTCACCGGGGCGCTGTCGAAGAACAGGTCCATCAGCATGGACTTGCCGCGGCCGACCGGCCCCCAGAGGTAGACCCCGCGCTGGGCCTTGGCCCGACGGAAGAAGCCGGGCTCGCCGGCGCCGTTGAGATCGCCCTCCAGGCGGGCCAGGGCCTCGACGGCCGCCGCCTGGGCGGCGTCGGGCCGGATGTCGCCCTCGGCGAGGCGTTGACGATAAGCGGTGCGGACGGAGGTGGACATCGAGGTCAGGCGTTAGCGCGACCCGGCCGCGCGGAAAAGTCGGAACGGCGCCGGCGAACGGGCCGTTGGTCAGGCCTCACTCGAGGAGACCCGCCATGGCCGACCCAAAGTCCCACGACGAAGACCGCACTTTCGATCCGTCCACGCCCGAGACCAACCGCAGCATCGACCAGGGAAACGGCGTCGGCGCCCGCGAGCTCGACCGCCAGGCCAGCCCGACCGAGCGCACCGAGCAGGACCCCTTCAAGGAAAAGCAGGAGCGCGCCCAGCAGGACACGCAGGACCTGCCCATGCCCGCCGGCCAGAACGACCTCGCCTAGGCCTTACGACCCGGGCGCCAGCTCCTTCATGACCCGATCGTATTTCACGCCCTCGCGCCAGGCGAAGGTGCGCATGTTCCCCGCCTTGTCCCACCAGATCAGGGTCGGATAGGCCAGCGTCACGCCATTGGCTCTCAGCAGCGGCGTGAGGTCGGCGATCATCTTGCGGCCGGCCTCGACCACCGCCGTGCGGGCGATGTCGCCGTCGGCGGGCGGGATGCCTTCGGCCCGCCAGCCGTCGATCGGCGTGGCGTCCCAGCGCTCGGAGAGCGCCCAGGAGCGGTTGATCCACAGCTCGGCCACCGTGGCCCGCTCCACCGGCGTCGACTTCGGCACGCCATTGTGGTCGGCGCGGGCGATCTCGATCAGGCGGGTGTCGACCTGGGCGGCGTGCAGGCGCGGATAGTAGGTCTTCTTGAAGACGATGCAGTCGGGGCAGGAGCGGAAGCTGATCATGTAGAGCTTCGGCCCGGCGAGCTTGGGCGAGACATAGCCGGCGCCCTCGAGAATGCGGGTGATCTCGGCCTGGTTCTTGGTGATCGTCTTCGGCCGCCATCGCAGGTCGGTCTTCCACCACCACCAGCCGCCCGCGGCCACGAGGCCGATGATCAGGATGGCCAGCACCCAGCGCCCGAAAATCTTCATGCGGTTCGTTCCCCTGGCCTCGGCCCGTATCAAGCCTGACTTACCATCCGCCGCCGGCCTCATGCTAATCAAGGGCGGATGCACATCGTCGACGAACTGATCGCCGAACGCGCGCCGAGCCTGTCCGGCTCCCCGACCTGGCCGCTGCTGCGGCCCGCGCTCTACGCCCTGCTCGGCTACGGCAAGGCCCGCGCCATGGCCGACGCCGTGGCCCCGATGGATGGCCGCGCGGCCTTCGACCACGTCTCGCGCCTGCTGGACCTGAAGGTCGAGGCGACGGGGCTGGAGCGCATTCCGCGCCAGGGGGCGGCGATCCTGGTGTGCAACCACCCGACCGGCATCGCCGACGGCTTCGCCCTGTTCGACGCGGTGCGGCCGATCCGGCCCGACGTGATCTTCTACGCCAACGCCGACGCCCTGCGGGTCGCGCCGCATCTGGGCGACAGCGTCATTCCGGTGGAGTGGGTGGAGGCCAAGCGCACCCGCGAGAAGATGAAGTTGACCCTGGCCGGCACCCGCGCGGCGCTGGAGGCGGGCCGCGCCCTGGCGATTTTTCCCTCCGGCCGCCTGGCGCGGGTCGAAGGCGGCGTGCTGACCGAGGAGCCGTGGGCGGGCACGCCGATCTCGCTGGCCCGCAAGTACGACGCGCCGGTGCTGCCGATCCACATGAGGGGGCCCTACTCCACGCTGTTCCACCTGTTCGACAAGGTCTCGCACGAGCTGCGCGACATCACCCTGTTCCACGAGATGCTGAACAAGCACGGCGGCCGCTTCACCCTGACGGTCGGGCCGCCGATCGCGCCGGACGACCTGCCCGAGGACATCGCGCCGTTGCAGGCCTATGTGGAGCACACCCTGCCCAAGCATCCCGACCAGCCGTTCGCATGAGCTCCAGCATCTTCCTGGCCGACGAGGCCGCCACCGCCGACCTCGGCCAAGCGCTCGCGGCGCATCTGCGGCCGGGCTGGGCGGTGTGCCTGCGCGGGCCGCTGGGAGCCGGCAAGTCGACCCTGGCCCGCGCCCTGATCCGCGCCCTGACCACGCCGGACGAGGAGGTCCCGAGCCCGACCTTCACCCTGGTGCAGGCCTATGAGGGGACGATCCCGGTCAGCCACTTCGACCTCTATCGGCTGAACTCGCCCGAGGAGGCCTATGAGATCGGCTTCGACGAAGCGCTGCGGGACGGCGCGGTCATCGTGGAGTGGCCGCAGCGGCTGGGCGAGGCGCAGCCGGCCGACCGGCTGGAGGTCGAGATCGAGCCTGAGGGCGACGGTCGGCGGGCGAGACTGACGGCGTTCGGGGCTTGGGTCGGGGTGGAGCTCTAGGGCAGCGGGCCGATCGAGGCGGCGAGGACGGCGTACCATTCGGGGCGGGTCCACCGCACTTTCCAGACCTCGGCGATCTCGGCGATGCGCGACGGGGTCTGGGCGCCGACCAGGGGGATCGGGCGGGCGGCGTGGGCCATGATCCAGCTGTAGGCGGCGACGGCGCGTGAGACGCCGGCTTCCCCGGCCTTCACGTCGAGGGCCTCGGCCACCGCATTGGCGTAGTCGTCGCGCGGACTGGCCAGGCGGCCGCCGGCCAGGGGCGACCAGGCCAGCACGGTCATGTCGCGGGCGATGGCCTGGTCGAGCACGCCGTCGGTCATCGCCTGGGTGCGGACGGCGGAGAACTCCGGCTGACAGGAGACGATGGGCAGGCGCAGGTGGGCCGCCAGCGCCTCGACCTGGCGAGGCGTGAAGTTCGAAACCCCCACGGCGCCGATCTTGCCGGCCGCGTGGGCGTCTTCCAGGGCGCGGGCGGTCTCGGAGGGGTGGGTCAGGACGTCCGGGCGGTGAATCTGCCAGAGGGCGACCTGCTCGACGCCCAGGCGCCGCAGCGAGGCCTCGATGGCGCCGGTCAGGTAGTCGGCGCTGGAATCGTAGGGCCAGCCCATGCGGATGCCGCCCTTGGTGGCCAGCACCATGCGGGCCTTGAGGCCGGGCTCGGCGGCCAGCACCCGGCCCAGCAGGGCCTCGGCGGCGCCGAACGGCTCGCCGTTGTCGGGGCCATAGATGTCGGCGGTGTCGAACAGGGTGACGCCGGCGTCGAGGGCGGCGTGCACGCGGCCGGCCGCGGCGGCGACATCGTCGCCCGCGAAACGCCACATGCCCCAGGCGATGGAGCTGACCTCGGGACCGCCGGCATGGAGCGGACGGGTCGGCGAGGGCGGGGCGATGGTCTCGGTCACGGCGGGGCTCCGGAAAGGCGCCGCGCTTGATCGCATAATCGCCGCGGCCGTCCAACGGCGCTGGCCTCGGAGTCGGCGGGTGGTAGAACCGTGCGGGGCAAATCAGTCGAAAGGCGCTGCGCTTTGAGTTCGGACCGCGAGGCCCTGAAGGCCGCATTTCTCGAGGCCAACGGCTTCGGCGACGCCCGCCGCGAGCCGCTGGGCGGCGACGCCTCGACCCGCGCCTACGAACGCCTGCATCAGGACGGGGAAACCTACATCTTCATGGATCAGCCTCCGGCCCTGGAGAGCGCGCCCTGCCCGCCGAACGCCACCGCCGACGAGCGCCGCGCGGCCGGCTACAACGCCCTGGCCCGGCTGGCGGCCGGGCGCGTGGACGCCTTCATCGCCTGCGCCCTGTACCTGAAGGGCCAGGGGCTTTCGGCCCCCGATATCCTGGCCGCCGATCCCGGCGCGGGGCTGGCGGTGCTGGAGGACCTGGGCGACGATCTGTTCGCCCGGCTGCTGTCGGCGGAGACGGCCGACGAGGCCGAACTCTACGACGCCGCCATCGACGCCCTGCTGGTGCTGCACAAGAAAACGCCGCCCGCCATTCTGCCGCCCGGCTGGCCGCTGCTGAAGTATGACGACCTGGCGCTGGAGACGGCGCAGAACGTGTTCGTCGAATGGATGCCGAAGCTGCACGAAAGCCTCAACTTCTCGTCCAAGGCCCTGGCGGAATGGGAAGCGATCTGGGCCCCGATCCGCGCGCGCGGCGAGGCCGGCGCCACGGTGTTCTGCCACCGCGACTACCACGCCGAGAACCTGATCTGGCTGCCCGAGCGCAAGGGCGCCGCGCGGGTCGGGATGCTCGATTTCCAGGACGCGGTGCTGGCCCACCCGGCGTGGGACCTTTCGATGCTTCTGCACGACGCGCGGCGCGACGTTTCCTCGGCGCGCGAGGCCGAGAGCCTGGCGCGCTACCTGAAGGCCCGGCCGGAACTCGACGCCGACGCCTTCCTCGCCGACTTCCATGCGCTGGGCGCGCTGAACGTGGCGCGCATCCTCGGGATTTTCGCCCGCCTGGTGACGCGGGACGACAAGCCCCGCTATCTCGCCTTCATGCCGAGGCTGTGGGACTACCTCGACCGCTGCCTGGCCGACCCCAGCCTGCATGACCTGAAGCTGTGGTTCGAGCGCCATGTGCCGGAGACGGCGCGATGAGCGGCGTCGTTCCCAAGACCGCCATGGTGCTAGCCGCCGGGCTCGGCACCCGGATGCGGCCGCTGACCAACGACCGGCCCAAGGCGATGGTCGAGGTCGGGGGCAAGGCCCTGATCGATCACATGCTGGACCGGCTCGGCGAGGCCGGGGTCGAGCGGGCGGTGGTCAACGTCCACCATTTCGGCGACCTGCTGGAAGCGCACCTGGCGTCCCGGACTGTCGCACCGCGCGTGGAAATCTCCGACGAGCGCGCCGCCCTGCTCGACAGCGGCGGCGGCATCAAGCACGCCCACGACCGGCTCGGGGAGGAGACCGCCTTCATCGCCAATATCGACAGCGTCTGGACCGAGGACGGCGCGCCCGCCCTCGCCTCGATGGCTGAGGCCTGGGACCCGGCGGCGATGGATTGCCTGCTGCTGCTGGCCCGCATGGAGGCGACGCTGGGCTTCGACGGCCCGGGCGATTTCTTCATGGACGACGACGGCCGCCTGACCCACCGGGGCGCGGCGCCCAGCGCGCCCTACGCCTTCATCGGCGTGCAGATCCTCAAGCCGGGGGTGATCTACGCCGAGCCGGAGGACAGGTTCTCGATCTTCCCGCTGTGGATGCGGATGGCCGCCGAGGGGCGGCTGCACGGCGTGGTGCTGGACGGCTTCTGGATGCACGTGGGCGATCCCGCCGCGCGGGACGCGGCCGAAGCGCGGCTGCGGTGACGGCGGAAAGCGACCGGGGGGCAGGCTTCCTCTCGAAGCCGGGGCGGCGCTGGTTCAGCATTCCGGCGCATCGCCCGTTCCTGACCGACCTGGCGCTCGGCCTGCGCGAGGCGCTGGACGACGACGCGCTTTCGCAAGCCGTGGTGCTGACGCCAAACCGACGGGCCGCCCGCGCCCTGGCGGAGGCCTTCGTGGCCACGGCCGCCGGAGGAGCGATCCTGCCGCCGCAGATCCGGGCGCTCGGCGACCTCGACGAAGGCGAGCCGCCGTTCGAGCCGGGCGACCTGGCGCTGGATCTGCCGCCCGCCGTTTCGCCCTGGCGGCGGCGGTTCGAACTGGCCTCGATCTGCGCCGAGCACGCCCATCGCCTGGGCTACGAGCTCGGCGGCCCGGCCGCGCTGGACATGGCCCAGGCCGTCGGCGGCCTGTTCGACAGCCTGGCCATCGAGGAGGTGGAGGCGACGGGCCGCATCGTCGCCTTGGCCGAGGCCGACCTCGCCCAGCACTGGAGCCGCTCGGCCGATTTCCTGGAGGCGATGCTGGCCGCCTGGACGGCGCGGCTGGAAGCGCTGGGACGCGTCGACGTCTCGGTGCGCCGGGTCGCCCTGCTGCGCGGCCTGGCCGGGCAATGGCGCGAAAAGCCGCCGCACGGCGCGGTGGTGGCGGCGGGCTCGACCGGCACCGCCCCGGCCACGGCGGCCCTGCTGGCCGTGATCGCCGACATGCCGAAAGGCGCCGTCGTGCTGCCCGGACTCGACGAAGGCCTGGCCGACGCCGCCTGGGCGAAGATCGACGACCAGCATCCGCAGAACGCGCTGAAGCGCCTGCTGGAGACAGCGAGGGTGACCCGCGGCGAGGTCTCCCCCTGGCGACCGGGCGTGGTCGCGGCCGGCGACATGGCCGGACGCTGGCGGCGGCGGATCATCGGCGAGGCCATGCGACCGGCCGAGGCCACCGCCGACTGGCTGGCGCAGATCGAGACCCTGCGGGCGGAGGCGGCGGAGGGCGAGCATGGCGGCGTGGACCCCATCGTGGCGGGCCTGACCGGCCTGTCGGTGATCGGCGCCCGACACGAGGACGAGGCGGCCGCCGTCTGCGCCTTGCTGATGCGCGAGACGCTGGAGACCCCGGGCAAGACCTGCGCCCTGATCACCCCTGACCCCGACCTCGCGCGCCGCATCTCCGCCCGCCTGACACGCTGGGGCCTGCTGCCCGAGGGGGCGGCCGGAACGGCGCTGGCCGCCAGCGGGCCGATGCTGCTGGCCCAGAGCCTGGCGGGCCTGGCGCTCGATCCCTTCGATCCGATCCTGTGGCTGGCGGTGCTGAAGCATCGCGCCGTCCGCCTGGGCCTGGACGCCGAGGACATCGCCGCCCGCGCGGTGGTCGTCGAGCGCGACGCCCTGCGCGGCCCGCGTCCGCGCCGGCTGGCGGAGATCGAGGCCCGGCTGACGCGGAAGGCCGGCGAGCACGCCGAGGCGGCCATCGACCTCGTCCGCCGCCTCGACGCGGCGCTGGCGCCGCTGCGGACCCTGTTCGACGCCGAGGTCAGCCCAGCCCTCGCCGCCCGGCGACTGGTCGAGGCGATGGAGGCGGTCGCCGGGGCCGAGCTGTGGTCGGGGAACGGCGGCGAGACCACCGGCGCGCTGCTTTCCGCCGTGATCGCCGAGGGCGACGCCCTGCCGCCTGTCAATGCCCGGGGCTTCGACGACCTGCTGCGCCGCCTTTCGGCCGGCGAGACGGTGCGCACCGGCGGGCTCGCCCACCCGCGCCTGTCGATCCTCGGCGCCGTCGAGGCGCGGCTGGTGCGGCCCGACCGGATCATCCTGGCGGGCCTAGAGGAAGGCGTCTGGCCGCGCGGAGCGGAGATCGACCCCTTCCTCTCGCGCCCCATGCGGGAAAAGCTCGGCCTGCCCTCGCCCGAGCGACGGGTGGGCCTGCAGGCCCACGACTTCGCCCAGGCCGCCGCCGCCCCCGAGGTGGCCATCGTCCATGCCGAGCGGCGCGGCGGCGCGCCCGCCGTCGAGTCCCGCTGGCTGTGGCGGCTGCGCACCCTGGCTCAGGGCGCCGGCGTCGCCCTGCCCGGCCGCCCCGAGGTGCTGGCCTGGGCCCGCGCCCTCGACGCGCCCGCCATCTACAAGCCCACACCGCGCCCCGCGCCGGTCCCGCCCGTCGAGGACCGGCCGAAGGTGATGGCCGTGACCCGCGTCGAGGCCCTGACGCGCGACCCCTATGCGGTGTGGGCGCGGGACATCCTGCGGCTCTATCGCATCGACCGGCCGGACGAGCCGACCGACGCCCGGGCGCGCGGCACGGCGATCCACAACGCCTTCGAGCGGCTGGCCGAGGATTGGGACAAGACCGACGACCCGGCCGCCCATTTCGAACGGCTCTACCTCGACGCCCTGGAGGCGGCGGGCGCCCCGGCCTCGGCCCTGGCGCGCGAACAGGCCCTGGCCCGCGAGGCGGCCCGGTGGGTCGCCGACCTCGAACGCCGGCGCCGCGCCGACGGACGGCGGATCATCGTCGAGCAGAAGGGCGAGCTGACGCTGGACCTGCCGGGTGGACCGTTCACCATCAACGCCCGCGCCGACCGCATCGAGCTGACGCCTGAGGGCCAAGGCGACATTCTCGACTACAAGACCGGCGCGCCGCCGTCCGCCAAGATGGTCGAGACCGGTTTCTCGCCGCAGCTGACCCTGACGGCGGCGATCCTGATGGCCGGCGGCTTCGAAGGCTTAGGCCGGGCGACGCCGGGCGACCTGACCTATCTGCAGGTCAGCGGCCGCAAGCCGGCCGGGCGCGAGGAGGTGCGCGTGCAGGGCGGCGAGGCGGCCACGGCGGCGGCGGTGAAGGCGCTGGACGGGCTGCAACGGCTGGTCATGGCGTTCCGCGATCCGGGCCGAGGCTATGCGTCGCGCACCGCTCCGCAGTTCGTGCACGACTACGCCGGCGATTATGGCCACCTGGCGCGGGTGTTCGAATGGTCGACCAGCGGCGAGGAGGACGAATGACCTCGCTCGACACCGACCCTCAGCGCATCGCCGCCGACCCCAAGCTTTCGGCCTTCGTCACCGCCAACGCCGGCTCGGGAAAGACCAAGACCCTGATCGACCGCACGGCGCGCCTGCTGCTGGAAGGGGTGAAGCCGGCGGCGATCCTCTGCGTGACCTATACCAAGGCGGCGGCGGCCGAGATGCAGACGCGGCTCTACGACCGGCTCGGCCGCTGGTCGGTGATGGCCGACGCGGCGCTGCGTGAGCAGCTGGCCGAGCTGCAGGGCCGCCGGGCCGACGACTTTGATGATGCGGACTTCTCCACGGCCCGCGCCCTGTTCGCCCACGCCCTGGAGACGCCGGGCGGGCTGAAGATCCAGACCATCCACGCCTTCTGCGAAAAGCTGCTGCGGCGCTTCCCGCTGGAGGCGGGGGTTTCGCCGAGCTTCAAGGTGATGGACGACGCCGACCAGGCCGCCGTCTCCAAGGCCGCGCGCGACGCGGTGGCCCATGCGGCATTGGCGGGCGCGGGGCCGGTGGCCGAGGCCTATGCTCGCCTTTCCATCGCGCTGGACTTCCAGAGCTTCGAGAACCTGTTCCGCGCCTTCGAGGAGCGGCGCGGCGGCCTGACCGCCTACTTCCGCGCCTGCGGGGGTCTGGAGGGCGTGCGAGTCGATGTCTGGACCGCCTGCGGCTTCCCGGAGCCGACCGACGCCGACGCGGTGGCGGCGGACTACGTCGCGGGTCTGGACCGGCGGCTGTGGCGCGAGGCGGCCGAGGTGCTGGCGGCGGGCGGGGCGACAGACAACAAGTGCGCGGCGCTGCTGAAGGCGGTGGCCGACGATCCATTGGCCACCTTCGACCAGGCGCTGTCGGCCTTCTTCACCGCCGGGGGCGAGGGCGCGCCCGCGACGTGGGTGGCCAAGACCTCGGGCCTGAAGACCCGCGAAGACCTGCGCTTCGCCCTGCTTGACGAGCAGGACGCCCTGGAGAAGGCCCGTGAGCGGGTGCGGGCGGCGCGCGTGGCCGCCGAGACCACCGACGTGCTGACCCTCGCGGCGGCCTACATGGCGACTTATAAGCTCGAGAAGGACTACGCGGGCGCCCTCGACTTCGCGGACCTGATCGACCGCACCAAGGATCTGCTGGTCGAGCGCGTCGACGCGGCCTGGGTGCTGTTCAAGCTCGACGGCGGCGTCGACCACGTGCTGGTCGACGAAGCGCAGGACACCGCGCCGGAGCAATGGGCGATCCTGCGCGCCCTGACCGGCGAGTTCTTCGCGGGAGCGGGGGCCGAGCGGCGGGGCGAGGCCCCAGGCAAGCCCCGCCTGCCGCGCACGCTGTTCGTGGTCGGCGACGACAAGCAGTCGATCTATTCGTTCCAGGGCGCGCGGCCCGAGAAGCTAGCCGAGGAAACCCAGGCCTTCCTGACCGCCATCGCGGCAGTGGGCGCGCGGGGCGAGCGGGTGATGCTGGCCAAGTCGTTCCGCTCGGCGCCGCCGGTGCTGAACTTCGTCGACGCGACGTTCGACGACCCTGTGCTGCTGGCCGGGGTGCAGCCGGCCAACGACAGCCCGCTGGTGCACCTGGCCCACCGCGAGGGCCACGCCGGCTGCGTCGATTTCTGGCCGCTGGAGCGCGAGGTGAAGGGCGACGAGCGCGAGGCGTGGGACGCCCCGCTCGACCTGGAGAGCGAGGGCAGCGCGAACCGCCGGCTGGCGGCCCGCATCGCCGAGGAGATCCGGGCGCTGGTCGCACGCGGCGACCAGGTGTTCCACGGGGCGTGGCGGGCGGCGGGATACGGCGACGTGCTGATCCTGGTGCGTCGGCGCGGGGCGCTGTTCGAGGACATCCTGCGCGCCCTGAAGCACGCCGGCGTGCCGGTGGCGGGGGCCGACCGCCTGCCGCTGTCGCAGCATATCGCCTTCGACGACCTTCTGGCCCTCTCGCGCTTCGCCCTGTTCCCCGAGGACGAGCTGAACCTGGCGGCCCTGCTGAAGTCGCCGTTCTGCGGCCTGGACGACGAGAGCCTCTACGCCCTGGCGCACGGGCGCGGGAAGATCGGCCTATGGCGACGCCTGCAGGATCGGGCGGGCGAGCGCGCCGACTGGTCGGGCGCGCTGGACTTCCTGCGATGGGCCTGGGGCTGCCGGGCGGCGACGCCGTTCGACTTCTTCGCCCGCGCCCTGGAGCGCGCCGACGCGCAAGGCCGCTCGGCCCGCGCCCGCTTCCTGGAGCGCCTGGGCTCGGAGGCCGAGGACGCCCTGGCCGAATTCCTCAGCCAGACCCTGGCCGCCGAGCAGCGCGGCGCGCGCGGCCTGGAGGCCCACGCCGACGCCTTCGCCGGCCTCGACATCACCGTGAAGCGCGAGATGGACAGCGCGCGCGGGGAGGTGCGGGTGATGACCACCCATGGCGCCAAGGGCCTGGAGGCGCCGATCGTCTTCCTGCCGGAGATGACCTTCGCCGGTTCCAACCGCGGCTCGCCGCTGATGGAGACGGAAGCCACTCCAGAAAGGCCAACCGGCGGCTTCCTCTGGTGCGCCTCGCAGAAGGCCGATTGCGAGGCCTCGGCGGCGGCGCGGGCCCGGCGCAAGGCGCGGGAAGAGGCCGAAAACCTCCGCCTGTTCTATGTGGCCCTGACCCGCGCGAGGGATCGCCTGGTGTTGTGCGGCCGCATCGCCGCCAACGCCAAGGAAGAGAACATCGCCGGCTGGTATCGCGCCGCCGCCGGCGCCTTCGCCCACGCCCGTATCGCCCCGCACACGCGCGACGCGGCCAGCGGCGACTTCACCTTCCAGCGGTTCGGCGACGATCCTTTGACCACGACGCCGGACCTGCCCCTGCGCGGGGGCGGCGATCATCCCCTGCCCGCCTGGGCGAGCGAGCCCCCGCCGGCCGAGCCGGTCGGCCTGCGCTACGCCGCGCCGTCCGCGCTGGCGGATGTGGATCGCGGGCCGGCGCCCTCGCCGCTGGCGGCCGTCGCCGGACTGGGCCGCTATCGTCGCGGCGACCTGATCCACCGGCTGCTGCAGATTTTGCCGGACCTGCCCCCGGCCGAGCGCCCGGCGGCGGCGCAGCGCCTGCTGGAGGCCGAGCGGGACCTGACCGCCGAGCAGCGGGTCGAGATGACCGCCGCCGCCTTCGACGTGCTGGACGATGCGCAATTCGCCGAGGTGTTCGGCCCCGGCTCGCGGCCGGAGGTGGCTATCGCCGGCCGCGCCGCCGCCCTGCCGCCGGGGCTGGCGATCAGCGGCCGCATCGACCGGCTGGTGGTGCTGCCGGACCGCGTGCTGGCGGTCGATTTCAAGACCCATCGCCCGGCGCCGGCGCGCATCGAGGAGGCCGACCGGGCCTATCGCCTGCAGATGGCGGCCTATGCGGCGGTGCTGGCGGAACTCTATCCCGGACGTCGCATCGAGGCGGCTCTGGTGTGGACGGATGGGCCGAAACTGATGACCGTACCAGAAAAGGTGAGGATCGAAGCCCTGGCTGAACTGGCCGGCGCCGGTTGATGGGACTGAGCCCTGCGCCTACATCGTTTCGCTGAAGGCGTTCGCTCGGCGGACGCAATAGGAGTCAAACATGAGCACCTTGAAGGTCACCGACGAGTCGTTCGAGAAAGACGTGCTGCAGGCCGACGGCGCGGTCCTGGTGGATTTCTGGGCCGAGTGGTGCGGCCCCTGCAAGCAGATCGCCCCGGCGCTCGACCAGATCTCCGAGGAACTGGCCGACCATCTGACGGTGGCCAAGGTCAATATCGAGGACAGCCCGACCACCCCGTCGCGCTACGGCGTGCGCGGCATCCCGACCATGATGCTGTTCCGCGGCGGCCAGATGGCCTCGATGAAGGTGGGCGCCATGCCCAAGGCCAAGATCCTCGAATGGCTGAGCGAAGCCGGCGTGCAGGTTGCGACGGCCTAAGGCTTTGCGTCCCCTTCGACGCCGCCTGTGGCGTCGCTCAGGACAAGCTTCGACACGGCCGCTCGTGCGGCCTGCTCAGGATGACGAAGTCAGCAGGCGACAATAACCCACGTCATGCTGAGCGCGCGTAGCGCAGTCGAAGCACGCACAATGTTGAACCCCTCGCCCTCGGCGGGGGGTTTTTCATTGCGGCCAGGTCTCGGGGCTCATCGCCAGCACCTCGCCAGCCAGGTAGAGCGAGCCGCAGATCAGCACATGCCCGCCGGGCGCGGCCCGCAGGGCCTGGGCGAGCCCGTCCGACACATCCTTGCAGGCCTCGGCCTGGAGACCGGCCGCGCGCGCCGCCTCGGCGATGGTTTCGGGCGCGGCCGCCGCCTCGGCCTCGAAGCCGACGGCGAACACCGGCGGGGCGAGATCGGCGAAGGCCGCGAAGACGCCCGCCGCATCCTTATTGCCCAGCAGACCGACGACCAGGGCCTTGGGGCCGGCGATGCCTTCCAGGGTGCGGGCGACCGCCGCCGCGGCGTGGGGATTGTGGCCGCCGTCGAGCCACAGGGTGGCGCCCACCGCCTTGGCCATGTCGAACAGGGGACCGGCGGTGAGCCGCTGAAATCTTGCCGGCCAGATCGCCGAGACCATGCCCTCGGCGATGGCGGTCTCGTCGATACGGACATCGCCGAGCCGCACCGCCGCCGCGACCGCCAGGCCGGCGTTGGCTGCCTGATGCTCGCCGAGCAAGGCGGGCGGCGGCAGGTCGAGCAGGCGCTCGCCAAACGCCTTACCCAGGGAGACGACGAGGCGGCCACGCTCGATCCAGGCGTCGAAGTCCTGGCCCATGGCGGCCAGGGGCGCGCCGAGCGCGGCGGCGCGGGCGGCGATCACCGCCTCCGCCTCGGGCGGCTGGCGGGCGACCACGGCGGGGACGCCGCGCTTGAGGATGCCCGCCTTCTCGCCGGCGATGGCCTCCAGGCTGTCGCCGAGAAACTCGCGGTGGTCGACATCGACCGGGGCGATGACGCTGACCGCCGGAGCCTCGATGATGTTGGTGGCGTCCAGCACTCCGCCGAGACCGACTTCGAGCAGCAGCAGGTCGGCCGGCGTCTCGGCGAAGGCGACGAAGGCGGCGGCGGTGGTCACCTCGAAGAAGGTGATCGGCTCCCCGGCGTTGGCCGCTTCAACCCGCGCGAGGATTTCGGCGAGGTGATCCTCGGCGATCAGCTTGCCGGCCAGGCGGATGCGTTCGGCGAAGCGGACGAGGTGCGGCGAGGTGAAGACGTGGACCTTCAGGCCCGCCGCCTCGGCGATGGCCCGCAGATAGGCGACCGTCGAGCCCTTGCCGTTGGTGCCGGCGACATGGATCGTCGGCGGCAGGCGCCGCTCCGGATGGCCGAGCGCGGCCGCGAGGCGGCGCATGCGGCCGAGGGAGAGGTCGATGCGCTTGGGATGCAGGGCGCGCAGGCGCTCCAGCGCCGCGTCGTGCGGTCTCAGGTGGTCGCTCATGGAAAAAGCGGGCTTAGGCCGCCTTCCGCTGCCGTCCCATGGTCAGGGTCTTGAGGATCGAGCCGAGGACGGCCGGCAGTTCGTGGCGGGTGACCACGCGGTCGACCATGCCCTTCTCGACCAGATATTCCGAACGCTGGAAGCCCGGCGGCAGGGTTTCGCGGATGGTCTGCTCGATCACGCGCGGGCCGGCGAAGCCGATCAGGGCGTTGGGTTCGGCCAGGTGGATGTCGCCGAGCATGGCGTAGGAGGCGGTGACCCCGCCCGTCGTCGGGTCGGTGAGCACCACGATGTAGGGCAGGCCGGCCGTCTTCAGGCTTTGGATGGCGATGGTCGTGCGGGCCATCTGCATCAGCGACAGGGCGCCTTCCTGCATTCGGGCGCCGCCGGCGGCGGTGAAGATCACCAGCGGGGCCTTGCGGGCCACGGCGGCTTCGGCGGCGGCGATGAAGCCCTCGCCGGCGGCCATGCCCAGCGAGCCGCCCATGAAGGCGAAGTCCTGCACGAGGACCACCGTGTCGAGGCCGCCGATCCGGCCGACGGCGATGGCCATGGCGTCGGTCTCGCCGGTGGCCTTGCGGGCCGCGGCGATGCGGTCCTTGTAGGGCTTGCCGTCGGAGAACTTCAGGGGGTCTTCGAACACCTTGGGCGCGGGCAGCTGTTCGAACTCGCCGCCGTCGAAGGTGAAGGCGAAGCGCAGCTTCGGCCCGATGCGCATGTGCCGGCCGGACGGGGTGACCCACTGGGCCGCCTCCAGGTCCGAACGGAAGATCATCTCGCCCGTGTCGGGGCACTTCACCCAGAGGTTTTCTGGGGCCTCGCGCTTGACGAGGTTGCGCACGCCGGGCGCGATCTTCGAGAACCAGCCGCCGCGCTCCCGCGCGCCCGCCGCATTCCGGGTCGGTTTCCGGCCGTCGTTTTCCGCCATCGCCATCGTCATAGCCTTTCCGCTACGGGACTCGCGCTGCACGCACAGCCTTAGCCAAGGTTTCCACCTTGGAAAGAACGTCCGAGGTCACGTTTTCGTTTGCCGACCCGACAACTTCCACCAGGGCCGACCCGACCACGACAGCGTCGGCCACCCGGGCCACCGCCGCCGCCCGCTCGGGCGTCCTGATGCCGAAGCCGACCGCCACCGGCAGGCCCGACGCCGCGCGCAGGCGCGTGACATAGGGCGCGACCGCCGCTTCGTCGGCTTCCTTTACCCCCGTCACCCCGGCGACGGACACATAGTAGATGAACCCGGAGGTGCGGCGAACCACCACAGGCATGCGCGCCTCGTCGGTGGTCGGCGTGGCCAGGCGGATCAGCGAGACGCCGGCCGCGTCGAGGGCGTCGGCCAGCGGATCGGCCTCTTCCGGCGGGCAATCGACCATGATCAGGCCATCGACGCCGGCCTCGGCCGCGGCCTTGCCGAAGGCCTCGTAGCCGAAGTTGAACACCGGATTGAGGTAGCCCATCAGGACGATCGGGGTGTCCTGGTCGGCCTTGCGGAATTCGCGGACCAGTTCCAGCACGCCCTTGGTGCGCATGCCGCCGTCCAGGGCGCGGCGCGCCGCCAGCTGGATGGTCGGGCCCTCGGCCATGGGATCGGAGAAGGGCAGGCCGAGTTCGATGACGTCGGCGCCGGCGGCCGGCAGGCCCTTGAGGATCTCAAGCGAGGTCGCCAGGTCCGGGTCGCCGGCCATGACGTAGGCGACGAAGGCGGCGCGGTCTTCGGCCTTGCAGGCGGCGAAGCGGCGGTCGATGCGGTCTTTCACGATTTCGGTCCGCTACAGCTTACGACCGAGGTGATCGGCTACGGTAAATATATCCTTGTCGCCGCGGCCGGAGAGGCACAGCGCGATGACGCCGTCCTTGCCGATCTCCTTGGCGACCTCGCCCAGTTTCGCCAGGGCGTGGGCGCTTTCCAGGGCCGGGATGATGCCTTCCAGGCGCGAGCAGAGCTCGAAGGCCTCAAGGGCTTCGTCGTCGGTGCAGGTGAGGTATTTGGCGCGGCCGATGTCGTGCAGGAACGCGTGCTCCGGCCCGATGCCGGGGTAGTCGAGGCCGGCGCTGATCGAGTGGCCTTCGAGGATCTGGCCGTCGTCGTCCTGCAGCAGATAGGTCTTGTTGCCGTGCAGGACGCCAGGACGGCCGCCGGTGAGGCTGGCGGCGTGCTTGTCGACGGTGTCGAGCCCGAGGCCCGCGGCCTCGACGCCGAAGATCTTCACCTCGGCGTCCTCGAGGAACGGGTGGAACATGCCGATGGCGTTCGAACCGCCGCCGACGCAGGCCATGACGGCGTCGGGCAGGCGGCCTTCGAGCTCGAGAATCTGCTGGCGGGTTTCCGTGCCGATCACCGCCTGGAAGTCGCGGACCATGGCCGGATAGGGGTGCGGCCCGGCGGCGGTGCCGATCATGTAATAGGTGTCGGCGACGTTGGTGACCCAGTCGCGCATGGCTTCGTTCATGGCGTCCTTGAGGGTCGCGGCGCCGCTGGTGACGGGGCGGACCTCGGCGCCGAGCAGGTTCATGCGGAAGACGTTGGGCTTCTGACGCTCGACGTCGACCGCGCCCATGTAGACCACGCAGGGCGCGCCGAAGCGGGCGGTGACGGTGGCCGAGGCGACGCCGTGCTGACCGGCGCCGGTCTCGGCGATGATCCGCGTCTTGCCCATGCGCCGGGCCAGCAGCATCTGGCCCATGCAGTTGTTGATCTTGTGCGCGCCGGTGTGATTCAGCTCCTCGCGCTTCAGATAGATCTTCGCCCCGCCGAAGTGCTGGGTCAGGCGTTCGGCGAAATAGAGCGGGCTCGGCCGGCCGACGTAATGGGTCAGGTAGCCGCGCAGCTCGGCCTGGAACGCGGGGTCGGCCTTGGCCTCGGCGTAGGCGCGGTCGAGCTCCAGCACCAGCGGCATCAGGGTCTCGGGCACATAGCGCCCGCCGAACTCGCCGAAACGGCCGTTGGCGTCAGGATAGGCGGAATAGGCGTTGGGCTGGGCGGTCACGCTTCTAACGGGCTTGGCGGATTGGAAATCAGGCGCGTCTGGCGGCGTCGAGAAAGGCCGCGATCAAGGCGGGGTCCTTTAGGCCCGGACCGCGTTCGACGCCAGAGGAAACGTCCACCAGGGGCGCGCCCGAGGCGGCGACCGCCTCGCGCACGTTCCACGGATCGAGGCCGCCGGCCAGGAAATGCGGGCGGGCGTAGCGCCGGCCGGCCAGCAGCGACCAGTCGAACTTGGCGCCCACGCCGCCCGGCAAGGCCGCGTCCTTCGGCGGGCGGGCGTCGAACAGCAGATGCTGGGTCACCGGCTCGAAAGCCGCGGCCGCTTCGAAATCGACGGCCTCGGAGACGGCGATCGCCTTGATCGCTTCGGCCTTGGCGCGGGCGGAGGCCTCGCGCACCCGCGCCGGGGTCTCGTGGCCGTGGAACTGGACGAGATCGGGCTTCAGGTGGGCGGCGATGGCCTCGATCAGGGCGTCGTCGGGATCGACGACGATGGCGACGAGCTTGATTCCCCGACCGCGCACCGGCTCGGCCAGGCGCGCGGCGGCCTCGGGCGTCACCGCCCGAGGACTGCGTGGATAGAAGTTGAACCCGAGGAAGGCCGCGCCCCCATCGGCCGCGGCCGCGACGGTCTCGGCCGTCGACAGTCCGCAGATCTTTACTGACGCCATGGAACCCCGGGTTACTTCGCCTTCGGCGCCGGCTTCTTGGCGGAGGCCTTGGCCGCGGGCTTCGCGGCCGGCTTGGCGGCGGCCGGTTTCGCGGCGGCGACCTTCGGAGCGGGGGCGGCGACGGCCGCGACCGGCGCGGGGGCCGGGGCCTTCAGCAGGTCGCGGATTTCGACCAGCAGGCTCTCGGTCGGCGTCGGCGGGGCGGCCTCGGCGGGCGCCTCCTCCTGATTGCGACGGGCGGCGTTGACCAGCTTCACCAGCAGGAAGACCGCGAAGGCGGTGATCAGGAACTGGATGATGGTGTTGATGAAGGCGCCGTACTGGATCGAGACCTTCTCGACCGCCTCGGCCGCGGCCGTCGCCGCGACGGCGGGCTTCAGCACCCATTCGAGCCTGGAGAAGTCGATGCCGCCGGTGGCCAGGCCGATCGGCGGCATGATCACCTGGTCGACGAAACTGCCGACGATCTTGTTGAAGGCCGCGCCGATGATCACGCCGACGGCGAGATCGATGACGTTGCCGCGCGCGATGAACTCGCGAAACTCTTTGACGACGCTCATGGACAGCTCCCCTTGCCTGAGCGGAGCCTAGAGCGACATGCCGATTGTGGAAAGTCCGGAGGTTATTCGCTGTCGGCGTTGAGCCGGGCGCGCAGTTCCTTGCCGCTCTTGAAGAACGGCACGTGCTTGGCGGCGACGTCGACCGCCTCGCCGGTGCGCGGGTTGCGACCGGTGCGGGCCGGGCGGGACCGCAGGGAGAAGGCGCCGAAGCCGCGCAGTTCGACGCGGCCGCCGTCCTCGAGGGCGACGATCATCCGGTCGAGGATGACGGCGATCACCCGCTCGACATCCTTCTGGGTCAGGTGCGGGTTTTCCGACGCCAATCGCGCGATCAGTTCAGACTTGATCATCCTAACCCCCCGCCCTGAAACGACAATCCAGGCGCTGGACCCTATGCCTTCGCCGAACGGAGACTTCAATAGGCTAAGCCGCAAAAGGAAACGGCGGACCGGTTTCCCGATCCGCCGTTAACTCAGAAAGCCGAGCTGGCGCCCGCTTCTTAGTCCTTCGAGGCCTTCTCGCGCAGCGCGGCGCCGAGAATGTCGCCGAGCGAGGCGCCCGAGTCGGACGACCCGAACTGCTCGATGGCTTCCTTCTCTTCAGCCATTTCCAGCGACTTGACCGACAGCGACACGCGACGGGCGGCCTTGTCGATGTTGGTCACCTGGGCGTCGAGGCGGTCGCCGACGGCGAAGCGCTCGGGGCGCTGCTCCTGGCGGTCGCGCGACAGATCCGACTTGCGGATGAAGGCGGTCATCGGCGCGTCGTCCTCGCCGAACTTCACCTCGATGCCGCCCGAGGTGATTTCGGTCACCGTCACGGTCACCGTCTGACCCTTGCGATAGGTGTCGCCGGTCATCGGGTCGCCGCCGAGCTGCTTCACGCCGAGGCTGATGCGCTCCTTCTCGACGTCGACGTCGAGAACCTTAGCCTTGACCATGTCGCCCTTCTTGTAGCGGGCGATGGCTTCTTCACCCGACATGGTCCAGTCGAGGTCCGAAAGGTGGACCATGCCGTCGATGTCGTTGTCGAGGCCGATGAACAGGCCGAACTCGGTGGCGTTCTTGACTTCGCCTTCGACGGTCGAGCCGACCGGGTGGGCTTCCAGGAACGCTTCCCAGGGGTTGTTCTGGGCCTGCTTCAGGCCGAGGCTGACGCGGCGCTTCGAGGCGTCGACGTCCAGCACCACCACATCGACTTCCTGCGAGGTCGACACGATCTTGCCGGGGTGGACGTTCTTCTTGGTCCACGACATTTCCGACACGTGCACTAGGCCTTCAACGCCGGCTTCCAGCTCCACGAAGGCGCCGTAGTCGGTGATGTTGGTGATGCGGCCGGTGAAGCGCGCGCCGACCGGGTACTTGGCTTCGACGCCATCCCACGGATCGGACTGCAGCTGCTTCATGCCGAGGCTGATGCGCTGGGTGTCCGGGTTGATCTTGACGATCTGCACCTTCACCGTGTCGCCCACGGCCAGCACCTGCGACGGGTGGTTGACGCGCTTCCAGCTCATGTCGGTGACGTGCAGCAGGCCGTCGATGCCGCCCAGGTCCACGAACGCGCCGTAGTCGGTGATGTTCTTGACCACGCCTTCGCGGACTTCGCCTTCCTGCAGCTGGCTGACCAGCTCGGTGCGCTGTTCGGCGCGGGCTTCTTCCAGGATGGCGCGACGCGACACGACAATGTTGCCGCGCGGACGGTCCATCTTGAGGATGGCGAAGGGCTGTTCCTTGCCCATCAGCGGGCCGACGTCGCGCACCGGGCGGATGTCGACCTGCGAACCCGGCAGGAAGGCCGAGGCGCCGCCGAGATCGACGGTGAAGCCGCCCTTCACGCGGCCGACGATGGCGCCCATAACCGGCTCGTTCAGCGCGAACACGCCTTCCAGGCGGGTCCAGGCTTCTTCGCGCTTGGCCTTTTCGCGGCTGATCACCGCTTCGCCCAGGGCGTTCTCGACGCGCTCGAGGAAGACTTCGACCGTGTCGCCGGCCTTCACGGTCGGCTTGCCGTCTTCACCGACGCCGAATTCCTTCAGGGCCACGCGGCCTTCGGTCTTCAGACCGACGTCGACGATGGCGAAGTCCTTTTCGATCGCCACGATCTTGCCGTGGACGACCGAACCTTCGGCGAAATCGCGGCCGCCAAAGGCTTCGTCGAGGAGCGCGGAGAAGTCGTCGCGCGAGGGGTTGAGGCTCATGTCATCAGCCATGCGTATTGTTCAGTCTCGGTTGTGGGACGCGGAATCCGGGATGGAGTCCGTGCGTCGCAGGATGTGAAAGGATTTGTGACCCGCGGGGACGAGGGAATGGCGCGGTTGGATTGCCTTCGGGCCTCAAGACCCTAGTTGGCGCGCGCCGCCTCGACGATACGGCGGGCCGCATCGAAGGCGGCTTCTATAGTCAAATGACTGGTGTCGAGCAAGACCGCGTCGGCGGCCTGCACCAAGGGCGCGGAGGCCCGGCCGCTGTCGCGCTCGTCGCGAATGCGGATGTCGGCGAGCACATCCTCGAAGGCGATGTTCTCGCCCTGGCCGCGCAACTGCTTCCACCGACGCTCGGCGCGCACCTCCGGGCGGGCGGTGACGAACAGCTTGGCCTGGGCGTCCGGCGCGATCACCGTGCCGATGTCGCGGCCGTCGAGCACGCTGCCCGGCTCCTGGGCGGCGAAGCTGCGTTGCAGGTCCAGCAGGGCGGCGCGCACCCCCGGATGCACCGCCACGCGGCTGGCCGCCTCGCCCGCGGCGCGGGTGCGCACTTCCGGCCTCTCCAGCTCCGAAACGTCGAGCGCGCGGGCGATGACCTCCGCCGCCGCGGCGTCTTCAAGGTCGCCCCGGTCGGTCTGCAGGCGCCAGCCGACGGCGCGGTAGAGCAGGCCGGTGTCGAGATAGGGGTAGCCGTAGTGGGCGGCCAGGCGGCTGGCGACCGTGCCCTTGCCCGAGGCGGCGGGGCCGTCGACGGCGATCACGAAGCCCATGGTCAGTTCTCCGAGATATCGCCGCCCAGGCGGCCCATCAGATCCACGAAGCCCGGGAAGCTGGTGGCGATCATCCCCGGCTCATCGACGGTCACCGGCGCGTCGGACGCGAGACCCAGCACCAGGTGGCTCATGGCGATGCGGTGATCGCCGTGGGTGGTCACCGTCGCCCCGCCCTTCGGCGCCTTGCCGGCGCCGCGCACCGTGAAGCCTTCCGGCTCCTCCTCGACCTCGACGCCGCAGGCCTGCAGGCCGGCGGCCATCAGGGCGATACGGTCGCTTTCCTTCACGCGCATCTCGCCGATGCCGCGCATCACCGTCTCGCCCTCGGCGAAGGCGGCGGCCACGGCCAGGATCGGATATTCGTCGATCATCGACGGCGCGCGCTCCGGCGGCACCACCACGCCCTTGAGCGCCGAATGCCGGACCACGATGTCGCCCACCCGCTCGCCGCCGGCGATGCGCTCATTCTCTATGGCAAGGTCCGCGCCCATCTCGACGAGGGTGTCGAACAGGCCGGTGCGGAGGGCGTTGAGCAGCACGCCCTCGACCGTGACCTCCGAGCCCGGGACGACCAGGCCGGCGACGATCGGGAAGGCGGCGGACGACGGATCGCCCGGCACCGGCACGTGCGTGCCGGTCAGCTTTTGGCCGGCCGGCAGGCGGATGGATCGGCCCATGACCCCATTGGCGCCGGCGACGTCCGCGAACTCCAGCCTGGCGCCGAAGGCGGTCAGCATCAGTTCGGTATGGTCGCGCGAGCGTTCGGGCTCGATCACCTCGACCCCGCCCTCGGCGTGCAGGCCGGCCAGCAGCACGGCCGACTTCACCTGGGCCGATGCCATCGGCAGGCGATAGGTGAAGCCGCGCAGGCCCCCGCCCTTCAGCGTCAGCGGCAGACGGCCCCTGTCGCGCCCCAGCCAGGTGGCGCCCATGCGGGCGAGGGGTTCGAGCACCCGGCCCATCGGCCGACCGCGCAGGGAACTGTCGCCGGTGAAGGTGGCGCACAGCGGGAAGCCCGCCGCCGCGCCCATGATCAGGCGCACGCCGGTGCCGGCGTTGCCGCAATCGACCACGTCGGTCGGCTCGGCGAAGCCGCCGAAGCCCTCGATGCGCCAGCGGCCCTCGCTCTCGCGCTCCACCCGCGCGCCGAAGGCGGCCATGGCCGCGGCCGTGCGCCGCACGTCGTCGCCCTCCAGCAGGCCTTCGACCGTGGTGGTGCCGCCGGCCAGGGCGCCGAGGATCATCGCGCGGTGGGAAATCGACTTGTCGCCGGGCGCGCGCACGACGCCTTTGAGGGGGCCGGCGCGCCTGGCGTTCAGGGTGGCTCCGGGCGCGGTCGAGGGTGCGGTCACGAGAGGCTCCGAAAGCTGGGCGAAAACCACGGGCGGCTGACGGCCGGCCTCGCGGGGTTTTGCTTTTGACAGCGGCCCCATCGCGTGGCAAGGGAGCCGCCGCTTTTCGAAAAGGGCCTATGCCTTGGCGAACCCCGAACTGGGCTCCAAACAAATCTGCCCCACCTGCTCGGCCAAGTTTTACGACCTCGGCCGTCGTCCCGCCGTCTGCCCGAAGTGCGGCGAGAGCTTCGATCCGGAAGAAGCCCTGAAGACGCGCCGCGTGCGCGCCCGCTCGGCCGCCCCGGATTACGAAGACGAGGCTGAAAAGCCGGTCAAGGCCGCCGATCCCGACGCCGACGGCTTCGAGGACGAGGCCGACGATACGCCGGAGATCGACGCCGAAGCCGAGCCCGATGTCGTCGAGACCGACGAAGACGGCGACGACGCCGCCCCCGCGCCCTCCGGCGGCGACGACCTGGGCGTCGACTTCGCCGAGGAAGAGGTCGAAGACGACGCGGAAGACGTTCCGTTCCTCGAGGAAGAGGACGAAGACGACTTCGATGGCGACGATATCGAGGGCCTTCCGGGCGAAGGCGAGGACGACAACTAAAAAGGGTCAAAAAATCGCAGCGCGGACGCTTGATCGGGAAACGCTCCCGAACTAGGTTCCGCGCCTCCTCGGGGACCAGCCCCCAGGGAGATGCGATCTGGGGCTATAGCTCAGCTGGTAGAGCGCTTGAATGGCATTCAAGAGGTCAGCGGTTCGACTCCGCTTAGCTCCACCATGAAGCCCCGCCGGTAACGCCGGCGGGGCTTCTTCTTTTTCGGGCCTGGGCAGGCGCGCTGCGCTATGAGCGCACATGCCCGACACGCACCCCCTCGACCACGCGGTCTGGTCCGCCCTCACCGGACGGCAGGCGCATCTGGCCATCGTTCGCGGCGGCGCGCGACGATTCGATCCGGCGTATGGCGTGTTCGCGGCGACGGCGGACGCATCGCCCGGGACGGTCGCCGACCTCGCGGCCGTGCTTTCAGCCCATGGCGATGTCGCCTTCCTGCAACCGGCACCGCCGCCGGAGGGACCGGGCGTAAGCGTCGTCTCGCAGGACCTCGGGGTGCAGATGACCGCCGCGCGGCTGACGGCGGCGCCGGCGCCGGGCTTTCAGATGCGGCCGCTGACCGACGACGACGGACCGGAGATGCTGGCCCTGGCGACCCTGACGGCGCCGGGACCGTTCTTCGAGCGCACGCACCAGCTCGGCGATTTCTTCGGGGTGACGGTCGGAGGACGGCTGGTGGCCATGGCCGGCGAGCGGATGAAGCCGGATGGCTTCACCGAGGTCAGCGGGGTCTGCACCCATCCCGACCACCGCGGGCGCGGCTACGCGGGCGCGCTGATGCGGCAGGTGGCCCGGCGCATCCTCGACCGGGGCGAGACGCCGTTCCTGCACGCCTACGCCAGCAACACCGGCGCCATCGCGCTCTACGAGAGCCTGGGTTTCGTCATCCGCCGCGAGGTGCTGATGACGCGGCTGACCTCCGGCCAGGGTGGGCGCTAGAGCCTTTTAGGGCCAGATGGACTCATCTGGCCCGTTGGAAAAGGCTCTACTTTCTAATGTTTAGAGCGCGCCCGGGCGGGTTAACCGCGCACACTTAACCCTGGCGCGCTCTAGAAAGCGCTGGCCCGCCCTGGCCAGGGGACCAGGGCGGGTTTAGCGACGCGCCGGGCACCACCCCGGCGCGCAGGGGGCGCCTGCTCTAGAACAGGATCCCGGTTTCGATCAGGGCGCGGGTCTGCGACTTGTCGGTCCCGTTCGGGCCGAGGCCGGAGCCGGCCGCGAAGTCGTCGATCTTGATGTAGGCAAGCTCGCCCCGAACGAAGAAGGTCCCCTTCTGGAAGGTCGGGGTCAGGGTGAAGGTGGTCGCCTTGCTCTGCGGGCCGTAAAGCAGGTTGGTCGTGGAGCCGCCGTCGGTCGAAATGTGCTCGAACCGACCGGCCAGCGAGAAGGTGTCGCTGAAGCTGTACTTGCCGATCACCGCGTAGCCCGTGGTCGTGGCCTCTTCCGTCACGCCCAGCGACGGCATGGCCGGCACCTTGGTGTACTGGAAGTACGGCAGGACGGTCAGCGGACCGTTGGTGTGGGTCCAGATCAGGTTGTAGATCTCGGAGTTGTTCTGCAGCAGCGGCGTGGCCGAGGTGGCCACGTCGACCTCGTCGTCGAAATTGGCGCCGCCGGCGAAGGCGACGACGTTGTTGTCGTTGACGGCGTAGGACACCAGGGCCGAGCCCCAGCTGTACTTGTCCGAATAGAAGCCGTCGTTCAGCGCCGCCGAGATGCTCAGCGGACCGGACGCCCAGTTCACCTGCACCCCGCGATTGACGAGGTTTTCCTGGTTCCACAGCTGGCCGCGGCTGATGTTGGCGTTCTGGAAGGTGAAGCTGGTCTCGACGCCGATCAGCGTCGGCAGCTTGCCGACCATGATGCTGAAATTGTCGCTCGGCACGAACTTCACGAAGGCCTGCGGCATCAGGCCGAAGGTGTTCTTGGTGTTGTCGCTGGCCTTGGTGTAGGGCACGCCGACGGTGCCGAACGAGTAGCCGCCGAACTGGGCGAAGAACTGCACCGGCCCCTCGGTGGTCTGCACGAAGACCTGGGCGTTCGAAATGTCGGCCCGGGCGTCGACATCGCTTCCGACAGCGTTGTCCTGCAGGTAGCCGACGGCGCTGACCGCGCCGGTGACATAGACATTGCCCAGCGGGCCGGCGTCGTACGTCGTCGGCTCCGGATTGGCGGCCAGCGGCCAGCTCATGGCGGGCGTGGTCATGGGTTCGGCCAGGGCGGCCGCGGGCGTTGCGAGTCCGACGATTGCGAGCGCGGCGCCGGCGAACCAGGCGCGTGACTTTGGAACAGTCATTTTTTGTATTCCCTCGAAGACGATGGCTCCGGGATCGCGACCGGGGAGGAGATCGCGGGCCAACGGTTCAAGGCTGATGACGAATACTGCCGCAACGAAGTCGAACCGAACGCTCACGGCTCAGCTGCACTCCGAACGCGCGTTTTTTAGGCGCGTTTGCACACAAATAGCGCGCGCATTGGGCGCTCGAAAGTGAAATATATCTTATATTTGCTATAAAGTTACAAAGTATGTATAGCCTGGCGGCGTCCCGGCAGCCGCGGACATCCATGGCGGGCTGACCGCCCCGGCGCCCAACAGCAGCCGAGATTCAGGCGGCATGGCCTATTCGGCCGCCTCGCCCTTCCAGACGCGGACCATGACGGCCCAGCCGATGGCGCCGAGCATGGCGGCGGCGGCGCCGGCCCATTGCACCGAGTTCATCCCGTCGCGGGCATGGTCGCCGACCAGGGCGCCGACCACCACCACGGCCGACGCCGAAGCCCACTCCGCCACCAGGGGCGACCGCAACCCGTTGCGCATGGAGCGCCTCCCAGCCCCGGGACGCCCCAACGCCCGTGTGAAATAGTGAGCGTGCTGCATATGCGAAGTCGGCGGGATTTCCTCTGCGACAAGGCTTCGCAGCCCACCCTTGCGAGGGAGGCGGCCAATATCCACATCTTGGAGACCGCCAGGCGGCGCCGCTTCAGGGCCGCGCGGCGGGAGTCGCTCGAGGAGGACTCTGCCCATGACCACACGCGCCCTGCTTTTCGACAGTCCGTTCCTGCTGGGCTTCGACCACACCCGGGCCCTGATCGAACGGGCGGCGAAGGCCGCCGGCGAAAGCTATCCCCCTTATAATGTCGAGGCGCGCGGCGAACGCGGCGTCCGCATCACCCTGGCGGTGGCCGGCTTCTCGCCCGACCAGCTGGAGGTGACCGTTGAGGACCGACAGCTGACCATCGCCGGACGCCGAACGGCGCCCGAAAGCGAGGCCGAGCGCGAATACCTGCATCGCGGCATCGCCGCGCGGGGCTTCGTGCGCAGCTTCGTCCTGGCCGACGGCATGGAGGTGGAGGTCGCCCGGCTCGAGCACGGACTGTTGCACATCGATCTGACCCGGCCGGAGCCGGAAGGCCGCGTGAAGCGGGTTCCGATCGTTTCGACGGACTGAGACCCATTTACCCGCACCGCCCTGGCGTCGGCTGAACCGGCGGCGCCCCCGCGCGTTGCTTTTTCAAGGAGGTGGTCGTCATGACGCCTGAACTGAACACTTCGATCTTCAGCCGCGAGGCCTTCGCGGCCTTGGGCGCGCCCGACCTGGTCTATGTGCGCCCGATCAAGGCGGCCGAGATTCTCGCCTCGACGCCCATCGCCGCGACCGAGGGCTTCACCCTCGATCCCAACCAGACGCTCTATGCCGTCCACCGCGCCGACGGCGAGCGGCTGGCCGTGCTGACCGACCGCGAGGCGGCGATGGCCGCCGCCCTGGCGCATGAGCTGGCGCCGGTGTCGGTGCATTAGATAAAATGCCCCGCTCATCCCCGCGAAGGCGGGGACCTAGGCTTTTTTCTGAAAAGCGTGGAGCCGTGAATGAGGCCGTCGGAAGTAATTCCGGCGGCCTCTTGCGTTCGATGACAAAACACCTGGGTCCCCGCCTTCGCGGGGATAAGCGGGTGTTCGCTCTAGGCGGCTGTGCGCAGGTTGTGCGCCAGCAGGGCGTAGACGGCGTCGACGCCCTCGGCCTCGCGCAGGTGCTCGCGCAGGGCGGGCTGGCGCATCAGGCGGGAGACGCGGGCCAGGGCGCGCAGATGCTCGGACGTGGCCTCCGGCGGGGCGAACAGGGCGATCATCAGGTCGACCGGCTTGCCGTCGATCGCCTCGAAATCCACCGGCTGTTCCAGCCGCAGGAACACCGCGCGAACCCGGTCGACGCCTTCCAGCCGCGCGTGCGGCAGGGCGACGCCATGACCGACGCCGGTCGTGCCGGCGGCTTCCCGTTCGAGCAGGCCCTGAAGGGCGACCGCGGCGTCGACGCCGAAGACGCGGGCCGCCGTATCGGCCGCGATGGCCAGAGCTTGTCGGCGATTGGACGCCGAGACGCGAGCCACGGTCGCGGCCGGGTCCAGCAGATCTTCGATGCTCATACGCTCAGACGCCCAGAAAGTTACGCTACGGCCAGGGGCCCCGGCTCCCCGGTTCGGAACCGGAAACCCGTTGCAGGCTTTCTGGTTCCGTCAGGAAACGCCGTTCTTTTTTGACCCGTTGAGGCCTTTCAGCCGCTCCGGATCGATCCAGCCGATGTTGCCGTCGGGGCGTCTATAGACCACCGATATCCCATCGTGAGCCGCGTTGCGGAACACGATTGTCTGCGATTCGGTCAGGTCGAGCTCAAGAACCGCCATGGAAACGGTCATCGTGCGCAAAGGCCGCTCGGTTTCGGCGATGACCATGGCGCCCGGCGCCTCTCCGTCGCCGGTCCAATCATGGAAATCCTCGTCGATATTCTCGTCGTCCGCCGGCGCCCGCAGGACGTAGAAGGCGGCCGTCTCGGCCTGTTTGGCGTTGGCCGCGACCGAGTGGCTCTTCAGGCGCCGCTTGTATCGTCGGATGCGGGTTTCGATCTTGCCCAGGGCGGCGTCGAAGGCCCCGTGGGCGTCGGAGCCGAGGCCCTGACTTTCGAGGTGCTGGCCGCTGGCCAAGTGCACCGAACAATCGACTTTGAAGGAGTGGCCTTCGCGGCTGACCACGACCTCGGCGTCTCCGCCCCGGTCGAAATACTTGCCGATGGCCCCGGTGATTTCGTCGGTGACCCGCTCACGCAGGGCCACGCCAACGTCGACATGCTTGCCGGAGATCTGGACTTGCATGGCCATAGCGAACGCTCCTGTTTTGTGGGTGTCAAGCGGGTCCGCGCTTCTTTCGCGGAGGTTATTCTTAAAGGCCTGCCGACTCCCAAAGCCGCCAAAGCGCCATGAGGAAGGCGCTGCCTCCGAGACCGATCAGGCCCAGGCCGACAGCGGCCACCGCATGGCCGACGAGGACGAGCGCGCCGTCCCTCTGGAAGAGGCCGAGCCCCAGGAGAGCAACGGCGATGGCGGGCACAAGGTTGCCCAGCGGAATGGGCAGGATCAGGGCGAAGGCCAGCACCGTGCAGACCAGGCCGATCATCCGGTCGCCCACCGCCCCGAACACGAAGCCCCAGCGCGCGCGGGAGACCTTCTCGATGCCCTCCACCCCCTTGATCACCCGCGGCAGGCCCTTGCGCAGATCCGACCGTCGCAGCCGTCGGTCATCCAGCTTCCGCGGCAGCCAGGGCGCATTGACCCCGATCAACACCTGCGGCGACAGCAACAGCAGCGGCAGGCCGAGAATGGTGGTCGAACCCGGCGGCAGGGGCAGAAGGTTGGGGATGGCGAAGGCGAACAGCAGCGCCCCGAAGGCCCGGCGGCCGAACAGGTCGACGATCTCGCCCACCGTGATGTGTTCGTCCGGCCAATCGCAGATTTCGCGCAGGACCACGGACAGGGTCCGGCCCGAGGCTTGCGGTTCAGGGGGCGACATCGCGGAGCGGGGACTCACGAGAAAGATATGTGAAGCTTTAGCGGCTGAGCCGCCGGAGCGTTGCGCTTTTTATCAGGCCACGCCGCGCAGCAGGCGCCGCCGCTCCACCGACGACGGAATGCGCATGGCTTCGCGATACTTGGCGACCGTGCGGCGGGCGATGTCGACGCCGGTCTCCTTGAGAATCTCCACCAGGCGGTCGTCCGAATGGACATTGGCCTCGCTGGTTTCGGCCTCGATCAGTCCCTTGATCTTGTGGCGCACCGCCTCGGCCGAGTGGGCCTCGCCGCCGTCGGCCGAGGCGATGGCCGAGGTGAAGAAAAACTTCAGCTCGAACACGCCGCGCGGGGTGGCGATGTATTTGTTGGAGGTGACGCGGCTGACCGTGCTCTCGTGCATGCCGATGGCGTCGGCGACGGTCTTCAGGTTCAGCGGCCGCAGGTGCTCGACGCCGAAGGCCAGGAAGCCGTCCTGCTGGCGCACGATCTCGCTGGCGACCTTCAGGATGGTCTTGGCCCGCTGGTCGAGGCTCTTGACCAGCCAGTTCGCGCTGGCCAGGCAATCGGAGACGAAGGCCTTCTCCTGATCGCTGCGGGCCCCGCCCGAGACACGGGCGTGGTAGCGCTGGTCGACCAGCACGCGCGGCAAGGTGTCTGTGTTCAGCTCCACGTGCCAGAGGCCGCCGAGGCCTTCGCGCACGTGCACGTCGGGCGTGACGCCCTGCACCGGCTCGCTGCCGAAGGCGGCTCCGGGACGGGGAGTCAGGGCCTTCAGCTCGGCGATCATCTCGCGCAGGTCTTCGTCGTCGACGCCGCAGGCCTTCTTCAGGGCCGACATGTCGCGGCGGGCCACCAACTCCAGATTGTCGAGCAGGGCGGCCATGGCCGGGTCGTAGCGGTTGCGGTCCCTCAGTTGCAGGGTCAGGCATTCGCGGACGTCGCGGGCCAGGACGCCGACCGGCTCGAAGCCCTGCAACCGCGCCAGGGTCGCCTCGATGGCCGCGAGATCGCAGCCGAGACGCTCGGCCATCTCGCCGAGGTCGGCGCGCAGGTAGCCGCCCTCGTCCACCGCGTCGATCAGCACCGTGGCGATGGCGCGTTCGCGGCCCTCCAGGCCGGCGACGGCCAACTGGTCGTGCAGATGTTCGTGCAGGGTCTTGTCGCGGGCCAGGGCGCCTTCCAGGCCCTCCTCGCCCTCGAAGCCGCCGCCGCGGCCGGCGCGGGACCAGTCGATCTGGCCGCCGGCCTGTTCGGGCTGGGCCGCCTCGCCGCTGTGGCGTTCGCCGGGCGAAGCGTCCTCGCCGCCCCCGTCCATTTCCGCCTGGGCGGCGCTGTCGGGCACGTGATCGGTGTCGTAGTCCATGGCCGAGCCGACGGCTTCGCCGTCCGACGCCTCGGGCGCCTCGGCGGCCGGCTCTTCGCGCGCGAGCAGGGGGTTACGCTCCAGCTCGCCCTCGACATAGGCGTCGAGCTCGAGATTCGACAGTTGCAGCAGCTTGATCGCCTGCTGCAGCTGCGGCGTGATGACGAGGCTCTGCCCCTGCCTGAGCTCTAGACGCGGACTGAGCGCCACAGCGCTGCCCCCTTTGGCCTGTTTCTTGCTCAAGCCTAACCGGCCGGGCTGAGCGATTAGTTAACCGCCGCGCGGGGCCTTCCGCGCGCCTTGCGTCTTGCGCGCGCCGCCGCCTCTGCTTACCCAACGCCCATGGAGGCGCCGTTCGGCGCGAGGAGAGACCCCATGGCCGACGAAACCGTCTTCCCCACCGGCGACCTGATGAAGGGCAAGAAGGGCGTGGTGATGGGGGTCGCCAACCAGAATTCCATCGCCTGGGGCATCACCCAGCAGCTGGCCGCCCAGGGCGCGGAGATCGCCCTGACCTATCTGGGCGAAGGCCTGGAGCGCCGCGTGCGGCCGCTGGGCGAGAGCGTCGGGATCAAGACCTTCATCCAGGCCGACGTTTCCGACGACGCCTCGATGGACGCCGCCTTCACCGAGATCGAGACGGCCTTCGGCGGCGAACTCGACTTCCTCGTCCACTCGGTGGCCTTCGCCAACAAGGACGAGCTGAAGGGCAGCTTCATCGACAACACCACCCGCGAGGGCTTCCTGACGGCGATGAACATCTCGGTGTTCAGCTTCGTGGACGCGGCCCGCCGCGCGGCCAAGCTGATGAAGCCGGGCGGATCGATCGTCACCATGACCTATCTCGGGTCCGAGCGGACGATCCCGAACTACAACACCATGGGCGTGGCCAAGGCCGGACTGGAAGCGGCCACCCGCTACGCGGCGCGCGACCTCGGGGCCAAGGGCGTCCGCGTCAACGCCATCTCGGCGGGCGCCATGCGCACCCTGTCGCTGGCCGGCATCAGCGGCGGCCGGGGCATGATCGCCCAGGGCCGCTCGTTCAGCGCCCTGAAGGAAGACACCTCGATGGAGGGCGTGGCCGGGGCCGCGCTGTGGCTGCTGTCGAACCTCGGCATGTCGACCACCGGCGAGGTGGTCCACGTCGACGCCGGCTTCCACATCATCGGCCTGCCGGAAGACCTCGGCGCCGAGTAACGCGCAAAAGCGTCAGGCGCGGCCGGTCGATCCGAAGCCGCCCGCGCCGCGCGCCGTCTCGTCGAGGCTCTCGACCTCGGCGATCCGCGCCTGGGCGACCGGCGTGATGATCATCTGCGCGACGCGCTCGCCGCGGGCGATGACGAAGTCGTCCTGGCCGAGATTGATCAGCACCACCTTGATCTCGCCGCGATAGTCGCTGTCGATGGTGCCGGTCAGGGTGGTGATCCCGACGCGGACCGCCAGGCCCGAGCGCGAGCGCACCTGGCCCTCGAAGCCGGCCGGGATGCCGAAACAGAGGCCGGTCGGCACGGCCGTGCGGGCGCCCGGCGCCAGGACGATCGGCTCGCCCTCCGGCACGGCGGCGCGCAGATCGAGGCCCGCCGAGCCGGCGGTCTCATAGGCGGGCAGCGGCAGGCCTTCGGCGTGCGGCAGACGGGCGATCGGCAGGTTCGGAGTCATGCCTCCGCTCATAGCGGATTCTGCGGCTTGAAAAAAAGACTCGACAGCCAAGCTGCATTGTTCTTCCTTTGTTCCATCGTTCCAGCGCGCATGAAGGGAGGGCTCTTGTCATGCGAAACCAGATTGGCCGCGGCGGCGCGGCGGGTGTGTTGCTTACGCTTTCGATGCTGTCCCTCACGGCCCTGGGCCTGTCCGCCTGCGACGGCGGCGGCTCGGCCGCCCTGGCCGCGCGCGACCACGCCGCGGCGGGCGCCTTCCCGAGCGCCGAGGAGGCCCGGCTCGCCTCCCGCGACGTGAACCTGACCTCCTCGCCGATCCGCCTGTCGCGCCCGACGGCGGAAGACAGCGACATCGCCTGGGCCTCCAGCCGCCAGGCCAGCGGGGCCGAGAACGCCCAGGCCCGCTTCGAGAAATACGGGGCCGAGTTCGACGCGGCGACGCCGGACGCCTATGCGGCCAAGGCGGCCGCCTTCCTGAAGAAGCCGCCGGCGGGCGCCCAGACCATCGAGCGGTCCAACGGCGACCGGCTGGTCTACGATGCGAAGTCCAACGTCTTCGCGGTCGGCAACGAGGACGGCCTGCCCCGCACCTTCTTCCACCCACGCGACGGGGCCGCCTACTGGACGCAGCAGAAGGCGGTGGAGGCGAAGCGGACGGCGAGCGCCTCGCGCGGCAGTTCGGACAGCTAGGTCATCCAGACCGCCAGCAGGAAGGCGAGGCCGGCGACGGCCGCGCCGATGGCGAAGCCGAGCGCGGCGCGCGAGCGCGGCGCCTCGACCACCGCCACGGCGGGGGGCGGGGCCTCGGCGAGGCGGGCCAGGGCCTTGATGGCCTTCACGGCCTCGGCGGTGAAATCGCGGGCCTTGGCGACCGGCGACAGTTCGCGGGCGATCCAGGCCTGGACCACCGGCTTGGCGGCGGCCCACAGGTCGTGGTCGGGATAGATGCGGCGGGCGACGCCCTCGACCGTGACCATGGTCTTCTGCAGCAGCACCAGCTCCGGGCGCAGCCGCATCTCGAAAAGGGCGGTGATCTCGAACAGCTGGGCCAGCAGCCGGCCCATGGAGACCTGGCTGGCGGCGCGGCCGAACACCGGCTCGCCCACCGCCCGCAGGGCCTGGGCGAAGGCGTCGACGTCCTGCCCGGCCGGCACGTAGCCGGCGTCGAAGTGCACCTGGGCGATGCGCGGATAATCGCGGTTGAGGAAGCCCCAGAGGATTTCCGCCAGGTAGCGCCGCTCGACCGGCCCCAGGCGGCCGACGATGCCGAAGTCGATGGCCGTCACCTCGGCCGGAGCGGCGACGAACAGGTTCCCCTCGTGCAGGTCGGCGTGGAACACCCCGTGGTCGAGGGCCTGGGCCAGGAAGCCGCGCACGATGTTGTCGGCCAGTTTCGGACGGTCGAGGCCGTCCTGGGTCAGGGACGCCGGATCGGAGAGCGGGACGCCGTCGGCCCAGCCGAGAGTGAGGACGCGCTTGCCGACCCCGTCCCAGATCACCGGCGGGCAGCGCATGTAGCCGTCCTTGGCCGCGACCTCGCCGAGCTCGTCGCCGCCGGCCGCCTCGAAGCGCAGGTCGAGCTCCAGCATCATGGCGCGCAGGACCACGGCCGCGAAGGCGCGCGGCTCCAGCCGGCGGGCGGGCGGCGCGAGGGTGTCGACCAGTTTGGCGGCAAGCGTAAGGCTGGCCGCCTCCTCGGCGACGCGGCGCTCGATCCCGGGCCGCAGCACCTTCACCGCCACGCGGCGGCCGTCGAGCAGCCGGGCCTGGTGGGCCTGGGCCAACGAGGCGGCGGCGACGGCCGGGCCGAACTCCGAGAACAGCGCCCCAATGGGGCGGTCGAGCGCGCGTTCGACTTCCGCCTGAGCCTCCGCGTGCGGGAAGGGCGGCAGGCGGTCCTTCAGGTGCGAGAGGTCGTCGGCGAATTCCTTGCCGAAGATGTCGGCGCGGGTGGAGAGGAACTGGCCGAGCTTGATGGCCACCGGCCCCATGCCCTCGAGGGCGCCCGCCAGACGCTGGCCCGGACGGCCCTGCCGCGCCTTCGGGCCGGCGACGAGCCTCACCAGCTTGCCGAGCAGCCGCGCGTTGGGCGGCAATACGGAATCCAGCTCGCGCGGGATCAGGGCGTCGACGCGCGCCAGGGTCCAGCCGGCGGCCACCAGCCGCAGGAAGGCCATGACGCTATCCATGGCTCAGATCGCCCGCCCGGTGTGCAGCGCCGCGACGCCGGCGGTGAAGTTGTCGAACCGCACCTGGCTGAAGCCCGCCTCGCGCATCATCCGCGCGAACTCTTCCTGCACCGGGAAGCGGCGGATGCTTTCGACGAGATACTGATAGGAGGCGCGATCCTTGGCGACCAGTTCGCCCATGGCCGGGATCAGGCCGAAGGAATAGGCGTCGTAGGCCGAGGCCAGGGCCTCGGTGACCGGGCGCGAGAATTCCAGGCAGGCGAAGCGGCCGCCCGGTTTCAGCACCCGGCGCGCCTCGCGCAGGGCGGCGGAAATGTCGGTGACGTTGCGGATGCCGAAAGCGATGGAATAGGCGTCGGCGCAGGCGTCGGGCAGCGGCAGCCGCTGGGCGTCGCCCACCGACCAGACGATCTCGGGCTCGCCGCCCTTGGCGATTCCGGCTGCGATCATCTCGCCGTTGTAGTCGATCACCGCCACCTGGGCGTCCGGACCGCCGCGCCGGGCCTGGGCCGCGCGGGCCAGCCTGGCGTAGCGCCGCGCCATGTCGCCGGTGCCGCCGGCCACGTCGACGATGAACTCGCCGGGCTGCGGGTTGATCTTGGCGGCCATGGCGTCCTTCCACAGGCGGTGGACGCCGAGGCTCATGACATCGTTCATCAGGTCGTAGCGGCTAGCCACGCGGTCGAAGACGCCGCGCACCAGTTTCGGCTTTTCGGCCGGATCGACGTCCTGATATCCGAAGGTGGCCCGAGTGTTCATGCGGGCGTCATAACTCTGCCGGCGCTTCCCGTCATGCCTGAACTGCCCGAGGTTGAAACCGTTCGTCGCGGTTTGGCGCCCGCCCTGGAGGGCCGCCGGCTGGCGCGCGTCGAGGCGCGGCGGCCAGACCTGCGCTTTCCCCTGCCCGACGGCTTCGTCCAGCGCCTGACCGGCGCGCGCATCGAGCGGCTGGACCGGCGGGCGAAATATCTGCTGGCCCCGCTGGATCGCGGCGACACCCTGGTGATGCATCTCGGCATGACCGGACGCTTCGACGTGACCACCCCGCGCGGCGAACGCCTGCGGCCCGGCGAATTCCACGAGGCCGTGGGCGACAATCCCAAGCACGAGCACGTGCTGTTCGTGACCGACGAGGGGACCCGCGTCGCCTATTCCGACCCCCGCCGCTTCGGCTTCATGGACCTGGTCGCCACCGACCGCCTGGCCGAACACCCCTGGTTCAGGGGCATGGGCCCGGAGCCCCTCGGCCCCGACTTCACGGTCGTGACGCTCGCCCGCGCCTTCGAGGGCCGCAGGCAGGGGCCCAAAACCCTGCTGCTGGACCAGCGCATCGTCGCGGGCCTGGGCAACATCTATGTGTGCGAGGCGCTGTGGCGGGCGCGCATCGACCCGTTCAAGCCGGCCGGGAACATCGCGAAGACACGGCTCGGCCCGTTGGTGGAGGCGATCCGCCAGGTTCTGGCCGAGGCCATCGAGGCCGGCGGCTCCACCCTGCGCGACTTCGCCCACGCCGATGGGGCGCTGGGCTATTTCCAGCACCGGTTCAACGTCTACGACCGCGAGGGCGAGCCCTGCCGGACGCCGGGATGCAAGGGCGTGGTCGCGCGGCAGGCGCAGGCCGGGCGCTCGACGTTCTTATGCCCCGTTTGCCAGCGCTAGATCGCCCGATGCTGCGCCGCCTTTTCGCTCTCGCCCTTCTGGCCCTGCCCGCCCCGGCGCTGGCCATGCCGCCGATGTGGGTGGTGCGCGACGCCGACAGCGAGATCGTGCTGTTCGGCTCGGTGCACGTGCTGCCGCGCGACCTGAACTGGCGCCCGCCGGCGCTGGGGGCCGCGCTCGCCCGCGCCGACGACCTGTGGTTCGAGATTCCGTTCGACGCCGCCACCCAGGCCCGGTTCGGCGCCCTGGCGCGTGACCATGGCCTGCAGCCGCCGGGGCGACGCCTGTCGTCGCAGCTTTCCCCCCGCGGCAAGGCGCGCCTGAGAACGGTCTGCGCCCGGCTGGGGCTCAGCGAAAACGCCATCGAGACGATGCGCCCCTGGCTGGCTGAGGTGCAGATCTCGCTCGCGGCCCTCGCCCGCTACGAGGCCGGCGCCGCCGACGGCGTGGAGCAGAAGCTTTCCGCCGAGGCGCCGCGCGCCGCGCGCCGGGAGGCGTTCGAAACGCCGGAGCAGCAGATCGCCATGTTCGCCGACGCCCCGGCGGCGGAGCAGATCGCCTCGCTGGAGCAGACCCTGCGCGAGGTGGATGACGATCCCAAGAGCTACCAGCGACTGCTCGACGCCTGGATGAGCGGCGATCCCAAGAAGATCGAGAAGGAAGGGCTGACCCCCCTGCGCCGAGCCTCCCCCGCCCTCTATCGCCGCCTGGTCACCGAGCGGAACGCCCGCTGGGTGCAGACCATCGCCCAGCGCATGAAGGGCTCGGGGCGGACGGTGATGGTGGTCGGCGCGGGCCACCTGGCCGGGCCGGACGGAGTGCCGGCGCGCCTGCGGGCGCTGGGCTTCAAGGTCGAAGGCCCGTAAATATCGGGGGCAGCGCGAGGAGCTCCCCCCATGGCCTACGAGACATTGATCGTCGAAACCGCGCCGGAGGGCGCGGATGGGGTCGTCCTCATCCGCCTCAACCGGCCGGAAGCGCTGAACGCCTTCAACGACGCGCTGATGAACGAGCTGACCGAGGCCCTGGACAGGACCGAGGCCGACGACGCCGTCGGCGCCATCGTCATCACCGGCTCCGACAAGGCCTTCGCCGCCGGGGCCGACATCAAGGCCATGGCCGCCAAGACCTATGCCGAAGCCTATGGCGAGGATTTCATCACCAAGAACTGGGAGCGGGCCGCCCGCTGCCGCAAGCCGGTGATCGCCGCGGTGGCCGGCTACGCCCTGGGCGGCGGCTGCGAACTGGCGATGATGTGCGACTTCATTATCGCCGCCGACAACGCGAAGTTCGGCCAGCCGGAGGTCTCGATCGGCGTCTCGCCCGGCGCGGGCGGCACCCAGCGCCTGCCGCGCTATGTCGGCAAGGCCAAGGCGATGGACCTGATCCTCACCGGCCGGATGATGGACGCCGCCGAGGCCGAGCGCTCCGGCCTGGTCAGCCGCGTGGTTCCCCTGGCCGATCTCGTGCCCGAGGCCCTGAAGGCCGCCGCCAGGATCGCCGCCCAGCCGCCGATGGTGGTGCGGATGACCAAGGAGATGATCGAGGCCGCCTTCGAGACCCCGCTGTCGGCCGGCCTGAAGCTGGAGCGGCGGCTGTTCCACTCCCTGTTCGGGCTGGAGGATCAGCGCGAGGGCATGGCGGCCTTCGTCGAGAAGCGGAAGCCGGTCTTCAAGGGCCGGTGACGCCGCCGAGGAATCTCGCCTCGTCCGGCCGCAGCGCATTGACCGGGGGCGGTCCTTGTCCTATAGGCGCGCCCTTCGAATTTTTTCCGTGCGTCGCCATGGGGCGATGCGCGCTACCGACTGGGAACACCGATGGCCAATAACCCCGGCGCCAAGAAAGCGATCCGCAAGATCGAACGCCGCACCGAGGTGAACGGGGCGCGCCGCTCGCGCGTTCGCACCTTCATCCGCAAGTTTGAAGAGGCCCTGGCCGGCGGCGACGCGGCCGTCGCCAAGACCGCCTTCGTCCAGGCGGAGTCGGAACTGATGCGCGCCGTCTCCAAGGGCGTGGTTCACAAGAACACCGGTTCGCGGAAGGTCTCGCGCCTGGCCGCCCAGCTGAAGAAGCTGGCCACCGCCTAAATATGCAGCGGCCATTTAAGGCTGCGCTATAATTCGAGCTATTTCAAACCCCTATGGGGTTAAGGCCGCCGTGCACCGGCGGCCTTTTTCGTGCCTGAAAGTTCGCCTTCCAGGGTAAAAACGCCGCATCACAAATTCGCCTCAGAAGCTTTCCCTTGGCGTTTCCACACCTTGTGAGAGTCAACAGGATTATCGCCGCGAAGAGTGATTCTTTGCGCTTGAAGGCGGCTCCCGCACGGCTAATTTGAACACCTCGACGGTTCTTCTTCCTTCTTTTGACGGTTGAATGACGGTGACGGCGAGCGCGTGCGTTCGGCGATTAAGTCTCTGTATTTGCTACATTTCAGCGGTCGCTTGGGGGCGGCCTCTGAACGTGTCGGCGGACTTCTGCTAAGGGGCGACCAAGGAATGACGATCAAGGGACATGCAGGCCAGACCGCCCCCGTGGGCGCCGTGTGGATCAAGGCTTGCCAGACCCTGAAACACGAGCTGGGCGACGCCGCCTTCGGCTCGTGGCTGGCTCAAGCCGCGCTGCGCGAAACCGCGACCGGTGATCTGGTTCTGGTGACGCCGACCGGCGTGGCGCGCGACTGGATTCGCCGCAACGCCTGGCGCCGCATCGGCGAGGTGTGGGCGCAGAACGACCCGGCTCACCGCCACATCGATCTGAAGTCGCGCCGCGAGTTCGAACTCGAGAGCGGCGCCGACGCCCCGTCGGGCCCGGTCGCCGAGATCATCGAGATCGCCCTGCCGGTGTCCTCGGACGTTCCGGCCGTGGCCCCGGCCTTCGGTCCGGCGGCCGTCGCCGGCGCCCAGCGTCCGCAGCGCCTCGCCGGCCTGCAGGAACGCCTGACCTTCGACAGCTTCGTACCGGGCCCGGCCAACGAATTCGCCCACGCCGTGGCCCGCCGCGTCGCGTCCTGGAGCGACGGCCACTTCAACCCCGTGCTGTTCCACGGCCCCTACGGCTTCGGCAAAACCCACCTGCTGAACGCCCTGGCCTGGGAAGCCATGCGCGCCGCGCCCGACAAGCGCGTGGTCTACCTGACCGCCGAGCGCTTCCTGTCGACCTTCGTGCGGGCGGTGATGGATCGCCAGACCTCGGCCTTCAAGGACGAGTTGCGCGCCGCCGACCTCCTGATCATCGACGACGTGCACTTCGTGGGCGGCAAGCAGTCGACCCAGGAGGAGCTGTTCCACACCCTGACCGCCCTGGTGGAGGACGGCCGCCGGGTGGTGTTCTCGGCCGATAGAGCGCCGAGCGCCCTGACCGAAATCGACGCCCGCCTTCGCTCGCACCTGCAGTCGGGCCTGGTCTGCGGCATCGAGCCGGCCGACCGCACGCTCCGCCTCGGCATCCTGGAGCGCAAGCTCGAGCAACTGGGCCGCCAGCAGAACTTCTCGGGCGCCGCCCGAGGCGAGGTGCTGCAGTTCCTGGCCGACCGCTTCACCGACAGCGTGCGCGAGCTGGAAGGCGCCCTGAACACCCTGGTCGCCCGCGTGGGCGACGGCGTGGCCACCCTGTCGCTCGACGAGGCCCAGGCGATCCTGCGCCCGCACCTGCGCGGCGCCGAGAAGCGCATCACCATCGACGACATCCAGAAGGCCACCGCCGAGCACTACGGCATGAAGCAGGCCGACCTGATCTCCGAGCGCCGCAACCGCTCGATCGCCCGTCCGCGCCAGGCGGCCATGTGGCTGGCCAAGCAACTGACCACCCGCAGCCTGCCCGACATCGGCCGCCGCTTCGGCGGTCGCGACCACACCACGGTGCTGCACGCGGTGCGCCGCATCGAGGCCCTGCGCGGCGAGGACGCGGGCCTGGCCCGCGATCTGGAAGCCCTGACCCGCAAGCTGCGGGGCTGAGACCTTAGGGGACCTTCGGCGGCGGAAGCTTTCCGCCGCTGGAGCCCTGGGTGATCAGCCGCGCGCTGCGCTGGTTGCGCGCGTGAATCCACAGCCAGTTGACGGCGACGTTCAGGCGCGTGCGCACCCCGATCAGGAAGTAGATGTGGGCGATGCCCCACAGCCACCAGGCCAGGGCCCCGCGCAGCTTGAGGTCGCCGAAAGCGATCACCGCCCGCTTCTTGCCGATCTGCGCCAGACCGCCCTGATGCCGGTAGCGGAAAGGCCCGCTCGCGGGGCGGGCCGAGAGGCGGCGGCGGATCGCCTCGGCGACATAGAACCCTTCCTGCTTGGCGGCCGGAGCGATGCCGGGCGCGGGCCGCCCGTCCGGCCCGGCGATGCTGACCGTGTCGCCGATGGCGAAGATCTCGGGATGGCCGGGGACGGTGAGGTCGGGCTCGACCAGCAGGCGGCCCGCCCGGTCGGCCGGAGCCCCCAGCCACTCCGCCGCCGGGGAGGCGCGCACGCCGGCCGCCCAGAGGATGGTGCGGGCCGCCAGATGCTCCTCGCCGAGGGCGACGCCGTCGGCGTTGACGTCGGTCACCGCCTGGCCGAGACGCACCTCGACCCCAAGCCGCTCCAGCGAGCGCCGCGCGTAGTCGGAAAGGTCGTCGGGATAGCCGCCGAGCACGCGGGGCCCGGCCTCGACCAGCAGCACGCGGGCGCCGGCGGTGTCGATGTTGCGGAACTCGGGCGGCAGGGTGTCGCGCGCCAGCTCGGCGATGGTCCCGGCCAGCTCGACTCCGGTCGGCCCGGCCCCGACGATGACGAAGGTGAGGAGCGCCGCTTGGCGCGCCGGGTCGGTCTCGCGCTCGGCCGCCTCGAAGGCCAGCAGCATGCGGCGCCGGATGGTGGTGGCGTCCTCGATGGTTTTCAGGCCGAGGGCGAAGGGCTCCCACTCGTCGTGGCCGAAATAGGCGTGCCGGGCGCCGGTGGCCAGGACCAGGGTGTCGTAGGCCAGGGTCGAGCCGTCCTCGAGGCGCACTTCCCGGGCGGCGGCGTCGACGCCGGTCACCGTGGCCAGCAGGGTGGTCACCTCCGGGCGGTCGCGCACCAGGCTGCGGATCGGCCAGGCGATCTCCGAGGTCGCCAGGGAGGCGGTGGCCACCTGGTAGAGCAGCGGCTGAAAGAGGTGGTGGTTGCGGCGGTCGACGAAGGTGATCCTTGTCGGTGCGCCCGCCAGGCCCTTGACCACCGAGAGGCCGCCGAAACCGCCCCCGACAACAACGACGTGATGCGCTTCGTTCGGCATGGGCGGCTCCAGCTTTGCTGGAGGCGCATCTAGACCCGACGCGGCCCGCAAGGCGAGGCCTAGAGCCTTTTAGGGCCAGATGGAATCATCTGGCCCGTTGAAAAAGGCTCTACTTTCTAATGTTTAGAGCGCGCCCGGGCGGGTTAACCGCGCACACTTAACCCTGGCGCGCTCTAAGCCTCAGCGCGCCCGGCGCAGGGTCAGGTTGATCCGCCCGCCGCCGGGGATCAGGCGCGAAGAGCCGGTCAGCACCCGGTCGATCCCATGCCGCGCTAGCCGCGCCTCGCCGGCCAGGGCGCAGACGTCGCCCGAAGCCAGGCGCACGCTCCGGGTCGGCCCGGCCTTTCCATTTTCCGGGGCCGGTCCGATGCGGAAGATCGCCGTGTCGCCGAGCGAGACCGACAGCACCGGCGCGGTCATGTCGGCCTCGTCGCGATCCTGGTGCAGGCCCATGCGGGCGCCGTCGCGGTAGAGGTTGACGAGGCAGGCGTCGGGCGGCCGGTCCGCATCGGCGAACTCGGCCCAGAGGTCGAGCAGAACCCCTGGGATCGCCGGCCAGGGGCGCCCGGTGACCGGATGGGTCGCCTGATAGCGATAGCCGCGCTCGCGATCCGTAACCCAGCCTAGCGGGCCGAGGTTGGTCATCTCCACGCTCATCGGACGCCCGCCGGGCGTTACCGGGCGGTAGAAGGGCGCGCCTTGCGCCGCCGCCAGCACCTCGGCGACCACCGCCGCCTGGGCCGCCGCGTCCAGCCGACCGGGCCATAGCCCGAATCCTGACAAAACCTTCATGTTGCCTATCTGGTCCCCTCACCGGCCCGGGCCTAGGGTGGCCGGCAAAAATTGGGAGCGAGCGCCGCATGAAGCGACTGGCGATGATCCTCACCGCCGCCGGACTGATCCTGGCGGCCTGCGGCGGCAAGACGAGCGCCCCGGCCCCGGAACGACACGTCCTACCCGAGGGGGTCACGCCCAGACACTATGACATCTCGGTGGTCCCCAACGCCGAGGCCCTGACCTTCACCGGCCGGGCGGGAATCGACATCGACGTCGCCAAGGAAACCTCCGAGATCACCCTGAACGCGGCCGACCTGCAGTTCGGCGCCGTGGTGCTCGACGGCGGCAACGCCGCGCCCACGGTCAGCTACGATGCGCCCAGGCAGCGCGCGACGATCGCCTTCGACAAGCCGGTGACCGTGGGCCGGCACCGCCTGGTCATCGACTACACCGGCAAGATCAACCAGCAGGCCATCGGCCTCTTCCGCATCGACTACGACAAGGACGACGGCTCCAAGGACCAGGTGCTGGCCACCCAGTTCGAGGCGCCGGACGCGCGCCGCTTCGCGCCCATGTGGGACGAGCCGGCCAAGAAGGCGAGCTTCACCTTGTCCGTCACCGGGCCGGCGAACCGCGCCTTCTATTCCAACATGCCAGAGGCCAAGAGCGAGACCCTGGCCGGCGGCCTCAAGAAGGTGACCTTCGCCCCCACGCCGAAGATGTCGTCCTATCTGCTGTTCATGGCCATCGGCGACCTGGAGCGCATCTCGCGCAATGTCGACGGGGTGGACGTGGGCGTCGTCGCCCGGCGCGGGGCCGGCGAGCAGGGCCGCTACGCCCTCGACAGCGCCGAGCGCCTGCTGCGCTACTTCAACGACTATTTCGGCGTGAAATACCCGCTGCCCAAGATGGACCTCCTGGCCGTGCCCGGCGGCGCCGTGCAGTTCGCCGCCATGGAGAACTGGGGGGCGATCCTCTACTTCGAAAAGTACCTGCTGCTCGACCCGAAGGTCTCCACCGAGGCCGATCGCCAGGACGTGTTCTCGACCGTCGCCCACGAGATGGCCCACCAGTGGTTCGGCGACCTGGTGACCATGAGCTGGTGGGACGACCTGTGGCTGAACGAGGGCTTCGCCGAATGGATGGCCAACAAGGCCACCGGCGACCTCAACCCGACCTGGGCCAACGCCGCCGGCTACATCGGCACCAGCGACCGGGCCGTGCGCCTCGACAGCCGCTCGGCCACCCACCCGATCGTGCAGCCGGTGGTCGACGCGGCCGACGCCCCCTTCGACCTGATCAGCTACCAGAAGGGCATGTCGGTGATCGGCATGATCGAGGACTACCTCGGGGCCGAGAAGTTCCGCGACGGCATCCGCGCCTACATGAAGTCGCACGCCTATTCGAACACGGTCTCCAGCGACCTGTGGGGCGCCCTGGCCAAGGCCTCGGGCCAGGAGATCGACGCGGTCGCTCGCGACTTCACCACCCAGCCGGGGGTGCCGCTGATCAACGTCGAGACCCAGAACGGCGGCCTGCGCCTGACCCAGGGCCGGTTCGGCGTCGACGCCGAGTCCAAGAAGGCCGAGACCTGGCTCGTTCCCGTCACCGCCCAGCCGGTCGGCGGCGTGGCCTGGCGCGGCCTCGTCTCGTCCGACAAGCCGGCGCGCGTCGAGGCGACCGGCCCCGTGGTCGTCAACGCCGGGGCCAAGGGCTATTTCCGCACCGCCTACGACCAGGCCAGCTTCAACGCCCTGCGCGACCGCTTCGGCGGGCTCGCGCCCGTGGACCAGCTGAAGGTGCTCTACGACTATTGGGCGTTCGGCCAGGAGAACACCCGGCCGATCGGCGACTATTTCGCCCTGGCCGACAAGCTGCCGGCCAACGCCGACCCGCTGGTCTGGATCCAGATCGCCGAGACCCTGCGGGAGGTGAACCTGCTCTACGCGGGCGATGCGCGCCAGACCGCCTTCCGCGCCGCCGGCCGCAAGCTGCTGGCGCCCGCCTGGGCTCAGGTGGGTTGGACGCCCAAGCCCGGAGAGAACGTCAACACCGCCCTCCTGCGCGCCGACCTGATCGCCACCCTCGGCCGCCTGGACGACGAGGCGGTCGTGGCCGAGGCCAACGCCCGCTTCCGCCGCATGGACAGCGACCCGAACGCCCTGCCCGCCGCCATCCGCGAGGCGACCCTGAGCGTGGTGGCCAGCCACGCCGACCGGGCGATGTTCGACCTCTATCGCGCCAAGGCCCGCGCGGCCCGAGGCCAGGAGAAGGAGCGCCTCTACACCCAGATCGGCCAGGTGCGCGACGAGGCCCTGGCGCGCGAAGTGCTGCAGATGAACCTCGGCGACGAGCCGCCGAAGACCCAGCGCAACCTCGCCCTGAGGTGGGTGGCGACCAACCATCCGCGCATGGCCTGGGACTTCATGAAGGCCAACGCCAAGGCCATCGACGCGCTATTCGCCCCGGAAAGCCTGCGCACGGCCATGAGCCGCATCGCCGCCGACTGGACCGACGCGGGCCTCGCCGGCGAGGTGCGGGACTACGCCAAGGCCAACGGCGGCTCGCCGCAGAGCCTGGAGGCGACCCTGTCGCAGATCGAGTACCGCGCCCGGGTGAAATCCGAACGGCTGAGCGACATCGACGCCTGGGTGAAGTCCAAGGGCTAAGCCCCGAATGTGCGGCTCGCCGGGCTCCGGCGGGCCGCAAACCCCGGATAACGCGGGTCAAAATTCCCATAGGCCGCGAAGGGTTTCCCTTGCGCGAGCCGACTCCTTTCCCATATCCGGCCACAAGCGCGATGGCGGGCGATGTGCCTGCCGGAGCGATATGTGTTTAACCGGGGACGGTTTGAGAAAAACCGGGGCGCTCAGAGCCTGAGGCCCTCAACCGCCGTCCGCCACGAACGGAGTGAAGAAGCGAAGATGAGCAGGATCATCGGGATCGACCTTGGCACCACGAATTCGTGCGTCGCCATCATGGACGGCAAGTCGCCGAAAGTGATCGAGAACGCCGAGGGCGTTCGCACCACCCCCTCGGTGGTCGGCATCCTGGAAGACGGCGAGCGCCTGATCGGCCAGCCCGCCAAGCGCCAGGCGGTGACCAACCCGTCGAACACCTTCTTCGCCATCAAGCGTCTGATCGGCCGCAACTTCAACGACCCCATCGTGTCCAAGGACAAGGACATGGTGCCCTATGAGATCGTCGGCGGCCCCGGCGGCGCGGCCTGGGTGAAGGCCCACGGCAAGGACTATTCCCCGCAACAGATCAGCGCCTTCATCCTGGCCAAGCTGAAGGAGGACGCCGAGCGTCACCTGGGCGAGACGGTCACCAAGGCGGTGATCACCGTTCCGGCCTACTTCAACGACGCCCAGCGCCAGGCCACCAAGGACGCCGGCAAGATCGCCGGCCTGGAAGTGCTGCGCATCATCAACGAGCCGACCGCGGCGGCCCTGGCCTATGGCCTGGAAAAGAACGACGGCAAGAAGATCGCCGTCTACGACCTCGGCGGCGGCACCTTCGACGTCTCGATCCTGGAGATCGGCGACGGCGTGTTCGAGGTGAAGGCCACCAACGGCGACACCTTCCTGGGCGGTGAGGACTTCGACCTGCGCGTCGTCGATTACCTGGCCGAGGAGTTCAAGAAGGAGACCTCGGTCGACCTTCGCAAGGACAAGCTGGCCCTGCAGCGCCTGAAGGAAGAGGCCGAAAAGGCCAAGAAGGAGCTCAGCTCCACCACCCAGTACGAAGTGAACCTGCCGTTCATCAGCATGAACGCGTCGGGCCCGCTGCACCTCAATATCAAGCTGTCGCGCGCCAAGCTCGAAGCCCTGGTCGAGGACCTGATCAACAAGACCATCACGCCCTGCGAGCAGGCGCTGAAGGACAGCGGCCTGAAGAAGAGCGACATCGACGAAGTCGTGCTCGTCGGCGGCATGACCCGCATGCCGAAGGTGGTCGAGGCGGTGAAGGCCTTCTTCGGCCGCGAGCCGCACAAGGGCGTGAACCCGGACGAAGTCGTGGCGCTGGGCGCCGCGGTGCAGGCCGGCGTGCTGCAGGGCGACGTGAAAGACGTGCTGCTGCTCGACGTGACCCCGCTGACCCTGGGCATCGAGACCCTGGGCGGCGTGTTCACCCCGCTGATCGAACGCAACACCACCATCCCGACCAAGCGCAGCCAGGTGTTCTCGACCGCCGAGGACAACCAGAACGCCGTCACCATCCGGGTCTTCCAGGGTGAACGGCCGATGGCGCAGGACAACAAGATGCTCGGCCAGTTCGACCTGGTGGGCATTCCGCCGGCCCCGCGCGGCGTGCCGCAGGTGGAGGTGACCTTCGACATCGACGCCAACGGCATCGTCAACGTCGGCGCCCGCGACAAGGCGACCAACAAGGAGCAGTCGATCCGCATCCAGGCGAACGGCGGCCTTTCGGACGCCGACATCGAAAAGATGGTGCAGGAAGCGGAGTCGCACAAAGCCGACGACGAGAAGCGCAAGGCGCTGGTGGAGGCCCGCAACCAGGCCGACGCCATCGTCCACTCGACCGAAAAGGCCCTCGCCGAGCATGGCGACAAGGTCGACGCGGCCGACAAGGGCGCCATCGAGACGGCCCTGGCCGATCTGAAGTCGGCCCTTGAAGGCGAGGACGCGGAAGCCATCTCGACCAAGACCCAGGCCTTGATCCAGGCTTCGATGAAGCTGGGCGAGGCCATGTACAAGGCCCAGGACGGCGGCGCGGCCGCCGGATCCGAAGACTCGGCCGCCGCCGACGATGACGTCGTCGACGCCGAGTTCGAAGAAGTCGACGACAGCAAACCTGCTGCGTGACGCCGTGCCGCATCGCGGATCAGGGGGCGAATCGGCTAATCCTCTTTTCGGGGACGTCGCCGCCGCCTACCGCGAGAGCGAACGCATTTCGCCCCGCTGCGCCAAGGACTTAAGGCTTGCAGCGGGGCGGGATCGCACCCACCTCACTCATAGTGTTTTCGTGAAGAGCCGACGCTGACCATGCGCGACTATTACGATGTTCTGGGCGTGCAGCGCGGCTGCGACGACGCGGGCCTGAAATCCGCGTTCCGCAAGCTGGCGATGGAGCACCACCCCGACCGCAACGGCGGCTGCGGCGACGCCGAAGGCCGCTTCAAGGAAATCAACGAAGCCTACAGCGTGCTGTCCGACCCGCAGAAGCGCGCGGCCTACGATCGCTTCGGCCACGCGGGGGTGAACGGCCAGGGCGGCGGCCCCGGCGGGTTCGGCGGCGGCTTCGCCGGCGGCGACATGAACGACATCTTCAACGAGGTGTTCGGCGACGTCTTCGGCGACATGTTCGGCGGACGCGGCCAACGCCAGGGCGGCCCGGCCCGCGGCGCCGACCTGCGCTACGACCTGGAGATCAGCCTCGAGCAGGCCCACGCGGGCGCCGAGGTGGAGATCACCGTCCAGACCTCGATCACCTGCGAGACCTGCGACGGCTCCGGCGCCAAGGCCGGCACCCAGCCGACGGTCTGCGGCTCCTGCGGCGGGGCCGGGCGCGTGCGCGCCACCCAAGGCTTCTTCGCGGTCGAGCGCACCTGCCCCCGCTGCGGCGGCGCCGGCAAGCTGATCCTCGATCCCTGCCAGACCTGCCACGGCCACGGCCAGGTGCGCCGCGAGCGCACCCTGCAAGTGCGCATCCCCGCCGGCGTCGACGACGGCGCCCGTATCCGCCTGGCCGGCGAAGGCGACGCGGGACAGCGCGGCGGGCCGCGCGGCGACCTCTACATCTTCCTCTCCGTCGCCCCGCACGACCTCTTCGAGCGCGACAACCTCGACCTGCACGTCACCGTGCCCGTGCCGATGTGCACGGCGGCGCTCGGCGGCGAGATCGAAGCCCCCTGCCTGTGCGGCGAGGAGGGCGTCAGCCGGGTGAAGGTGAAGATCCCCGAAGGCAGCCAGACCGGCCGCTCGGTGCGCCTGAAGGGCAAGGGCATGCCGAGCCTGCGCTCGCGCGACCGCGGCGATCTGGTGGTGGAACTCTACATCGAGACGCCCACCAAGCTCTCGGCCCGCCAGAAGGAACTGATGGCCGAACTCGCCGGCCTCTGCGGCGACCAGCAACACCCCCAGGCCGCCGGCTTCGTCGGCAAGGCCAAGAAATTCTGGGACAACGTCACGGGGCAGTAGGCGGCGGGTCAGTCACGCCCCAACAGAGCCGACATCGACTTTCGGTCCCGCTCTTCGTCCAAGGTTCTGTCGGAATACTGAAGGCGGTGCCAGCCGTCACGAAGGCGGAGCCACGTCATAAGGCTTCCGAACGCTAAAAATCCGACGAACATCACGGCGCTGAACAGAAAGTCGAGCACCTCGCCCCACCAGGCCCGGCTGCCCATCGGCGACGGCAAACGCGGCGCTGGCGGCGGGGCCTCGGGTGGCGCGCCACTGAAGGTCATCGGCAAGCGCACGGTCTCCCCGACGGCCGTACCCTCCGGCGTCCGCATCTCAGCGGCGCGACGCAAGGCGGGCATGGCGTAGCCAGAGCCGAGCGGCTGTTCGTCGACCACCGCGCAGGACCCCAGGCCCCCATCGGCCAGCGCCAGGCATTGAACCAGCACCGAGCCATGGGTCGGTGGCGGAGGCGGGCCATCCATCATGCGGAAACTGAGGGGGATGACGACCTTGCCGTCGGCGACAGGCACGCCGTCGACCGTCTTGGGCTTCATGCGGAACGAGGGGGCCATCTTCACGGCCGCCTCGCCGAAACCCCAGCCTTGCGGACTCTCGTTGGTCACGACGCAGGCCTCGAGCCCGCCTTCGACATTCACCCGGCACGAAATGGAGGCTTGGCCCGCCATGCCAGCCTGCGACGCCCGGGCGGGATAGAACCGCGCCACATCCTCACCGGTGGGTCGCGACAGCCAGTCCGGATTGGTGATCGGCCGCGACGCCTCAGTCGGCTGCACCGCACCGGTCGCGTCCGACGGCGTGACAATCGCCAACGCCAACATCGTCAAGTTCAGGATCATGCCCACTCCCCAGCGGCAGAGTTTCGCAACTCCGGCTGCGGGACAAGTCGGCGACTAGCCTTAAAGCCGTTGCCAAGGGTGACGCCGACCAAGGGGACTCCGAGAGCGCGCCTCCAGCCTCAGGTCCGTTCGCGGCGGGGCAGCGGTACGCGGCCGTCGCGCGGCACGAAGCCCGGCGGCAGGCGCTCGACGTCCGGCGCCTGGCTTGCGTCAGGGCGGAAGCGGACCGGCACCAGCACCCGGCGATCCGAGGTCACCCACACCGCCGCCCGTTCGGGTCGGATGGCGTAGGTCTCCACGAGCTTGAGCGCCGCCTCGCCGAAGCCGTAGCCCTGGGGCGTCTCGGTCGAGACCTTGCAGCCGTTGAGCGCGCCGTTCTTGGCCACCGCGCAGGCGAGGCTGACGTCGCCGCCGACCCCTTCCCGCGTCGCGCGCTCGGGATAGAACCGCGCCATGTCTTCGCGGCTCGGCCGCTTGGCCCAGTCGGCCTCGGCGACGGGAACGGGGGTGACGGCCGGTTTGGCGGCGGTGGCGGGGGCGTCCGGAGCCTGAAACGCGGCCGCGATCGCCAGCACGGAAATCCAACTCATCATGACTTGGCCTCCTGTGGAGGGAAGGATTCGCCAACTCTGGGGATGACGCAAGCGTCGCGCTTCCGCCGCCCCGCCCCACACGTTAACAAAGGGCGGTGAACGCCGCCGCGAATCCCCCCGTTTCCAGCATCGACGCCACCGGCGCCTCGCCGGTGATGGCGCAATATTTCGCCGCCAAGGCGCGGCAGCCGGACGCCCTGGTGTTCTTCCGGATGGGCGATTTCTACGAGCTGTTCTTCGAGGACGCGATCCAGGCCGCGGCGGCGCTGGGCATCGCCCAGACCTTTCGCGGCAATCACAACGGCCAGCCGATCCCGATGGCCGGGGTGCCGGTGCACGCGGCCGAGGCCTATCTGGCCAAGCTGATCCGCTCGGGTTTCAAGGTGGCCGTCTGCGAGCAGGTGGAAAGCCCGGCCGAGGCCAAGAAGCGCGGGTCGAAGTCCATCGTCCGCCGCGAGGTGGTGCGTATCGTCACCCCCGGCACCCTGACCGAGGACAGCCTGCTCGATGCGCGCGGCGCCAATCGCCTGGCGGCCGTGGCCGTGCGGGCCGGCGCGGCGGCGGTGGCCAGCGTCGAGCTTTCCACCGGCGAGGTCGACACCCTGGCGGTGGGCCGCGACGGCCTGGCCTCGGCGCTGGCGGCCATGGGGGCCTCCGAGATTCTGGTGCCGGACCGATTGTTCGCCGACGAGGGCTTCTCGACCGCCCTGAAGTCGGTCGGCGGGCTGGTGCAGCCGATGGCCAGCGCCCTGGCCGAACCGATGGCCGCCGAGACGCGGGTCAAGCGGCTGTACGGCGTCGACACCCTGGACGGCTTCGGGGCGCTGAGCGGCGCGGAAGTCTCGGCCCTCGGCCTGGTGGCCGCGCACCTGGAGGTCACCCAGGCCGGACGCCTGCCGGCCCTGCGGCCGCCGCGACGCGCGGGCGAGGCCGACGTCATGGCCATCGATCCGGCCACGCGGACCAGCCTGGAGATCGAGCGCACCACCACGGGCCAGCGCGAGGGCAGCCTGCTGGCCGCCATCGACCGCACCATCACCGCGCCAGGAGCCCGCCTTCTGGCGGCAAGACTCGCCCGGCCGCTGATCGACCCGGCCGCCATCGACGCCCGCCTCGACGCCGTCGCCTGGCTGGTGAAGCGGCGACCGCTGCGGGAGAAATTCCGCGAGAGCCTGCGCGCCTCCGGCGACGTGGCCCGCGCCATCTCGCGCCTGGCCCTGGGCCGGGGCGGCCCGCGCGACCTGGCCGCCCTGCGCGACGGGGTTAAGACCGGCGAGGTGCTGTGCGCCCTGGCGGTCGGCGAGCGCCGCGACGCCCTCGACCCGCCGCCGGGTGAGATCGAGGCGGCCCTGCAGGCCCTGACGCCCTCGAACCACGCCGGGCTTTCGGCCTTCCTCGCCGCGCTGAACGAGGGCCTCGGCCCCGATCTGCCGGCCCAGGCCCGCGACGGCGGCTATGTGGCCCCCGGCGTGCGCCCCGAACTCGACCAGGCCCGCGCCCTGCGCGACGACAGCCGCCGGGTGATCGCAGCCCTGGAGGCCCAGCTGGTCGCCGAGAGCGGCGTGCCGCTGAAGATCCGACACAACGCCGTGCTCGGCTATTTCCTGGAGTGCACCGCCCAGAAGGCCGAGCCGCTTCTGAAGCCGCCGTTGAACGCGACCTTCATCCACCGCCAGACCATGGCCGGCGCCGTGCGCTTCACCACCGTGGAGCTGGCCGAGCTGGACGCCCGCATCGCCCAGGCCGGCGAGCGGGCCCTGGCCATCGAGGTCGAGGCCTTCGAGGCCTGGCGCGAGGAGGCCTGCGCCCTGGCCGGCGCCCTGCAGGCCGTGGCCGAGGCGTTGGCCGGGCTCGACGTCTACGCCGCCCTGGCGGAATGGGCGGAGGAGGCCTCCGCCGTGCGGCCGGTGATCGACCGCAGCCTGACCTTCGAGGCCGAACAGGCGCGCCATCCCGTGGTGGAAGCCGCCGTGAAGCGGGCGGGCGACGCCTATACGCCCAACGACTGCCGCCTGGACGCCGCCGGCCGCGACCGCGCCGACAGCTGCCCGCGCCTGGCCATCGTCACCGGCCCGAACATGGCCGGTAAGTCGACCTTCCTTCGCCAGAACGCCCTGCTGGCCGTGCTCGCCCAGTCCGGCTGCTTCGTGCCGGCGCGGTCGCTGAAGCTGGGGGTGGTCGACCGCCTGTTCAGCCGCGTGGGCGCGGGGGACGATCTGGCGCGCGGCCGCTCCACCTTCATGGCCGAGATGGTCGAGACGGCGGCGATCCTTTCCCAGGCGACGCCGCGCAGCCTGGTGATCCTCGACGAGATCGGGCGCGGCACCGCCACCTATGACGGCCTGGCCATCGCCTGGGCCTGCGCCGAGGCCCTGCACGACACCAACCGCTGCCGCGCCCTGTTCGCCACCCACTACCACGAACTCGCCAAGCTGGAGGACCGGCTGGCCCATGTCGGCAACCTGTCGCTGAAGGCCAAGGAGTGGAACGGCGACCTGATCTTCCTGCACGAGGCCGTCGAAGGCCCGGCCGACCGGTCGTACGGCGTGCAGGTGGCCAAGCTGGCCGGCGTGCCGACGCCCGTGGTCGCCCGCGCTCGCGAGGTTCTGGAACGGCTGGAGCGCGAGGCCGGCGACAAGGCGCACCTCGACGATCTGCCGTTGTTCGCCGCCACGGCCCCAGCGCCCGATCCGGTCAGCGCCGCCCCGGTGGCCAAAGTCCTGGCCGACCTCGACCTCGACGGCATGAGCCCGCGCGAGGCGCAGGAGGCGCTCTACCGCCTCAAGGGCATGCTGTAGGTTCACGGCCTTCGTCATCCTGAGCGGGCCGCGCAAGCGGACCAGTCGAAGGACGCACGGCGGCGACGCGTTGCGTCCTTCGACTGCGCTGCGCGCGCTCAGGATGACGAAATTTAGTGAAGCGCCACCGAGCGACGAGCTGCGTTAGGGACTCAAACTTAGGCCCGAACCGGGCCATATAGCGGCCCATGGCTCGCCGTCTGAAACCCACCCGCCTGGAACACGTCGTCGACGGCGTCGCCCTGCGCGCGCGCCTCTCGGCGGCGGCGCTGGATGCGCTGCAGGATCCGGTCGAGCAGCGGCGGCGCGCGCTGGAAATTCTGCGCCAGGCCCTGTTTCGCGGGCGGATGATCGTCAAGGAGCGGCTGGAGAACGGCGCCGGCGGCATCGAGACCGCCCGGCTGCTTTCGGGCGTGACCGACGAGGTGGTCACGGCGCTCTACGACTTCACCACCGTGCACATGATCCGGGCCCGCAACCCCACGGAGGGCGAGCGCCTGGCGGTGGTGGCGGTGGGCGGTTACGGGCGCGGGGCGCTGGCGCCCTACAGCGACCTCGATCTGCTGTTCGTGCGGCCTTACAAGCAGACGGCCCACGTCGAGAGCGTGATCGAGTTCATGCTCTACGCCCTGTGGGACCTGGGTTTCAAAGTCGGCCACGCCTCGCGGACGATCGAAGAGTGCATCAAGCTCTCGCGCGAGGACTTCACCATCCGCACCTCGATCCTCGAGGCCCGCCGCCTGACCGGCGACGAGCGCCTGTTCGACGAGCTGCAACGCCGTTTCCGCGCCGAGGTGGTCAAGGGCACCGAGGCCGCCTTCGTCACCGCCAAGCTGAAGGAGCGCGACGAGCGCCAGACCCGGGCGGGGGCGAGCCGCTACATGGTCGAGCCCAATGTGAAGGAGGGCAAGGGCGGCCTGCGCGACCTGCACACCCTGATGTGGATCGCCGAATACCTGCACGCGGTCGACCGGCCTGACGACGTCTTCCAGCTCGACATGTTCGAGCGGCGCGAGACCAAGACCTTCATCCGCGCCTTCGATTTCCTGCACGCCGTTCGCGCCCACCTGCACTTCACGACCGGCCGCGCCGAGGAACGCCTGACCTTCGACCTGCAGCCGGAAATCGCCCGACGCATGGGCTACGGCGACCGCGGCGACGCCCCGGCGGTGGAGCGGTTCATGCGCTTCTACTTCCTGGTGGCCAAGGACGTGGGGGCGCTGACCCGCACCTTCGCCGCCAAGCTGGAAGCCGAGCATCTGAAGAAGCAACCGAAGGGCATCTCGCGCTTCCTGCCCGGCAAGACCCGCCGCATGAAGCCGATCGAGGCCGAAGGCTTCTTCGAGGACGGCGGCCGCCTGAACGTCGACGGCGCCTGGGTGTTCGAGCGCGACCCGGTCGACCTGATCCGCATCTTCAAGATCGCCGACCAGCGCGGCCTCGACCTGCACCCCGACGCCTTCACCGCCATCACCCGCAGCCTGGGTCTGATCACCTCGCGGGTGCGGCGCGACCCGGACGCCTCGCGCGCCTTCCTCGACGTGCTGGCGCGCGGCAAGGAAACCTACCGGGTCCTCACCCTGATGAACGAGAGCGGCGTGCTGGGCCGCTTCCTGCCGGAGTTCGGCCGGGTCGTCGCCCAGATGCAGTTCAACATGTACCACTCCTACACGGTGGACGAGCACACCCTGCGCGCCGTGGGCGTGATCGGCGACATCATCACCGGCCGCCTGGACGAGGAGCATCCGCTGTCGGCCTCGGTCATGCCGCTGATCGGCGACCGGGAGACCCTGTTCCTCGCCATGCTGCTGCACGACACCGGCAAGGGCGGCGTCGGCGGCCAGGAGAAGGCGGGCGCCCGCTCCGCCCGTTCGGCCTGCGAACGCCTGGGGCTGGAGCGCAGCAAGGTCGAACTGGTCGCCTGGCTGGTCGAGCACCACCTGGTGATGAGCGATTACGCCCAGAAGCGCGACGTCGCCGACCCGCGCACCATCGAGGCCTTCGCCCGCATCGTCGAGAATCCCGAGCGGATGCGCCTCTTGCTGGTGCTCACCGTGGCCGACATCCGCGCCGTTGGCCCGGGCGTCTGGAACGGCTGGAAGGGCCAGCTGCTGCGCGAGCTCTACACCGCCACCGAGGCGGTGTTCCGCGGCGGCCGCGGCTCGGACGCCGCCGCCAGCGTCATGCGTTCGCACGAGCGGCAGGCCGCCGAGGCCCGCGCCCAGCTGGTCGCCATCGACGCCTCCACCGCCGACTGGGCGGGGGCGATGGAGAACGCCTATTTCGTGGGCTTCAAGGCCGATGAGCTGGCCGCCCACGCGGCCCTGGCCCGCCGCGCGGCCGCCGAGGGCGGCGTCGCCGCCGAGGCCTTCATTCCTCCCGGCTCGCCGGCCGCCGAGATCGTGGTCGCCGCGCGCGACCGGCGGGGCCTGTTCGCCGACCTGACCCTGGCCATCTCGGCCCTGGGCGGCAACGTGATGGGCGCGCGGGTCTTCACCTCCCGCCAGGGCGAGGCGCTGGACGTCTTCTATGTGCAGGACGGGGCCGGCCAGCCGCTGGGCGGCGACAACCCCCGGCAACTGCAGCGCATGGCCGAGGCGGTCGAGGCGGCCGGTCGCGGCGAGGCGGTGACCGCCGAACGGCGCCGCGCCAGCGACCTCGGCCGCGCGGCGGCCTTCAAGATCGCCCCGGCGGTGACGCTGGATAACGAAGCCTCGCAGGAGGCCACGGTGGTCGAGGCCTCGGGCCGCGACTGGCCGGGGCTGCTCGAAGCCCTGGCCCGCACCCTGGCCAACGCCGGCTATTCCATCCAGTCGGCCCACGTCGACGGCTACGGCGAGCGGGCGGTCGACACCTTCTATGTCCAGACCGCCGATGGAGCGAAGGTGACCGATGTCCGCAAGATGGCCTCGCTGAAGACCGCCCTGCTGGCCGCCATGGACCGCGACAGTCCCAACCCGAGGCCCCGGCTGCAGCGGGCGACGGCGAGCGTGGCGCGTTAACTCACGTTCGCTTGACCCCCGACCACCGTCAGCGCAGAAGCCGGACGTGACCGAAACCCCGCCCGCGCCGACGACTCCCGCCGCTCCGCCGGCCCCAGGCGGCGGCAAGAAGGGCGGCCTCTTCCGTTCGTCGCTGATCTATTCCAGCCTGACCCTGGTCAGCCGGTTCCTGGGCTTCGCGCGCGATCTGGCGGTCTCCTATCGCATGGGCGCCAGCGCCTCGGCGGCGGCCGACGCCTACAACGCGGCACTGGCCTTTCCGAACCTGTTTCGCCGCTTCTTCGCTGAGGGCGCCTTCTCGGCCGCCTTCGTGCCGGCCTACGCCAAGGCGATCCAGACCGACGGCGAGGAGAAGGCCGACATCATGGCGGCCGACGCCATGGCCACCTTGGCGGCCGCCACCATCGTCATCACCGTGGCCTGCCAGCTGGCCATGCCCTGGCTGATGATGCTGATCAGCCCCGGCTTCGCCGCCGACCCGGCCAAGTACAAGCTTGCGGTGCTGCTGACCCAGATCACCATGCCCTACCTGCCGTGCATGGCCATCGTCGCCCACCTGTCTGGCGTGTTGAACGCGCGGGACCGCTTCATCCTCTCGGCCGCCGCGCCGGTGCTGCTCAACGTCTTCACCCTGGCGTTCATCCTGCCGCAGAGCAGCGCCATCGGCGCCGCCACCTACGGCTCGATCGGCGTCATCGTCGCCGGCGTGGCCCAGGCGCTGCTGCTGGTCTGGGGCGTCAACAAGTCCGGCGCCAAGGTCCATTGGCGGCTGCCGCGCCTCACCCCCGAGGTGAAGGCCCTGATCGGCAAGGCCATCCCCGGCGCCCTGGCGGCCAGCGCCACCCAGGTGAACATCTTCATCTCCGGCAACCTGGCCAGCCATGTGCCCGGCGGCCGCTCCTGGCTGGCGACCGCCGACCGCCTCTATCAGTTGCCGCTCGGCCTCGTCGGCGTGGCCATCGGCGTCGCCCTGCTGCCCCGCCTGTCGCGCGCCGTGCATTCGGGCGACGGTCATGACGCCCAGAGCGCCATGGACGAGGCCATCGCCCTGGCCATGGCCCTGACCCTGCCGGCCGCCACCGCCCTGGTCGCCATGCCCGGCTTCCTGTCGGACGCCCTCTACACCCGCGGCCAGTTCACCAGCTTCGACGCCAGCCAGACCGCCCAGGCGCTGTTCTTCTACGGGCTCGGCACCCCCGCCTTCGTGCTGCAGCAGCTCTATTCGCGAGCCTTCTTCGCGCGCGGCGACACCAAGAGCCCGATGCGCTTCGCCCTGATCTCGGTGGCGGTGAACATCATCGCCGGCATCGCCCTGTTCAACCTGATGGGGGTCAAGGGCATCGCCGCCGCCACCGCCATCGCCTCCTGGCTGAACGTCGCCCAGATGGCGATGGGCTTGGCGCGCAAGGGACACTACAGCCCCTCGCTCGCCATCTGGTCGCGGGTGGCGCGCATCCTGGCGGCCAGCGTCGGCATGGGCCTGGCCCTAGCCGCCGCCGCCCACTGGCGCCCGCTGATCGAGGCCCCCCTGCGGGCCGCCGGCCTCACCGGCCAGGCCGTGGGCGCCAAGGAAGCCGCCCTGCTGCTGACCGTGCTGGCGGGCGCCGCGCTCTATCCCCCGCTGGTCCTGCTGTTCCGCGGAGTCACCTTGGCCGAGATCAAGGGGGTCCTGCGGCGCAAGACGTCCGACCCCGCTCCCTTGCCCGAGGCCTAAGGCGGGGGTAGAGCCCGCCCATGAGCCAGCCCGCCGCCCCCGCCTACACCGGTCCCGAACGCGTCCTCTCCGGCGTGCAGCCCTCCGGAGCCCTGCACCTCGGCAACTATCTCGGCGCCCTGGTGAAGTTCGCCCGTCTGCAGAATGAGCGCGAGACCTTCATCTTCGTCGCCGACCAGCACGCGATCACGGTCTGGCAGGAGCCCGCGCTGCTGGCCCAGCAGACCCGCGAGATCGCCGCCGCCTACCTGGCCGCCGGGCTCGATCCGGCCAAGGCCGCCATCTTCCCGCAATCGGCGGTGCGCGAACACGTCGAGCTGGCCTGGATCTTCAACTGCGTCGCCCGCCTCGGCTGGCTCGACCGCATGACCCAGTTCAAGGAGAAGAGCGGCAAGCACAAGGAGCGCTCGAGCGTCGGCCTCTACACCTACCCGGTGCTGCAGGCCGCAGACATCCTGGTCTACAAGGCCACCCACGTGCCGGTGGGCGAGGATCAGCGCCAGCACCTGGAGCTGACCCGCGACGTCGCCGCCAAGTTCAACCACGACTACGACGCGCCCGGCTTCTTCCCCCTGACCGACGCCCTGACCCAGGGCCCGGGCGCGCGGATCATGAGCCTGCGCGACGGCTCGGCGAAGATGAGCAAGTCCGATCCCTCGGACCTGTCGCGCATCAACCTGACCGACGACGCCGACGCGATCGCCTCGAAGATTCGCAAGGCCAAGACCGATCCCGAGCCCCTGCCCGAGGCGGTCGAGGGCCTGGCCGAACGGCCGGAAGCCAGGAACCTGGTCGGCATCTACGCCGCCCTGGCCGGCAAGACCGACGCCGAGGTGCTCGCCGAGTTCGGCGGCCAGGGCTTCGGCGCCTTCAAGCCGGCGCTGGCCGACCTGGCGGTGGCGCAACTGGCCCCGGTGGGCGAGCGGATGCGGGGCTACCTGGCCGATCCAGGCGAGATCGACCGCATCCTCAAGGCCGGCGCCGAGCGCGCCCGCGCCGTGGCCGCCCCGGTGGTCGACGAGGTGCGCCGCAAGGTGGGCTTCATCGCGCTTTAGGGTAAGCTCACGCTCATGAGCCCGCGCAAGTTCCTGGTCGTCGCCGACGACAGCCCGGAGTTCGAAGCCGCCCTGCGCTTCGCCTGCCGCCGCGCGCGGTCGGTCGGCGGCCGGGTGGTGCTGCTCAAGGTGCTGGAGCCCGCCGAGTTCGAGCACTGGTCGGGCGTGCGCGACGAGATCGAGCGGCAGGAGCGCGAGGAGGCCGAGGCCGTGTTGCAGAAGCTGGCCGTGCAGGTGGCCGAGGCTTCCGGCGCGGCCCCGGAGTTCGACATTCGCTCCGCGGAGTCCCTGCGGCTCGGCATCCGCGCGGCGGTGGCCGACGACCCCGAGATCAAGATCCTGGTGCTGGCCGCCGCCGTCGGCGGACGCGGCCCTGGGCCACTGGTGGCGTCGCTGGCCAAGGAAGGCGTTTCCTGGGGCGGCCGCAAGCTGCCGGTCACCGTCGTGCCCGGCGACCTGACCGACGACGAGATCACGGCGCTGGCCTAGATGTGCTTCTCGCCCCAGGTCAGCTTCGCCGCCGCCGGGGTTCTGGGAGCGCTCGGCGCCGTCTGCATCGGCCAGGCCTCGCAGCTTCGTGAGAAGCCGCTGGCGGCCATCCCGCTGCTGTTCGCCGCGCAGCAGGCGCTGGAGGGGTTCATCTGGCTGTCGCCGCTGCACGGCGGCCACGTCAGCAACGCCTGCGTGATCGGCTATCTCGGCTTCGCCAAGGTGCTGTGGCCGACCTATGCGCCGCTCGCCGTCCTGCTGGTCGAGCCGTCGGCCGTGCGACGGCGGATCATGGCGGTGTGCGCCGCCATCGGCGCCCTGGTCTCGACCTACCTCGCCTGGGGCCTGGCGACCTGGCCGCAATGGGCGGAGCTGCGGCGTGGCCACATCGTCTACACTACCGAACAGCCGATCCCGCTGTGGGTGGGCATGGTCTACCTCGCCTTCGTCAGCCTGGCGTTCGTGGCGGCGTCGGAGCCTCTGATCGTGACGTTCGGCGCGATCCTGTTCGGCGGCGCGGTGATCATCCGCCTGCTGGCGCCCTTCGCCTTCCCCTCGATCTGGTGCTTCTTCGCGGCCATGGCCAGCAGCATCCTGGTGCTGCATTTCGTCCGCGCGCGGCGGCGACGGCTTGCGCCGGCCGGGGTCTGAGGCCATCTGTCGCCTATGTTCATCCAGACCGAAGCCACCCCGAACCCCGAGGTTCTGAAGTTCCTGCCCGGCCGCGAAGTGCTGGGCTCGGGCGCGCGGGAGTTTCGCGACGCCGAGGACGCCGCCGCCTCGCCGCTGGCCAAGGCGCTGTTCGATCTCGACGGGGTGGAGAAGGTCTATTTCGGGCCGGACTTCCTGACCGTCGGCAAGGACGTGCACCACGAGTGGCCGCACCTGAAGGCTCCGGTGCTGGCGGCGATCATGGATCACTTCACCAGCGGCCGGCCGGTGTTGAACGAGGCCGCTGAAAGCGGTCACGACGAGACGGTCTATGACGACGAGACCCAGCAGATCGTCACCGAGATCAAGGAACTGCTCGACAGCCGCATCCGCCCGGCCGTGGCGCAGGACGGCGGCGACATCGTCTTCTCGCGCTTCGAGCCGGACACCGGCGTCGTGTGGCTGAACATGCGCGGCGCCTGCTCGGGCTGCCCGTCGTCGACCGCCACCCTCAAGGCCGGGGTCGAAAACATGCTGCGGCACTATGTGCCGGAAGTGACCCGGGTCGAGCAGACCCTGGGCTGACCTGGCCTTCGCGGCCGGGTCTCCACGCCGTAAAAATCCGAGCAAGCTTCTGACGCAATTGGGGCGTCATGGGTCGGTGCATGATCGCGCCGATCTTCCACGACCCTTCCGGCAAGCGCGCCCAGCGGACGAACCTGGTCGCCGGGCTGCTGCTGTCGCTGGCGGTGTTGGTCGTGGCCGGCTTCTTCGCCACCCTGGCCTTCGCGCCGCGTTTGCCGACCCTGTCGCTGCGCGATCCGCAGACCCTGCGCGGCCTGCATGTGGAAACCAGCCACAAGGGGCGCCATTACCGCCACAAGCCGGTGCGCGTCGCCGCGCCTCACGCCGGCGACCCGGCGGCGCGTCCGATCTCCGTCGGCTTCTATGTGCCGTGGGACGAGACGTCCCGCGCTTCGCTGCGCGACCACCTCGCAGACCTCGACGTCGTCTCGCCGCAGTGGATCGCCCTTAAAGGCTCCGCCGGGGACGTGCAGGTGGCGGCCGATCCGCAGGGCGCGGCCCTGATCGCCCACGCCAAACGGCCGCCCTCGGTCATCCCCCTGGTGCACAATGCGCACGACGGACTGTCGGACGGCGCCTTGGCCGACAAGCTGCTGATCGACCCGGCCGCGCGCGCCGCCCTGATCGCCCGGCTGAAGACCCTGGCTCAGGGGCGCGGCTACGCCGGCTATCTGTTCGACTTCGAGAACCTGTCCGGGCGCGGCCTCGCCCAATACCCCGCCCTGCTGCGCGAGGCGCGAACCGCCTTCAGACCGCTGGGGCTGGAGGTTTGGGTCGCGACCCCGGTCGGCGACGACGCCTGGCCGCTGAAGGCGCTGCAGGCCGCCTCCGACACCGTGGTGCTGATGGCCTACGATCAGCATTATTCGACCGGCGGGCCCGGCCCCGTGGCCGGTCAGCCCTGGTTCGAGAGCGTCGTGGCGCGGGACATGAAGTCGCTCGACCCGGCGCGCACCGTGCTCGCCCTGGCCGCCTACGGCTACGACTGGACGCTCCCGGACAAGGTTCATTCCCATCCGGCGCCGGCTGAGACAGCCCTGTTCTACGAAGCCGTGCAAGCGGCGCACGACGCCGGCGCCGAGGTGCGCATGGACGACGACGCCCTCAATCCGACCTTCGGCTACCAGGACGACGACGGACGACGGCATGCCGTCTGGTTCCTCGACGCGGCCACGCTGCGCAACGAGATCAAGACCGCCGACGACTGGCGGCCGCGCGGCTACGCCCTGTGGCGGATGGGCGGCGAAGACCCTGCCGTCTGGCGATTCTTCCGCCAGCCCTACGGCGCGTCGAGCACGGCGGGCCTGGAGACCATCGCCCCCAGCACCGGCGTCGACTTCAACGGCGCGGGCGAGGTGCTGCATGTCGCCGCCCGGCCGACCGGCGGCGCCCGCACCCTGGAGTTCGATCCCGACGACGGCCTGATCTCCGGCGAGACTTATACCGCCCTGCCGACCTCCTACGTCATCGACCGCTACGGCGCCCATCCCGGCAAGGCAGCCCTGACCTTCGACGACGGACCGGACCCGCGCTGGACGGCGAAGATCCTCGACATCCTGAAAGCGAAGCACGCCCACGCCACCTTCTTCGTGATCGGCCAGAACATGCAGGCCGAGCCCGGCCTGGTGGCTCGCGAGGTGCGCGAGGGCAATGTCGTCGGCAGCCACACCTGGACCCACCCCAACATCGGGGAAATTCCCGTCGCCGAGGTCGGGCTGGAGCTGAACGCCACCCAGCGGCTGTTCGAGGTGATCACCGGCCGCTCCATGCGGCTGTTCCGGCCGCCCTATTTCGGCGACGCCGAGCCCTCGACCCCGGCCGAGATCGAGCCCCTGCTGGTCGCCCAGCGCCTGGGCTACATGGCCGTCGGCCTGCGGATCGATCCGGACGACTGGAAGAAGCCCGACGCCCGGCTGATCGTGCAGCGCACGCTGGATCGCCTGGACGACGTAGGCCCGCGCGCCGGACAGGTGGTTCTGCTGCACGATTCCGGCGGCGACCGCCGGCGCACCATCGAAGCCTTGCCCACCCTGATCGACGCCCTGCGCGCCCATGGCTACGAGTTGGTGACCATCGACCAGCTGGCCGGCATGACGCCCGCCGAGGCCATGCCGCCGACCGACCGCAACGCCTTGGCGCTGACGCTCGACCGCATCGGCTTCGGCCTCTTCGAAGGGCTCGACAAGGCGATGGCCGCCCTGTTCGTCACCGCCATCGCGCTCGGCCTCGCCCGCCTGCTGTTCCTCGCCGTGCTGTCGCTATGGCAGCGGTTCGTCGCCGCCCCGCGTCGGACACCGCCGGAAATCGACCCGCAGGCCGGACCGCTGGTCAGCGTGCTGATCCCCTGCTTCAACGAGGAGCAGGTGATCGTCTCCTCGGTGCGCCGCATCCTCGCCTCGCGCTGGCGGCGGCTGGAGGTGCTGGTGCTCGACGACGGCTCGACCGACGCCACCTCGGCGGTGGTGCGCGAGGCCTTCGCCGGCGAGCCGCGCGTGACCCTGCTGACCTTCGAAAACGGCGGCAAGGCCGAGGCCCTGAACCGCGGCCTGCGCCAGGTGCGCGGCGACATCATCGTGGCCCTGGACGCCGACACCCAGTTCGCACCCGACACCATTGGCCTGCTGGCCCGCTGGTTCGCCGATCCGAAGGTGGGCGCCGTGGCCGGTAACGCCATCGTCGGCAACCGCGTGAACATCGTCACCCGCTGGCAGGCGCTGGAGTACGTCACCGCCCAGAACCTGGAGCGGCGGGCCCTGGCGGCCCTTGGGGCGGTGACCGTGGTGCCCGGCGCGGTCGGCGCCTGGCGGCGCGCGGCGCTGGACGCCCTCGGCGGCTATCCCGCCGACACCCTGGCCGAGGACCAGGACCTGACCCTGGCCTGTCAGGCGGCGGGCTGGACCGTGGAATTCGACCCCGCCGCCCGCGCCTATACCGAGGCGCCCGACACTATCGCCGGGCTGCTGAAGCAGCGCTTCCGCTGGTCGTTCGGCACCCTGCAGTGCCTGTGGAAGCACCGCGCCTGCCTGTTCAGCCGAAAGCATCCGGTGCTCGGCTTCGTGGCCCTGCCGCAGATCTGGCTGTTCCAGATCGTGCTCACGGTCGCCGCGCCGCTGGTGGACCTGGCCATCGTCTCCAGCCTGGCCTGGTCCATCTACGCCTGGGGCTACCACCCGACCGAGTGGTCGCCGGACGACCTGTTCCGCGGCCTGTTCTACTGGGCGGCCTTCATCTGCCTCGACCTGTCGGCCGGCGCCCTGGGCATGGCCATGGAGCGGCGCGCGCCATGGAAGGACCTCGTCTGGCTGCCGGTGCAGCGGTTCGGCTATCGCCAGCTGATGTACTATGTGGTGGTCAAGTCGGTCGTCACCGCCATCAAGGGCCGGCGGGTGGGCTGGGGCAAGCTGGAGCGCCGAGCCAGCGTGGCGCTCGACGCGGCCGCCTGAAACTTGCCGGTCACGACATGGGTCTTAACTAGGGGCGACGCGTCGCCCCTGGAGTTCCGCATGGCCACCCTTCCCGATCCCGCCCTCGACCAGCTGTTCCGCTCGGCGCGCACCTACAACAGCTGGGACCCGGCGCCCCTGCCGGAGAGCCTGCTGCGGGAGATTTATGACCTGGCCAGGTGGGGTCCCACCGCCGCCAACTCGACCCCCGCCCGCTTCGTCTTCGTGACCAGCGAGGAAGGGCGCGCCAAACTGGCCGCCTGCGCCCACGGCTATAACCGCGACAAAATCCTGCAGGCGCCCTGCACTGTGGTGGTGGGCTACGACCTCGACTTTCCCGAGTACCTGCCCCGTCTGTTCCCGCACAATCCGTCGGTGAAGGACGACTTCCCGGATCCCGACCATCGCCGCACCGTCGCCCTGCGCAACGGCTCGCTGCAGGGCGGCTACTTCATCATGGCGGTCCGTTCGCTCGGCCTCGACTGCGGCCCGATGGGCGGCTTCGAACACGACGAAGTGGATGCGGCCTTCTTCGCCGGGACCAACATCAAGTCGAACTTCATCTGCTCGATCGGCCATGGCCGCCAGCACAAGCTGCGCGCCCGAGGCCCGCGCCTGGACTTCGAAGAGGCCTGTCAGATCGTCTGATCTGGGCTATGTGCGGCGCGTGGTCATCCTAACGATCGACACCTGTTTCGCCGCCTGCCAGGTCGCCGTGCTGCACGGCGGCGCTGTGACGGCGCGCAGCGAGGCGATGGAGCGCGGCCATCAGGAGCGACTGGCCGGCATGGTCGCCGAGGCCCTGGCCGAGGCCGGCGCCGGCTTTTCGGACCTCTCCCGCATCGGCGTCACCGTCGGGCCCGGCTCGTTCACCGGGCTGCGCGTCGGCCTCGCCTTCGCCAAGGGCATGGGCCTGGCGCTGGGCGTCCCGGTCGTCGGCGTCGGGGCGCTCCAAGCCCTGGCCGCCGGTCGCGACGGCCGCATCGCCGCCGTGCTCGATGCCCGGCGGGATCAGGTTCACCTGCAGGTGTTCGACGAAGGCGCTTCACTGGCCGCGCCCGAGGCCGTCGATATCCCCGTCGCGCTCGAGCGCCTCGCCGCCTTGCCGGACGGCGTCCTCATCGGCCCCGGCGCGCCCCTGCTCGCCGCCTCGGGCTGGAGCCTAGACGCGACGCCGTGGCCGAACATCGCCGCGGTCGCCGCCCTGGCCGCCGAGCTCGACCCCGCCGGCGCCCCGCCGACGCCGCTCTATCTGCGGGGGGCCTACGCCTGAGCGACCTGACCGCCCTATCGAGCGCCGACGCCGAAGCCCTGGCGGGCGCCCACGCCCTCAGTTTCGAGCGGCCCTGGTCGGCCGAGGAGTTCGCGGCCCTGCTGGCCTCGCCGGGCGTGTTCGGCTTCGGCGGTCCGAACGGCTTCATCCTCTGCCGCGCCGCCGCGGGCGAAGCCGAGATTCTCACCCTGGCCGTGGACCCGGCCGCCCGCCGCGCCGGCCTCGGCCGCGCATTGGTCGAGACGGCCATGGGCGTCGCCGCCCTGGCGGGCGCCGAGAGCGCGTTTCTGGAAGTCGCCGAGGACAACGCGGCCGCCCAGGCGCTCTATGCCGCCGCCGGCTTCGGCCTCGCGGGCCGCCGCCCGCGCTACTATCGTCGCGCCGACCGCGAAATCGACGCCCTCGTCATGCGCCGCGATCTTAACAGCAGCGATGTCGCACCCTATGCTGGGCCGACCGCGTAAGGGAGATCGCCTTTGGACCGCCTTGAACAGCTCTGCGTCGAAAAGGGCATGCGGATGACCGACCAGCGCCGGGTGATCGCCCGCGTGCTGTCGCAGGCCAATGACCACCCGGATGTCGAGGAGCTGCACCGCCGCGCCCACGACATCGATCCGCACATCTCGATCGCCACCGTCTACCGCACCGTGCGTCTGTTCGAGGAGAGCGGCATCATCGAGCGCCACGACTTCCGTGACGGCCGCTCGCGCTACGAAGAAGCGCCCGATCATCACCATGACCACCTGATCGACATGAAGACCGGCAAGGTCGTCGAGTTCATGGACGAGGAGATCGAGCGCCTGCAGCAGGCCATCGCCGAGCGTCTGGGCTACAAGTTGGTCGACCACCGGCTCGAGCTCTACGGCATGCCGATCGAGGACTAGGCTTTGACCCCCGCGGTCAGGAAGTGGGCGCCCATCGGTTTGGCGGCCGTGGTGCTCGCCCTCGGCCTGATCATCGGCTTCGTGCTGCTGCGGCCGAAGCCGGCCCCGCCCGCGCCGCCGCCTCCGCCGCCGAAATGGGACTGCGGCACGGCCTACGGCGAAGAAGTCTGCGAGCGCCAGCTGCCGCCGGCGCGGCCCGCCTCCTGAGCGGCCAAGCTTGCGGACGCGCCCCACCGACCCCATAACCCCGCGATGACCGAGACAGGCCCCGGCGCCGAGAAGAAGCGGCTGTTCATCAAGAGCTACGGCTGCCAGATGAACGTCTACGACAGCGAGCGCATGGCCGATGTGCTGGCGCCGCTGGGCTATGAGCCGGTCGACGCGCCCGAGGGCGCGGACCTGGTGGTGCTGAACACCTGCCACATCCGCGAGAAGGCCACCGAGAAGGTCTATTCCGAGCTTGGCTTCATCAAGCAGATGAAGGCCGACCGCAAGGCCGACGGCGGCGGCATGCAGGTGGTGGTCGCCGGCTGCGTGGCCCAGGCCGAGGGCGAGGAAATCATGCGCCGCCAGCCGGCCGTGGACCTGGTGGTCGGGCCGCAGAGCTATCACCAGCTGCCCGAGCTGATCGCCCGCGCCAGCCGCGCGCGCGGCGAGCGCCTGGCCACCGACTTCGCGCCGGAGGCCAAGTTCGACGCCCTGGCCAAGGCCCGCACCGCCGGCGGGGTGACCGCCTTCCTCACCGTGCAGGAAGGCTGCGACAAGTTCTGCAGCTTCTGCGTGGTGCCCTACACGCGCGGGCCCGAGTGGTCGCGCCCGGTCGACGCCATCCTCGCCGAGGCTCGGGGTCTGGCCGAGCGCGGCGTGCGCGAGGTGACCCTGCTGGGCCAGAACGTCAACGCCTACGCCGGTGAGGGCGGTCTCGCCGGCCTGGTGCGCCAACTCGCCCGGATCGATGGCCTGGACCGCATTCGCTACACCACCAGCCATCCCAACGACATGGACGACGCCCTGATCGCCGCCCACGCGGAGGTCGAGGAGTTGATGCCCTATCTGCACCTGCCCGTGCAGGCGGGATCCGACCGCATCCTCAAGGCGATGAACCGCAGCCACACCGCCGACAGCTACCTGAAGGTGATCGAGAAGATTCGCGCCGCGCGGCCGGACATGGCGATCAGCGGCGACTTCATCGTCGGCTTCCCCGGCGAACGCGAAGCCGACTTCCAGGCGACGCTCGACTTGGTGGAGGCCGTCGGCCATGCGGCCGCCTTCTCGTTCAAATACTCTCGCCGCCCGGGCACCCCGGCCGCCGCCATGCAGGGCCAGATCGCCGAAGAGGTGAAGGTCGAGCGGCTGGCGCGGCTGAACGCCCTGCTCGACAGCCAGCAGGCCGCCTTCAACCAGGCGCAGGCCGGCCGCACCCTGGGCGTGCTGTTCGAACGCGCCGGCCGCCGCCCCGGCCAGGTGGTCGGCCGCAGCCCCTATCTGCAGCCGGTGCACATCGAGGGTGGGACAGAGCTGATCGGCCGGATCCTGCCCGTCGACATCGTCTCCGCCACCAAGGGCAGCCTCACCGGCGCCCTGCTTTCCCAGGTCGCCGCCTAGTGGACGCTGCATGAGCGCCAAACCCTCCGACTTCCTGCCCCTCTCGGACGCGGCCGCCCGCGCCGTCGCCGGCGATCGCGGCCGCCACGCCGCCCTGATCGAAGACGCCTTCCGCGTGCTGATCGAGACGCCCGGCGGCGGGGTCTCCATCGGCGGCGACCCCAAGGACCGCCAGGTCGCCCGCCGGGCCGTGGCCCTGCTGGCCGAGCGCGCCGACGCGGGCGACGACGTCAGCGAGGCCGACGTCCGCGTGGCCATCAACGAGGCGCGCAGCGGCGGGCCGGGCGTGCAGAATGCGGCGCGCGGCGCCAGCCGCCGTGGTCCCGTTGGCCCCAAGACCGCCGCCCAGGCCCGCTATCTGGAAGCCCTCGGGTCGCACGAACTGGTGTTCGGACTCGGCCCTGCCGGCACCGGCAAGACCTTCCTGGCCGTGGCCCACGGCGCGGGCCTGCTGCTGCGCGGCGAGGTCGAGCGGCTGGTGATCACCCGCCCCGCAGTCGAGGCCGGCGAGCGCCTCGGCTTCCTGCCCGGCGACCTGACCGAGAAGGTCGACCCCTACATGGCGCCCGTGTGGGAGGCCCTGACCGACATCATCGGGCCCGAGCAGCTGCGCCGCCGCCGCGACAAGGGCGAGATCGAGGTCGCCCCCATCGCCTTCATGCGCGGCCGCACCCTGAGCCGCGCCTTCGTCATCGTCGACGAGGCCCAGAACACCTCGCGCCTGCAGATGAAGATGGTGCTGACCCGCCTGGGCGAGCGCGCGCGCATGGTGGTGACCGGCGACCCCAGCCAGGTCGACCTGATGAACGCGGCCGACAGCGGCCTCGCCCATGCCGTCTCGATCCTCGAAGGGGTGGAAGGCGTGGCGGTCGCCCGCTTCTCCAGCTCCGACGTGGTGCGGCACCCGCTGGTCGAACGCATCGTCAAGGCCTACGACGCCGCGGCCAGCGGCGGGGTGCGATGAACACCGTCGATATCGAGGTCGAGGACGCCGCCTGGGCCGCCGCCCTGTCGGACGCCGAGGCCCTCACCCGCTCGGCCGCGGAGGCGGCCTTCGCCGCCATCGAACCCATCGTCGGCTCGGTGGTGGTGCTGCTGACCGGCGACGACGAGGTCGCGGCGCTGAACCAGCAGTTCCGCGACAAGACCGGCCCGACCAACGTCCTGTCCTTCCCCGCCCCGGTCGGCCCCGAGGACCATCTGGGCGATATCGCCCTGGCCTACGGCGTCTGCGCCCGCGAAGCCGTCGAGCAGGGCAAGACTCTCGCCGCGCACCTGCAGCACCTTGTGGCGCATGGAGTGCTGCATCTTGTAGGCTATGATCACCAGACCGAGGCCGAGGCCGAGGACATGGAGGCCCTGGAGCGCGAGATCGTCGCGAACCTCGGCCACCCCGACCCTTACGCATAAGGCCGATGGCTGACCCCGACCCAAGCAGTTCCGCCGCAGAGCGCCCGTCCCGGGGCCTGCGCGCGTTTTTCCGGCGGCTGAAGAAGGCCAACCGCAACGGCGCCGCGAGCGGCCACGGCGTGGACAGCCCGCCGCACGCACCCGGCGAGGTCGACATGGTCGACCAGGCCCATGCTTTCCAGGCCCTGCGCATCGCCGACGTGATGACGCCGCGCGCCGACATCACCGCCGTGGACGTGAGCATTCCCTTCGACGAGCTGGTCGCCCAGTTCGTGGAGGCCGAGCATTCGCGGATGCCGATCTACCGCGAGACGCTCGACGACCCGATCGGCGTCGTCCACGTGAAGGACGTCTTCAAGCTGCTGGCCGGCAAGGCCCGGCGGCCGGCCTCGGACGACGCGGTTCTGAAGCGCCTGCGCCGTCTGCGCCGCCCTGTGCTCTATGTGCCAGCCTCGATGCGCGGCGCCGACCTCCTGCTGCGGATGCGCACGAGCCGCACCCACATGGCCCTGGTGATCGACGAGTTCGGCGGGGTCGACGGCCTGGTCACCCTGGAGGACCTGGTGGAGGCCGTGGTCGGCGAAATCGACGACGAACATGACGAGGCTCAGAGCAGCGGCGTGGTCGAGCGCCCGGGCGGCGTCTTCGAGGCCCACGCCCGGGCGCCGCTGGACGAGCTGCAGGCCGCGCTGGGCGGCGTCGACCTGGCGCCCAGCGACCTGGAGGAGGAAATCGACACCGTCGGCGGGCTGGTGACCGCCGTCGCCGGCCGCGTGCCCCAGCGCGGCGAGGTGATCGCCCACCCGGCCGGCTTCGAGCTGGAAGTGACCGACGCCGACCCTCGCCGCGTCAAGCGCGTGCGCGTGCGGCCCGCCGCGCCTGAGGCGCCTTCCGCTTGAGCGACGCGGCGACGCCCGTTTCAAAATTCGTCGCGTGGCGGCGACGCGGCCTGGCGGTTCTCGCCGGCCTGCTGGCCGCGCTCGCCCATCCGCCGTTCGGCGTCCTGCCCGGGCTCCTCGCCTACGGCTGGTTGATGCACCTGTGGGACCGGCCGGACGCGCCGCGTCCGCTGCGCTCGGCTTTCCTGACCGGCTGGCTGGCCGGCGTCGGCTATTTCGGGCTGGGCGTCTGGTGGGTGGCCGAGGCCTTCATGGTCGACGCCGCCAATCAGGGCTGGATGGCGCCGTTCGCCGTCGCCGCCCTGGCCGGCGGCCTGTCGCTGTTCTGGGGCTTGGCCGGCGTGATCTATCGCGCCCTGGCGCCGAAGGGGCCGCTGCGCGTGTTGGTGTTCGCCGGCGCCCTGGCGGGGATGGAATGGCTGCGCGGCCATGTGCTGACCGGCTTTCCCTGGAACCTGCCGGGTGAGACCTGGGCGGCCGGCTCGGCCCCCTCGCAGGCGGCGGCCATGGTCGGCGCCTACGGCCTGACCTGGGTCACCTTGGCCATCGCCGCGGGCCTGACCGTGGTGCTGGAAGGCGCGAGGGGCCGCAATGTCGCGCGCATCGCGGTCGCCGTGCTCGCCGGCCTCTATCTCGGTGGAACGCTGATCCTCATCCGATCGGCCCCCGAGCCCTCCGGGGTGACCGTGCGCATCGTGCAGCCGAACATTCCTCAGGAGAGCAAGTACGACGCCGCCGCCTTCAGCAGCATCGTCGACCGCTACCTGACCCTCACCGAACGGCCGCCGCAGCGGAAGGGCGCCAAGGTCGCCGATGTGGTGATCTGGCCCGAGGGCGCCATTCCCGCCGCCGCCAACGACTATTTGGCGCCCGGAACCTGGACCCGCCGCGCCATCGCCGGCGCCCTGGGCCACAACCAGACCCTGCTGGTCGGCGCATACCGCGTCGAGAGCGGCGCCCAGGGCGACGTCTACTACAACAGCCTGATCGCGGTCGGCTGGGGCGAGGAGACGCTGGAGGTGAAGGGCGTCTACGATAAGCACCGCCTGGTGCCGGGAGGCGAATTCCTGCCCTTCGACGCGCTGTGGGAGAAACTGGGGATCAAGGCCCTGGTCCATGTCGGCGACGGCTTCAGCCCAGGCCCCCGGCCCCAACCGCTGGCCCTGCCCGGCCTGCCGACGACGCAACCCCTGATATGCTATGAGAGCCTGTTCCCCGGCCTGGCCCAACATGTCGCACCCGGCGACATGCGGACGCGTCCGCTTTGGATCGTCAACGTCTCGAACGACGCGTGGTTTGGGGCGACCTCAGGGCCGCTGCAGCATCTCAACCTGGCCAGCTATCGCGCGATTGAAGGAGGACTGCCGATGGTCCGGGCCACGCCTACGGGCGTGTCGGCCATGATCGACGCCCAAGGGCGCACGATCGCTCGGCTCGATCCCGGTCGAGACGGCGTCATCGACGCCGACTTGCCGGCCGCCGGCGGGCCGACCCTTTTCTCGCGCATCGGCGATGCGGCCCTGGCCGTGATGCTGCTCGTCTCCATCGCCTTCACGGCGCCGGTTGTTCGCTTGAACGGCCGCCGCGGTGGCGCGTTGAAGCTGAGCAGGAAGGCGTAAACCACGCTTTTCCGCATCCTCGCCCACGCACCCGCCTGGGCGGCGCCTTGCGAATGACGATGAGATGACTGCACTCAGAGACGGTGATCGATCCCCCAGCCCCATCGATGTCGGAGTCGGCTGGAAAATCCGCGAACGACGCAAGCTGATGAAGATCAGCCAGGAACGCCTCGCGGACGCCCTCGGCCTCACCTTCCAGCAGGTTCAGAAGTACGAGCGCGGCGCCAACCGGGTCAGCGCCTCGAAGCTCTATGAGATCGCCGGAGCGCTCGGCGTGCCAGTGGGCTATTTCTTCGCCGACCTGCCGGGCGGCGCGACCCCCGAGGGCCCGACGGACAGCGACCTGCTCTCCAGTCCGGACAGTCGCGAACTGGCCACCCTCTATGCCCGCATCACCCGCCCGCGCGTGCGCGACCAGGTGCTGCAGCTGGTGCGAATGATGGCCGAGGACGAAGGCCTCGCCTGACGAGGACGGATCCCATAGCCGAGCCGCAAACAAAAACGGGCGGACCGCGAGGTCCACCCGTTCACGTTCAGGGATGACGCCTGAGCCTCAGGTGGTGACCGCGTCTTCCGGCGCGATGGTTTCCTGCTTCGACAGGTCTTCGCCGGTCTCCTGATCGACCACCTTCATCGACAGCTTGGTCTTGCCGCGGTCGTCGAAGCCCAGGAACTTCACCTTCACCATCTGGCCTTCGCTCAGCACGTCCTGCGGGCGAGCCACGCGTTCCTTGCTGATCTGGCTGACGTGGACGAGGCCGTCCTTGGCGCCGAAGAAGTTCACGAAGGCGCCGAAGTCCACGACCTTCACCACCTTGCCGGTGTAGATCGTTCCGACTTCCGGCTCCGAGGCGATCGACTTGATCCAGTCGACGGCGGCCTTGATCTTCTCGCCGTCGCTGGCCGAGACCTTGACCACGCCGTCGTCATTGATGTCGACCTTGGCGCCGGTCTGAGCGACGATCTCGCGGATCACCTTGCCGCCGGTGCCGATCACTTCACGGATCTTGTCGGTGGGGATGGTGATGGTCTCGATCTTCGGGGCGAACTCGCCGACGTCGGCGCGGGGCGCCTCCATGGCCTTGTTCATTTCGCCGAGGATGTGAGCGCGACCGTCCTTCGCCTGGGCGAGGGCCTGCTTCATGATCTCCTGGGTGATGCCGGCGATCTTGATGTCCATCTGCAGCGAGGTGATGCCTTCGCTGGTGCCGGCCACCTTGAAGTCCATGTCGCCGAGGTGGTCCTCGTCGCCGAGGATGTCCGACAGCACGGCGAAGCCGTCCGATTCCAGGATCAGGCCCATGGCGATGCCCGAGACCGGACGAGCCAGCGGCACGCCGGCGTCCATCATGGCCAGGGACGAGCCGCAGACCGTGGCCATCGAGGATGAGCCGTTGGACTCGGTGATCTCGGAGACCAGGCGGATGGTGTAGGGGAAGTCTTCCTTGCTCGGCAGCATCGGGCGGATCGCCCGCCAGGCCAGCTTGCCGTGACCGATTTCGCGACGGCCCGGCGAGCCCATGCGGCCCGTCTCGCCCACCGAATAGGGCGGGAAGTTGTAGTGCAGCAGGAAGCTTTCCTTGTAGGTGCCTTCCAGGGCGTCGATGAACTGCTCGTCGTCGCCGGTGCCCAGGGTGGCGACCACGATCGCCTGGGTCTCGCCGCGCGTGAACAGGGCCGAGCCGTGGGTGCGCGGCAGGACGCCGACTTCGCCGAGGATCGGGCGCACGGTGCGCACGTCACGACCGTCGATGCGCAGGCCGGTGTCGAGGATGCCGCGACGGACGACGTCCGCTTCCAGTTCCTTGAACACGCCGGCCAGCTTCAGCGGATCGGCGCCGGCCGGATTGGTGTCCGACAGCCCCATGGCGGCGATGGCCTTCTTCTTGGCCGCGCCGACCGCTTCGTAGCGGTCCTGCTTCTTCTGGATCTTGTAGGCGGCGGCGATGTCGGCGCCGACGAGGCCCTTCATCTCGGCCTTGATCGCGTCGGTGTCTTCCGGCGTGAAGTCGAAGGGCTCCTTGGCGGCGTGCTCGGCCAGCTCGATGATCGCATCGATCACGGCCTGCATGCCCTTGTGAGCGAAGTCGACGCCGCCGAGGACGATTTCCTCGCTCAGTTCCTGGATCTCGGATTCGACCATCATCACGGCGTCGGCGGTGCCGGCGACCACGAGGTCCATCTTCGAATCCTTCAGCTCGTCGAGCGTCGGGTTCAGGACGTACTCACCGTCGACGTAGCCGACGCGCGCGGCGCCGATCGGGCCCATGAACGGGGCGCCCGAGAGGGTCAGGGCGGCCGAGGCGGCGACCATGGCCAGGATGTCGGGGTCGTTCTCGAGGTCGTGCTGCAGCACGGTGGTGACGACCTGGACCTCGTTCTTGAAGCCCTTGACGAACAACGGGCGGATCGGACGGTCGATCAGGCGGGAGACCAGGGTCTCCTTCTCGCTCGGACGGCCTTCACGCTTGAAGAAGCCGCCGGGAATCTTGCCGGCCGCGAAGGTCTTTTCCTGATAGTTGACGGTCAGGGGGAAGAAGTCCTGGCCGGGCTTTTGTTGCTTGGCGAAGACGGCGGTGGCCAGAACGACGGTCTCGCCCAGGGTGGCGAGCACGGCGCCGTCGGCTTGGCGCGCGATGCGGCCGGTTTCCAGGGTCAGCGTCTTGCCGCCCCACTCGATGGTCTTCTTTTTGATATCGAACATTTTTCTTCTTTCGGTTCCGGCGGGCGAATTCCCGGCGGGGGTGCGGACAGGGGCGAAGCGGCTGGGTTCAGCGGATCCGGTGATCCTCGGTCCTTAGGCAGATCGGTGAGGGGCTTTGCGCCCTCAGCGGAGGCCTTGTCGCATGTCGCGAGAGGCCGGACCACCGCGCTCTCGTCTGCCGAAGAGCGCGGTGGGTAGGGACTTCGACCTAGCGGCGCAGGCCGAGGGTCGAGATCAGGGCCTGATAACGCTCAGGCGCCGACTTGTTCAGGTGGTCGAGCAGCGAACGACGCTGCGAAACCAGCTTCAGAAGGCCACGACGCGAGTGGTTGTCCTTCTTGTGGGTCTTGAAGTGCTCGGTGAGGTTGGCGATCCGCTCAGAGAGGATCGCGACCTGCACTTCGGCGCTTCCGGTGTCACCCGCGCCGCGGGCGTGGGTGTTGATGAGTTCGGCCTTGCGGTCCGGCGTAATCGACATCGGTCATGTCTCCGCTCAGGTGAGATTGAAGACCCGCACGGGATTGAGCCGTCCCGCGCGCATCTCGCACAGGGCCGCCAACCTGCCGTTCGCCATGGCCGAAACAGTTCTCGCGTCACCCGTGAGACGGGCGGAGAGCGTTTCGACATCGCGAGGAAGCAGGACGATGGAGCGTCCCTGCGCTAGCTGGAAGGCGTCATCTTCGGTGATGGCCAGTGCCGGGATGTCGTCCAGCGCGGTCTCGACCGGAAGCAAACCCTCCAGAGCGCGGGCCTTATGCCTCAGATCCTCCAGTGTTTCCAGTGATATCGCCGAGGCTTCGGTAAACGGTCCGACGCGCGTCCGGCGCAGGACGGCGACGTGGCCGCAGGTCCCGAGGGCGGCGGCGATATCCCGCGCCAGCGACCGCACATAGGTCCCCTTGCCGCAGTCGACCTCGAAGGTCGCCGCGTCCGGTTCGGCCGAGAGCAGCCGCAGGGCGTCGATGCGCACGGGACGCGGCGCGAGGTCGACCGTCTCGCCGGCGCGGGCGAGGTCGTAAGCCCGTTCGCCATCGACCTTGATGGCGGAGAAGGCCGGCGGCGCCTGCATGATCTCGCCGACGAAGGCGGGCGTCGCCGCCTCGATGGCCGCGCGGCTCGGCCGCACGTCGGAGGTTTCGACGACCGCGCCCTCGCGATCGAGCGTGGTGGTGGTCTCGCCCCAGGCGACGGTGAAACGGTAGGACTTCGCCGCGTCCATCATGAAGGCGACGGTCTTGGTGGCCTCGCCCAGCGCGATGGGCAGGACGCCGGTGGCGAGGGGGTCGAGGGTGCCGGCGTGGCCCGCCTTCTGGGCGTCGAACAGCCAGCGCAGCTTACCGACGGCCTGGGTCGAGCCCATGCCCAGCGGCTTGTCGAAGCAGACCCAGCCGTTGACGGCCTGGCCCTTACGCTTCCTCGCCATCGTCGTCCTGTTCGAGATCCTGGCGCACGCGCGGGTCGTCGAACAGCTTGGCCATCCGGTCGACCTCGTCAAAGCTCTCGTCGTGGCGGAACTTCAGGTCGGGGGTGAATTTCATGTCGATCAGCCGGCCGAGCCGGCCGCGCAGGAACTTGGAAACGCGGTTCAGGCCATCGACCACGTCCTGCGAATGACCACCGCCCAGCGGTTCGACATAGGCGGTGGCGTGCTTCAGGTCCGGGCTCATCCGCACCTGGGAGATGGTCACGGAGACCCCGGCCAGGGCCGGCTCGGCGAACTCCTCCTCGCGCAGGATGTCGACCAGCGCGTGGCGCACCAGCTCGCCGGCGCGCAGCTGGCGCTGGCTGACGGCCGCAGGTTCGCCGCGATTGTTGGACTTGTGCTTCATGAGGGGCGGGCTTCTAGCGCCGGAGGCGGCGCGAGTCCATCGCCGCCCGTCGCGTCAGAGGCCGGCGCCCTGCAGGCCCGGACCGTCGAGCGGGTCCTCCATCGGGTCCGGCGCGCCGCGGCCGGGCAGCTTCCATTCGCCCTTCCAATCGAAAGCCATGCGCGAACAGACGCGGACCCCGCCCTGAACCTTGGGATCGTCGCCGATGGCCACGACCGGTAGCGGCTGGCCGTGGTCGAAGCGCGGAATCGCCATCCACAGCCTGGTCGAGCCTGGACACCAGGCGCGGACGAACACCCGACCCTGGCTGCGCGTGGCGTCCACCTCGTAAAGCTGACCCTCGATCGGATCGCCACCGAGCGCTACGCGCCCGCCCTTGCCGAGCACGCTATCGCCCGCCGGCTTCAGCAAAGCCTGAGCCGATACGGCGGTGGCCATCACCCGCTTGGCGCGGGAGCGCATCATGGATCGCTCGAAGATGAAGGTCAGGCCGCGGCCGGTCAGCCGCTTGGCCTCGGGGGAGGCCGGTTCATAGGAATACATGCGGTCGGCCGCTGCGGCGGCAGTGGGCGCCGACAGCGCCAGCAAGACCAGCGCGGAAGCAAGGCGCATCATTCGAACCTCAGGCTATCCGGCTCGGCGCTGATGAGTTTCCAGCCGTCGGGGCTTCCCGAAGCGAACGTCAACAAGCAAGTTTTCGAGCGCCGCTTCTGCACGCAGACTTGATCGTAGGACAGCGACCTCATCTGGAGAGCGAGCGCCAGAGGCGCAGGGCGATCGGGCGCATAGCCGAGCTCGGCGGCGATTGTCCGGAACGCCTCGGGCGTCAGAGAAAGCCGTTCACCGCGCCGGGAATCGGCGCAATCGCGCATCGCTCGATCCCGATGTCCTGCATTGTAGCACTGCTGGCGGATGATGTTGTCCGTCGGACCACCGTCCTCGACGAAGCGGTCGAAGGTCGCGCGGTCGTCATTACGGACGGCCATAAGGAAGGCGTGTGCGTCGTCCACCGACGCGTACATGCTGACGGTGTTGCAACCGCCGAGCATGATGGCCGTCACCGCGGCGGCGAGCATTGTTCGCATCCGCCTATCTTAACCCCAGCATGGCCGGATCGCCGTCGAAGCTGACCAGGCGCCAGACGCCGTTCTCCAGGGCGAAGGTCAGCAGGCAGGGGCCGTCCTTGGCGCGCTTGGCGCAGACGCGGCCGCCGCTGGCCGGCTGCAGGGCGCCGGCGATGGCCATGCGACCCGGGATCGGCTTGTCGGGGGTGTAGCCGTAGTAGGCCGCGGCGGTGCGGAAGGTGCGCGGCCGCAGCAAGGTCTCGCCCGCCAGGTCGGCGGCCGGACCGGCGAGGAAGACGCCGAGCGCCCGCATCCCATCGCTGGTGTCGGCTCCACGAGCGCGGTCGATCAGCCGGGATTCAAGCTGGCGTTTGAGCGACTCCTTGTCGACCCGGGCGTCGAAGGCGGCCTGATCGTCGTCGCGGATGGCGATCAGCAGGGCGTGCACGTCGCCGGCCGCGTCGACGCGATTGACCGTCGAGCAGGCGGCGGCGAGCAGCGAGAGGGCGAGGGCGGCGATCGTCAGCTTGCGCATGCGACGGGCTCTAAGGGCGGAAGCGGGCCTAAGTTGGGCCGGACCTTAGCCGTGAAGGGCCGATACGGAAACGCCCGCGCGGTGTCCCGCGCGGGCGCTCTCGATCTCACGACCAGGCGGGCTCTAGGCGAGCTGGCGCTTGATCTCCTCGACGGTGAAGCACTCGATCTCGTCGCCTTCCCGGATGTCCTGGAAGCCGGCGAAGGCCATGCCGCACTCCTGGCCGGAGGGCACTTCGTTGACCTCGTCCTTGAAGCGCTTGAGGGTCTGCAGGGTGCCGAGTTCGAGCACGACGATGCCGTCGCGCACGATCCGGACCTTGGCGCCCTTGCGGACGACGCCTTCGAGCACCCGGCAGCCGGCGACCTTGCCGACCTTGGAGATGTCGAAAGCCTGCAGGACCTTGGCGTTGCCAAGGAAGGTTTCGCGCTGGATCGGCGCCAGCATGCCCGAGAGCACGCCTTTGATGTCGTCCAGCAGGTCGTAGATGATCGCGTAGTAGCGGATCTCGACCCCTTCGCGCTCGGCCAGGGCCCGCGCCTGGGCCGAGGCCCGGACGTTGAAGCCGATGATCGGCGCGCCGGCGCCCTTGGCCAGCTGCACGTCGCTTTCGCTGATCGCCCCGGCGCCCGACAGGATGATGCGCGCGCGCACCTCGTCGGTGGCCATCTTGTCGAGCGAGCCGACGATGGCTTCGGCCGAGCCCTGCACGTCGGCCTTGAGGACCAGCGGCAGTTCCGAGACCTTCTTGGCCGAGAGCTTGGCCATGATGTCGGTCATCGAGGCGCCGGCCGACGGCGCGAGGTTCTTCTCGCGCTTCACCCGCAGACGGTACTCGGTGAGCTCGCGGGCGCGGGCTTCGTCTTCCACCACGGCCAGCAGGTCGCCCGGCGACGGCGTGCCGTCGAGGCCGAGGATTTCGACCGGGGTCGAGGGACCGGCTTCGGTCAACTGTTCGCCGCGCTCGTTGAGCAGGGCGCGCACCCGGCCCCACTGGGCGCCGGCCACGACGATGTCGCCACGCTTCAGGGTGCCGCGATTGACCAGCACGGTGGAGACCGCGCCACGGCCCTTGTCGAGCTTGGCTTCGATCACCACGCCTTCGCCGGTGCGATCCGGGTTGGCCTTCAGGTCGAGGACTTCGGCCTGCAGCAGGATGCGCTCGATCAGTTCGTCCAGGCCCTGGCCGGTCTTGGCCGAGACTTCGACGAGCTGGGTGTCGCCGCCGAGGCTTTCGACCACGATCTCATGCTGCAGCAGCTCGTTGATCACCCGCGTCGGATCGGCGCCGGGCTTGTCCATCTTGTTGACGGCCACGATCAGCGGCACTTGCGCCGCCTTGGCGTGCTGGATGGCCTCGACGGTCTGAGGCATCACGCCGTCGTCGGCCGCCACCACCAGCACCACGATATCGGTGATGTTGGCGCCGCGGGCGCGCATGGCGCTGAACGCCGCGTGGCCCGGGGTGTCGAGGAAGGTGACCTTCTGGCCGTCTTCCAGCCGCACCTGATAGGCGCCGATGTGCTGGGTGATGCCGCCATGCTCGCCGCCGGCCACGTCCGCCTTGCGCAGCGCGTCCAGCAGGCTGGTCTTGCCGTGGTCGACGTGACCCATGACGGTGACCACCGGGGGACGGGTCTCCAGGTGATCGTCGTGGTCCTGCTCTTCGCTGATGAAGCCGGTTTCCACGTCGCTTTCCGAGACGCGCTTCACGGTCATGCCGAATTCGGCCGCGACCAGTTCGGCGGTGTCGCTGTCGATCACGTCATTGATCTTCAGCATCACGCCCTGACGCATCAGGAACTTGATGATGTCGACGCCGCGCACCGCCATCCGGTTGGACAGCTCCTGCACGGTGATGACGTCGGGGATGACCACTTCGCGGGCCGCGCGGGCCTGCTCGGCGGTGCCGCCCTTGCGCTTTTCCTTTTCCCGCTCGCGGGCGCGGCGCACCGAGGCGAGCGAGCGCATGCGCTCGGCGCTGTCCTCGTCGCCGGCCACGGCCTGGATGGTCAGGCGGCCCTGGCGGCGGATCGGCTCGCCGCGCGTGCGGGAGACGGCCTTGCCGGGGACGGCGGCCTTGGCGCCGCCGCGACGATCATCATCGTCGGGACGACGGTCGAGGTTGGCCGAGCCGGGGCGCGGGGCCTGGCGCGTGGCGCGCTGGATTTCGGGGCCGGCCGGAGCGGCGGGCGGCGGGCGACCGGCGCCGGGGCGCGGACCGCCCGGACGGGCGCCGTCGCGCGGACCGGCGGGGCGGGGGCTGAGCGCGGAGTAGCGGACGGTGCCGCCGCCTTCCGGACGCCCGGCGCCGCCCTGCGGACGGTCGCTCGCGCCGCGATAGACATTGCCTTCGCGCGGCGCGCGATCGCCACGGTCCTCGCGCGGACGGCCCTGATAGCCGCCGCCTTCCGAACGCGGCCCACGCTCGCCGCCCTCGCGCGGGGCGCGCTGGTTGTACGGGCCGCTGCTCTGCGGACGCTCGGGGCGATAGGTGGTCGTGGTCGGCCGATCGTCGCGACGCTCGCGGCTCGGCTCGTAGGTGCGGGTCTGGCCGGCGCCTTGCTGCGGCGCGGCCGCGGCGGCGGGAGCCGCCGGAGCCTCAGCGCGCGGGGCGGGCGTCGGGACCGGCGCGGCGGGAGCCGCGGGGGCGCTGGGCGGCGGCGGGGAAGCCGCGGCGGCGGCGGCGGCCGCGGCTTCGGCCCGGGCGCGGGCTTCGGCGGCGGCGCGACGCTGATCTTCCTCGGCGCGGGCGCGGGCCTGGCGTTCCTGCTGCTCGCGGGCGGCGTCGATCGCGCGACGACGACGGGCCTCCTCGTCGGTCGACAGGTGACCGGCGCTGGACGGCGGCGGAGGCGCGGCAGGGCGCGACGGCGGAGCGGCCGCCGCCGGGGGCGGCGCGGTCTCGCGGCGTTCGGCCTGGCTCGGGGCGGCAAGGTTCCCCGCGGGCGTATCGAAACGCCGGCGCTTGGTTTCCACCACCACGGTCTTCGACCGCCCATGGCTGAAGCTCTGCTTCACCACGCCTGCGCTCACCGATCCGCCCGGACGGGGCTTCAGGGTGAGAGAGGGTCTGCCGGGCCGGCCGTTTTCGTTGTCGTCGCTCATTCGCTCGCTTGACTTGCACCCGTCGGAGAAACGCCCGACGCACCAATGGAAAAGGGGACGGGTGCGAGGGTTCGCACCGTCCCGATCACGGCTCCTCGCGCCAACTCGAGGGAAGGAGCGGGCTAAATCCGGCGAGGCGCCGGACTTCCGAAGCCCAGCCCTCGGAGGCGCGCCCCGCAAGGAGGGCCGTGTGTATCACATTCTCCGCGCCCAAGGCCAAACCCAATTCATCGGACGTGAAAACGCCGAGAACGCCGGGCTCAGGCCGGATGTTGCGGGCGAGGCCGAGAACCTTGGATCGGCCGTCGGACGCGCCGTCGGACGCCTCGATCAGCCAGAGGACCTGGCCGTCATTGAGGGCGGCGCGGACCTTGTCGAACCCCGAGGTAAGCGCTCCCGACCGTTTCGCAAGCCCCAGTCCGTCCAAGACACGACGCCGCAGCAGGGCCTCGACCCGGTCGGCCAGGTCGGCCGGCGCCGAGACCTTGGTCTTGGCGGCGCGCGAGAACAGACCCTTGCGGGCCGCCGTCTCGACGCTGGCGCGGTCGGCCGCCACCCAGAGGCCGCGACCCGGCAGCTTGCGCGCCAGGTCGGCGACCACGGCGCCGTCGGGGCCGACCACGAAACGGATCAGCCGCGCCTCGTCGCGCACCTCGCCGGAGACGAGGTCACGCCTCTCCCGAGAGGCCGCCGCATGGGTGGCGGGGCCCTTGGGGTCGACCTGGTTTTCGGCCACGGCGTCCATCCGGACGGGCCCACGACGCGCTACGCCATCAGGCGTCGCGCGAGGCTCCCTGGCCGAGCGAGAGCTCGAAGCGCTCTTCCTCGGTGAGTTCGGCGTTGGGATCGAGATCGTTGTCGTCCAGCGACTCCGGCTCCGGTTCCGGCGGGGCCTCGACCCAGCCCATGGCGATGCGGGCGCGCATGATCAGGGCTTCGGCGTCTTCCGGCGACAGGGCGAAGCTGTCGAGGATGCCGGCTTCGCGCACGCGCTCTCCGCCCTTGCTCTCGAACCAGCCGCGCAGGTCGTCCGGCACCAGGCCGGCGAGATCTTCCACCGACTTCACGTCGCCCTGGCCCAGGGCCACGGCCATCGGCAGGGTCACGCCGTCGATGTTGAGCAGGTCGTCCTCGACGCCGAGTTCGCGGCGCTTGGCGTCCTGTTCGGCGGCTTCCTTCTCCAGGAATTCGCGGGCGCGGGCCTGCAGCTCCTCGGCGGTGTCCTCGTCGAAGCCCTCGATGCCGGCGACTTCCTCGCTGTCGACATAGGCCACTTCCTCGACCGAGCTGAAGCCTTCGGTGGCCAGCAGCTGGGCGATGACCTCGTCGACGTCCAGGGCTTCCTGGAACAGGGCGGTGGTCTCGGTGAACTGACGCTGACGGCGCTCGCTCTCCTGGCTCTCCGTCATGATGTCGATCTGCCAGTTGGTCAGCTGGCTGGCGAGGCGCACGTTCTGGCCGCGACGGCCGATGGCCAGCGACAGCTGGTCGTCCGGCACCACCACTTCGACGCGCTCGTCCTCTTCGTCCATCACCACCTTGCTGACTTCGGCCGGGGCGAGGGCGTTGACGATGAAGGTCGCCTCGTCGGGGTTCCACTGGATGATGTCGATCTTCTCGCCCTGCAGTTCGGCGACCACCGCCTGCACGCGGCTGCCGCGCATGCCGACGCAGGCGCCGACCGGATCGATGCTGCCTTCGTTCGACACCACGGCCATCTTGGCGCGGCTGCCCGGATCGCGGGCCACGGCGCGGATCTCGATGACGCCGTCGTAGACTTCCGGCACTTCCTGGGCGAACAGCTTGGCCATGAAGCCGCCGTGGGCGCGGCTCAGCATGATCTGCGGGCCTTTGGTCTCGCGGCGCACGTCGTAGATGTAGCTGCGGATGCGGTCGCCGACCTGGAAGGCCTCGCGCGGGATCGACTGGTCGCGGCGCATGATGCCTTCGCCCCGGCCGAGGTCGACGATGACGTTGCCGTACTCGACGCGCTTCACGGCGCCGTTGACGATCTCGCCCACGCGGTCCTTGAACTCTTCATACTGACGCTCGCGCTCGGCCTCGCGGACCTTATGGGTCACCACTTGGCGGGCCATCTGGGTCTGCACCCGGCCGAATTCGAAAGGCGGCAGGATTTCTTCGTAGGTCTTGCCGACGAAGGCTTCCTTGTCGCGCAGCAGGGCCTCGCTGATCGCCAGCTTGCCGACGTCGCCTTCTTCCAGCTCGACGCCGTCCTCGATGACGGTGACCACGCGCTTCAGCTCGAGCTCGCCGGTCTTCGGGTCGATCTTGGCGCGGATGTCGTTGTCGGCGCCGTAGCGGTTGCGGGCCGCCTTCTGGATCGCGTCCTCGATGGCCTCGATGACGATCTCCTTTTCGATCGCCTTTTCACGCGCGACCGCGTCGGCGATCTGCAGGAGTTCGAGCCGGTTGGCGGAAATGCCGGTGGCCATGGTCAGTCCTCTTCGTCTTCGGACGGGTTTTCGTTTTCGATGCGGGCGGCGCGCTGGGCGGCCCCCCGTTTCATCAATTGGTCGCTGAGCACCAGCTTGGCGTCGACGATCCAGGCGAACGGGATCAGGGCGGTGTGCTCGTCGCCCTCCAGGTCGATGCCGATGTTGTCGCCGTCGACGCCGGCCAGCACGCCCTTGAAACGCTTGCGGCCCTCGGCCATGCGGTCCAGCTCGACGCGGGCCTCCAGGCCTTCGTAGGTGTCGAAATCCTTCAGGCGGGTCAGGGGGCGGTCGACGCCGGGACTGGAGACTTCCAGCATGTATTCGCCGGCGATCGGATCGGCGGCGTCCATGATCTGCGAGATGGCGCGCGACAGGCGGGCGCAGTCCTCGACGTTCATGTCGCCATCCGGGCGTTCGCCCATGATCTGCAGCCGACGCTGCTCGTCGCCGCCCATCAGACGCAGGCGCACGATCTCATAGCCCGCCGCCTCGGCCACCGGGTCGAGCAGGTCGAGCAGCTGACGGTCTTCGGCGGTCTTTCCGCGCAACGCCTTGCCTCACGCCGACCTCCCCAAAGGCGGGGCGGGCCGGAAAATCCAACAAAAAAGCGGCGGGCCTTTCGGCCGCCGCTCGAAAGCGCCATCCAGCGCAGACGATCGATGTGAAGCCTATATAGCCTCCCCGACAGGCTTTGTCAGCCCCGTGTGAGCGTTGAAGGCGCGTGCCCTCTTTCGCAGCGCACAATTTCGGTCCATAGACCCGCGCCATTATCACCGCCTCGTGAGTGCTCATGGACCTCTCCAAGATTGCCGTTGGCGTCAATCCCCCCTGGGATCTCAACGCCGTCATCGAAATCCCGCAGGGCGGCGAGCCGGTGAAGTACGAGATCGACAAGGCCTCCGGCGCCTTGATGGTCGACCGCTTCCTGCACACGGCCATGTTCTATCCGGCCAACTACGGCTTCATCCCCCACACCCTGGCGGACGACGGCGATCCCGCCGACATCATGGTGGTGGGTCCGACCCCGGTGGTGCCCGGCGCGATCATCCGCTGCCGCCCGATCGGCGCCCTGATGATGGTCGACGAGGCGGGTTCGGACGAAAAGATCCTGGCCGTGCCGGTCGACAAGCTGCATCCGTTCTACACGGGCGTCTCCAGCTGGCGGGACCTGCCGACCATCCTGACCGAACAGATCGCCCACTTCTTCAAGCACTACAAAGACCTGGAGAAGGGCAAGACCACCAAGATCAGCGGTTGGGCCGACCCGGAGGAGACGGCCGAGATCATCCGCACGTCGATCCGTCGTTTCGACGAAAGCTACTAGAATCCGGAAGGGCGGCGCGAGCCGCCCTTTTTCTTTGCGGCCCATGCTCCGGCTCGATCCTTCAGGATTCTTAAGGCCTTGGCCCCAGGCTGGCGGGCATCGTCGTCCGCCGCCAGGCCCCGCATGAGCCCCGATCCGCTATCGCCGATCGCTCCGATCTCGTCGTCGACGGTGGTCGCGCCGGCCCTGCCCCTGCCGGAAGACCGCCCGGTCGCCGCGCAGCAGCTGGCGGGTCAGACCCCGGCCGCCGCCGCGACGCCCGGCGTCGAGACCGCCGCCGGCGCGCCCGCGGCGACGCCGACGGAGACGACCCCGGATCCCATCGTTCAGGCGATGATCGACAGGCGCGCGACCGCCGCCGCGCGCCAGACCAGCCTCGCCCCGCTGTTCGCCGACCTCGGCGAGGCCTCGGCCGCCAGCCAGCCGGCCACGGCCGCTCTGCCCGCCGATGTCCGCGCCGCCGTGAACCGGGTGCTCTCGCAGAGACTGTCCGTTGAGAACGGGCTCAGCGCCCAGACCTTGCGGGACGCCGTCGCCCGCTCGGGCCTGTTCCTGGAAGCCAACCTCGCCGGCCCGGCGGCGTTCGACCCGGCCGGCGACCTCAAGGCCGCCCTGCTCAGCCTGCGCCAGACCCTGGCGACCGCGCAGCAGGCGCTCATCGGCGACGAAGCCGCGATCCCGCCCGCGCCGTCACCGCCGCAGCCGACGCCCGTAACCCCGCCGGGGACGACGGCCACGCCAACGACCGTTCCGACGGAGCAGGCCGCGACTCAGACGCCGGGCCAAACGACGGGTCAGGCGGCCCCGGTCCGTTCGCCGGCCACGCCGCCCACGATCCCGCCGCCGCAACAGACCGCCGCCCATGCGGTCGACTCGCCGCTGGCGGTAAGCCAGCCCAGCCTGCTGCTCGCCGCCCAGACAGCCGCGACGCCGGAAACCGCCGACGCCCTACTCGACCCCGCCATCCAGGGCGCCCAGCGCGCGCAGCAGCAGGCCCAGGTCCAGACCCAGATCGAGGCCTTGCGGCAGACCGCGACGGCCGCCGCAGCGGCGGCGAGCCAGCTGGAGCGCGCCGCCGGCTCCCCGCCGGCCGAGGCGACGCCGGTTCCGAACGATGACGCCGCCCCGACCCCCGCCCAAACCACGGCCCAGAACGCCCTGGCCCTGGCGCAGCAGGCCGCCGCCCAGGCGGCTCAACTCGCGGCGGGCTCGGTGAACGCCCAGCGCACGATCAGCCAGTCCAGCCTGCTGCTGGCCGCCCAGGCCGCCGCCATCAGGCTTGAGGATGACGAGCCGAGCCCCCTGCCGCCGCGCCCCGCGCTGGCGCGCGAGACGCCGCCGCCCGTCGAACCCGTCACCCCGACCACGCCGGCCCCGCCGGTGCGAGGCTCAACCCTTGCCGGTCAGCCCCCGGTCCCATCCACCCTGCCCACCCAGGCCGGCGAGGCGGCGGTGGTCCGCCACCTGGCCGAGCAGGTCGATCAGGCCCTGGCGCGTCAGGCCCTCCACCAGCTTGCCTCGACACAGGCCGCTCAGCCCGCCGAAGGGGCGGAGACCGCCGCCTGGATGTTCGAAATTCCCATCGCGACGCCGCAGGGTACGACGATCGCCCAGTTCGAGATCGACCGCGACGGCCGCGAGTCCGGCGGTGAGGCCGGGGCCGCCGCCTGGCGGGCGCGCTTCTCGCTCAACTTCGAGCCCCTGGGTCCCGTGCATGTGCAGCTCAGCCAGGTCGGGCCGCGCACGGCGGTCAATCTCTGGGCCGAGCGCGAGGGCAGCCTCGATCTGCTGCACGCCCAGAGCGCCGGCCTCGCGCGCGACCTCGGTGGCGAGGTGAGGATTCAGGGCGGCGCGCCGCAGCGGCCCACGCCGCCACGGGGTCAGTTCGTGGACCGGCTGACATGAGCGACAAACCCACGCCCGGGCCCGCCCTCGCCGTCGCCCTCAAATATGACGCGGCCAGCGCCCCCAGGGTGGTGGCCGTCGGGCGGGGCGAGACCGGCGAGAAGATCATCGAGAGGGCGCGCGAGCATCAGGTGCCGCTGGAGGTCAACGCGCCCCTGGCCGAGGCCCTGTCGACCATCGAGCTCGACAGCGAGATTCCCGAGGCGCTCTATAAAGCGGTGGCGACCGTGATCGCCTTCGTCCTGAAGGTCTCGCAGCAGGCCGCGCCTCCGCCGCCGCAGCATCGCTGAAGCGTCAGACCCGCTCGAAGTCGAGGAACACCGGCGCGATGTCGCCGAGCTTCTTTTCCTCGTAGCGGGTGGTCACGTGATCGGCGGGCGGGATTCGCCAGTCGTCGGCCCGCTCGGCCGTCCAGCGGAAGTCCGGCGAGGTGGTGACGCGCTCCAGGGTCCAGTCGACATAGTCGGCCCAGTCGCTGGCGAAGCGGAAGCGGCCGCCAGGCTTCAGCACCCGCGCGAAGGCCGCCAGGGTCTCGGGCTGCACGATCCGGCGCTTATGGTGCCGCGCCTTCTGCCAGGGGTCTGGGAACATCAGGAAGATGCGGCTGAGCGAAGCGTCCGGCAGGGCGTCGACGATCGGGCGGGCGTCGTCCTGGCGCAGCCGCACATTGGTCAGGCCCGCCGCCTCGATGTGGCCGAGCGCGCTGGCCACGCCGTTGATGAAGGGTTCGGCGCCGAGCACCAGCACGTCGGGCCGCCTGGCGGCCTGAGCGGCCAGATGCTCGCCGCCGCCGAAACCGATCTCCAGCCAGACCTCGGTCGCCCCCGGCATCAGCGCCTGGGGATCGAGCGGGCCGTCGGGAATGGCGAGCTGCGGCAGCAGGCCGTCCATGCGGGCGGCGGCGTTCGGCTTGAGCACGCGGCTCTTAATGCGCCCGAACGAGCGCAGCGGGCCGTGCGGCTGCTGCACCGTCTAGATCCGGTTGAGGATCAGGCAGCCGTTGGTGCCGCCGAAGCCGAAGCCGTTGGACATCACCGTCTCGACCTGGCGGTCGGCGCGGGCGCGCAGGATCGGCAGGCCCTCGAACTCGGGGTCGAGGTTGTCGATGTGGGCGCTCTCGGCCAGGAAGCCGGCCTGCATCATCAGCAGGCAGTAGATCGCCTCCTGCGCCCCGGCCGCGCCGAGGCTGTGACCGGTCAGGGACTTGGTCGAGGAGATGGCCGGGATCTTGTCGCCGAAGACGTTGCGCACCGCGCCCATCTCCTTGGCGTCGCCGACCGGCGTCGAGGTGCCGTGCGGGTTCAGATAGTCGATGGTGCGATGGCCGGCGCTTTCCAGGGCCAGGCGCATGCAGCGCTCGGCGCCTTCGCCCGAGGGGGCGACCATGTCGAAGCCGTCGGAATTGGCCGCGTAGCCGACGATCTCGGCGAGAATCTTGGCGCCCCGGGCCTTGGCGTGCTCCAGCTCCTCGACGACGACGACGCCGGCGCCGCCGGCCGGCACGAAGCCGTCGCGATCGACGTCATAGGCGCGCGAGGCCACGGCCGGGCGGTCGTTGTAGTGGGTCGACATGGCCCCCATGGCGTCGAACAGGTTCGACAGGGTCCAGTCCAGCTCCTCGGTCCCGCCGGCGAAGATCACGTCCTGCTTGCCGAGCTGAATCTGCTCGTAGGCGCTGCCGATGCTGTGGGTCGAGGTGGCGCAGGCCGAGGAGATCGAGAAGTTCAGGCCGCGAATCTTGAACCAGGTGGCGAGCGCCGCCGAGGGGCCGCTGCTCATCGCCTTGGGCACGGCGAAGGGGCCGACGCGCTTGGGCCCCTTCTCGCGGGTGACGTCGGCCGCGGTGACGATGGCGCTGGTCGACGGGCCGCCGGCGCCGACGATCAGGCCGGTGCGCTCATGAGAGACCTCGGCCTCGGTCAGGCCGGAGTCGGCGATGGCCTGCTCCATGGCGATGTGGGCGTAGCCGGTGCCGGGCGCCAGGAAGCGGGCGGCGCGGCGGTCGACCAGGCTCTCCCACTCCAGCAGCTGGCCGTCCTTGTGAGGCGGCGCGTGCACCTGGCAGCGGAAGCCCATCTTCTCGTATTCGGGAGCAAAGACGACGCCCGAGCGCGCGTCGCGCAGGGAGGCGGTCACTTCGTCGGCGCCCGTGCCGATCGACGACACGATGCCCAGGCCCGAGATAACGACGCGGCGCATGGATACTCCTTCTTCCTCTCGGCGAACGGCTGAGCCTAGACGCCCGAGGCGTTAGGCGAGTTCGCGGCCGAACAGGCCGACCCGAAGGTCCTTGGCCTCGTAGATGACCTTGCCGTCGGCCTCCAAGACGCCGTCGGCGACGCCCATCACCAGCTTGCGGATGATCACCCGTTTCAGATTGATCTTGTAGACCAGCTTCTTGACGTCCGGAGTCACCTGGCCGGTGAATTTCACTTCGCCGACGCCGAGCGCGCGGCCCCGGCCGGGCGCGCCGGACCAGCCCAGGAAGAAGCCGACCAGCTGCCACATGGCGTCCAGGCCCAGGCAGCCCGGCATCACCGGGTCGTTGATGAAGTGGCAGGCGAAGAACCAGAGGTCCGGATTGATGTCGAGTTCGGCCTCGACATAGCCCTTACCGGCGACGCCGCCGTCGTTGTTGATCTCGACGATGCGGTCGAACATCAGCATCGGCGGGGCCGGCAGCTGGGCGTTGCCCGGTCCGAACAGGTCGCCGCGGGCGCAGGCCAGCAGCTCTTCGTAGGCGAAACTCGATTTCATGTCGCAGGGCCTAGCACGGTGTGCGCCACGTCCTCAATGCGGTTTGGGGGCGGCGCGGTCGGGTCAGCGGCACTGCTGGGCCGGCGCCGCGCCCCAGATATCGCCGGCGGGGGTCCAGCCGGATACGCCCTGCACCTTCAACCTGCACCAGCCCTTCTCGCAGCGATCGACGGCGGCGATGGACTGCGGCCGAAGATAGGCCTGGACATGCGACTGGGCTTCGGGCCGGGCGCGCAGCGGCAGCGGGCCGCCGTTCATCCGCATGGCGGTACGGGCGCCGTCGATGCCGCGCTTGTGCACCCAGGCCGCCTGGCCCTCCGGATCGCACACGCGGCGCCAGTCCGCCGTCTCGGCGATGATCTGCAGCGGCAGATCCTTGGCGCGATAGACCCAGAGCAGGCGGTAGTCCTCGCCCGGGCCCGACCGGGCGTTCACCTTGCCGAACTTCAGGGAGACATAGCGCGGCACCGGCAGGCCCGAGGGCGTGACCTTGGGAACCGCCGCCGCGGGGCCGGCCAGCACGACCAGCAGCATCGCCGTTGCTCCCCCGATCGCTCTCATCCGGCTCTCGCCCATGCCTCGCCCTTGCTGGCTCCCAACGCAGCCCTTTGACCTCGGGCGCGCCCGCCCTTACAGACCCGAGGCATGGCCGCCCGCAAGCCCAAAGTCATCGTCACCCGTCGCCTGCCGGATTCGATCGAAACCCGGATGCGCGAACTGTTCGACGCCGAGCTGAACCTCGACGACAAACCCTTGACGGCGGATGAACTGAAGGCCGCCGTGGCCCGGGCGGATGTTCTCGCCCCGACCATCACCGACCGCATCGACGCCGAGGTCATCGCCGCCGCCGGCCCGCAGCTGAAGCTGATCGCCAACTACGGCGCCGGGCTCGACCACCTGGACGTGGTCGCCGCCAACGCCCGCGGCGTCACGGTCACCAACACCCCCGGGGTGCTGACGGAAGACACCGCCGATCTCGCCATGGCCCTGCTGATGGCCGCCTCGCGCCGCATGGTCGAGGGCGTGAAGATGATCGAGGCCCAGGAGTACAAGGGCTGGGCGCCCACCGGCATGCTCGGCCGGCGCATCACCGGCAAGCGCCTCGGCATCGTCGGCATGGGCCGCATCGGCCAGGCCCTGGCCAAGCGGGCCCAGGCCTTCGGCATGCAGGTGCACTATCACAACCGCAAGCCGCTCAGCCCGGCCATCGCCGAGGCGCTCGGCGCCACCTGGTGGGAAAGCCTCGACCAGATGCTGGCGCGCATGGACTTCGTCAGCCTGAACTGCCCGCACACGCCGGCGACCTACCACCTGATGTCGGCCCGCCGGCTAAAGCTGATGCAGCCTCACGCCATCCTCATCAACACCGCGCGCGGCGAGGTGATCGACGAGGCCGCCCTGGCGACCATGCTGGCGGCCGGCGAGCTCGGCGGCGCGGCGCTGGACGTCTACGAGCACGAGCCCTCGGTGCATCCGAAGCTGCTGACCCTGTCCAACGTCGTGCTACTGCCGCACCTCGGCTCGGCCACGGTCGAGAGCCGGACGGAGATGGGCGAGAAGGTGATCGTCAATATCCGCGCCTTCCTCGACGGCCACCGGCCGCCGGATCGCGTGATCCCCACCATGCTTTAGGAGCGCCCGTGGAGCTTTCTCCCCCCTGGACGCTCGACGACGGCAACCCCAAGCGCGGCAAGCTGGTGCACCACCTCCTGCAGCATATGCGGATGACCGGCGACCGGGTGAACCTCGACGACCTCAACCATTTTGTCGCCTTCGCCGCGCCCCTGGCGTCCCGCAGCCACTCGCAGCTGTTTCAGGAACTCTGGGCCCTGTGGCGGGCCGGCGGCAAGCGCGGCGGCTATTTCGTGGAGTTCGGCGCCGCCAGCGGCATCAAGCTGAGCAACACCTACTTCCTCGAAACCGGCATGGGCTGGAAGGGCATCCTGGCCGAGCCCCACCCCGTCCAAGTGGAGCGCGTTCGCAACGCAAGGATGTGTCACGTCTCCGACCTCTGCGTCTATTCGCGCAGCAACGAGACCCTGACCTTCCGCATGGTGGCCAAGGGCGACCTGTCGCGCATCGCCGACATCAATCCCGAGGATGGCCACGAGGAAACCAATCGGGCCAGCTACAAGGAAACCCAGGTCCGGACGATCTCGCTGAACGACCTGCTGACGGCCTACGACGCGCCACGCGAGATCGACTACATGTCGGTCGATACCGAAGGCTCCGAGGTCGAGATCCTGCAGGCCTTCGACTTCGATCGCTGGCGGGTCAACGCCTTCACGGTCGAGCACAACTACACTGAAGCCGAGGCGCAGCTCGACGCGCTGTTCGCGGCCAACGGCTACCGTCGCGTCTGGAACGCGATCAGCCGCTACGACGCCTGGTACGTCCGAAACTAGATCCCGAGCTTCGGGCCCTTCAGGCGTCGCTTGTTGACGTGGGTCGCCGACAGGTTGGATTCCGGCGCGCCCTCCGGCACCTCGCCCTTGAAGTAGAAGCGCTGCCACGCCTCCCGCATCGCCTCGGGCTCGCGCTTGAAGATGCGGGCGTTGAACTCCTCCCGCTTGGCGTACCAGGTGTCGTACTGGTCGCGCAGGACGGCGTTGTTCTCCATGTTCTTGATCACCGGCTGGAACTCGGCGATCGCCTTGTCCTGAATCAGAGTGATGAAGCAGAACGGCTCGCCCTTTTCGAACCGCACCTTGCCGGGGGTCGTGAAGATCCAGTTCATCGTGAAGGGGAAGGGCAGCCAATCGGTCTCGACCAGGCCGGTCAGCGGCTGAATGCCGTCCTTCACATGGTTCGGCGGGCCCGAGCACCACATCGACCAGCCCGGCGGCGTCTTGAACAGATAGCCCGGATGGAAGGTGACCACGCCGCGGCTGAAATGGCTCTTCACGAACTCATGGAAGGTCGGATGCGGATGGTCCGACTTCAGGGTGATGCCCTGCTGGTGGGGCGAGCCGTCCCATTCGGCGGTGAAGGCCATGGGGCAGAGGATTTCCCAGCCCGTGGTGTTGGCCATGGTCAGCGGCAGGCAGCGATAGGGATGACGATCGGCGAACTTGTCCATCCAGGCGCGCTGCGGGCGCCCGGGGGTGATCTCCGGCGGCTGGCCGGTGGTGGGGTAGCACTCGAGCTCCATGAGGCCCTTCCGCTGGTGGCGCTTGGCTGTCTATTAGCGGGGTGATGAAGACGCGCGAAGACCTGTTCGCTTTCCTCGACGCTCAGGGCATAGCCCACCGCACCCTGGAACACCCTGCGGTGTTCCGCGTGGAGGAAGGCCATGAGATCAAGGCCGGCCTGCCGGGCGGACACACCAAGAACCTGTTTCTCAAGGACCACAAGGGCCAGCTCTGGCTGATCTCGGCGCTCGGCGAGACGACGATCGACCTGAAAAAGGCGCCGGCGACCATCGGGTCGGCCCGGCTGTCGTTCGGCAATGAGGCGCTGATGCTGGAGACCCTGGGGGTGACCCCCGGCTCGGTCACGGCGCTCGGCCTGATCAACGACGCCGAACGCCGGGTGCGCTTCGTGCTCGACGCCGCCCTGGCCGCCGCCGACCCGGTGAACTTCCATCCCCTGACCAACACCGCCACCACCGCCCTTTCCCAAGCCGGCTTCCGCCGTTTCCTGGCGGCCCTGGACATCACGCCGCTGATCGTCGATTTCGAGCGGATGGCGGTGGTCGACGGCTGACGAACGGTTGCGGCCACGACATCGGGCGACCATCTTGCGGCCCGAACGTTAGATGAGGCGCGCCAGCGCCCGAACTTCAGGACCGATCATGAGCCTCATCGGAGACACCCGGCCCCAGCCTTCGCCGACGAGCGGCCCCGGCGCCGACGACCTGATCGTCGAGGGCGGCGATGCGACCTTCATGCGCGACGTGATCGAGGAATCGCGCACCCGCCCGGTGATCGTCGACTTCTGGGCCACCTGGTGCGGCCCCTGCAAGCAGCTGACCCCGGCGCTGGAAAAGGTGGTCCGCGCCGCCGGCGGCGCGGTGAAGCTGGTCAAGATCGATGTCGACCGCAACCCGGGCTACGCCGGCCAGCTGCGCGTGCAGTCGATCCCCACCGTCTACGCCTTCGTCAACGGCCAGCCGGTCGACGGCTTCATGGGCGCCAAGCCCGAGAGCGAGGTGAAGGCCTTCGTCGACCGCCTGGCCAAGCCGCCGGGCGAGGCGGAGCTGGAAGAGATTCTGACCCTGGCCAAGGAGTCGCTGGATCTCGGCGATCTGGGCAGCGCGGCCCAGGCCTACGCCGAGGCCCTGCAGCTGGCCCCCGAGAACGTTAAGGCCCTGGGCGGCCTCGCCCGCGTCTATCTGGCCGGCGGCGACGCCGAGCGGGCCCGCGAAATCGCCGACATGGCCCCGGCCGACGCCAAGGACGCAGACCTGGAGAGCGTCCGCGCCGCCCTGGCCCTGGCCGACAGCGCCCCGGCGCTGGAGGAGGCCGCGCCGTTCGAGGCCCGCCTGGCCAAGGACGCCGACGATCACGAAGCTCGCTTCGAACTGGCCAAGGCCCTGGCCGGCGCCGGCCGTTTCGAGGAAGCCGCCGACCATCTGCTCACCATCGTGGCGCGCGACCGCGCCTGGAACGACGAGGCGGCGCGCAAACAGTTGCTGACGGTCTTCGAGGCGGCCGGACCGATGTCCGACGTCGCCAAACAGGGTCGTCGCAGGCTATCTTCGATCCTGTTCTCCTGAGGTCTCAGAAGAGAGGGCCTTCATGGCCACCGGCTACCGCAAGGCGTCCGACCTGCCGCAGGTGATCCCGGTCTTTCCGCTGGACGGCGCCCTGCTGCTGCCGGGCGGGCAGCTGCCGCTCAACATCTTCGAGCCGCGCTATCTCAACATGTTCGACGACGCCATGGCCGGCGAGCGGATGATCGGCATGGTGCAGACGCGCGGCGGCGACGACGAGACGCGCCCTCCCCTCGCCCCGGTCGGTTGCGTCGGCCGGGTGACCAGCTTCGCCGAGACCAGCGACGGCCGCTATCTCGTCACCCTCACCGGCGTCTGCCGCTTCCATACCGGCGAGGAGCTGTCGGTATTGACCCCTTATCGCCAGGTGCGCGCGCGCTTCGCCGCCTTCGAAGCCGACCTGCAGGAAGGCGTCGTGCCGGAGGCCTTCGAACGTGCGCCGTTCCTTTCGGCCCTGCGCCGCTATCTCGACCATCGCGGCCTCGACATCGACTGGGAGAGCGCCGAGGGCGCCCCGGCCGACGCCCTGATCAACAGCCTGTCGATGGCCCTGCCCTTCGAGCCGGGCGAAAAGCAGCTGCTGCTCGAGGCCCTGACCCTCGCCGATCGCCGCGACGCCCTGATCGCCCTGCTGGAGATCGACGCCGCCATGGACGATGACGGACCGCCGTCGATCCAGTAGAAACACCGCCATGGATGACGCCGCTTCCTTCTCCGCCCCCGGCCCCGAGGTCGATCCGCGCCTGCTGGAGGTTCTGGTCTGTCCGGTCAGCCGCACGCCGCTGGAGTATGACCGCGCCGCCGGCGAACTGATCAGCCGCGCGGCCAAGCTGGCCTATCCGATCCGCGACGGCGTGCCGGTGATGCTGCCGGAAGAAGCCCGCGAGCTGGGCTAGAGCGCGCCAGGGTTAAGTGTGTGCGGTTAACCCGCCCGGCGCGCTCTAAACATCGGAAAGTGGAGCCTTTTCAAAGCCAGATGAGTCCATCTGGCCCGAAAAGGCTCTAGCCGCCGCGGTAGCACGCCTCGATGTTGTTGCCGTCGGGGTCGAGCACGAAGGCGCCGTAGTAGTCCTTGACCCCTTCGCGTGGTCCGGGCGGACCGTTGTCGCGGCCGCCAGCGGCCAAAGCCGCCTTGTGGAAGGCGTCGACGCTCGCCTCGCTGTCGGCGGTGAAGGCGAAATGCATCTGGTTGAGGCCGGCGCGGGAACCCTCGACCCAGTAGGACGGCCTGAGCGTGCCGATCCACAGATAGGGGTATTCGGTGACGCCGCGGCCGAGCAGGAACGCCTGGTCGCCGTTGTCGGCGGTCATCAGGCCCAGAGGCTTGGCGATGGCGTCGTAGAAGCGACGCGCGGCCGCAAGGTCGGTGACGACGAAACCGGAATGATCGAGCATCGGAACCTCCGCATCTGGCGGAAGAAAGCCGTCAACGGCCGGCGCGTTCCTAGATCCGCTCGCCCCGCAGCAGCTTGGGCAGGTCGCCGACCGCGCCGCCGGCTTCCTGCATGAAGAACTTCCGCGCCGGGCCGATGTGGTTCACCGCCGCCATGCCGACGCCGCGCGCCAGGCGCAACACCGGATTATCGTTGGAAAACAGGCGGACGAAGAGGTCGCTGGAGACGGCGATGGCCGCATTGTCGAAGCGGCGCCAGCGGGCGTAGCGCTCCAGCGTCGCCTCGGCGCCGATATCCTCGCCGATCCGCCGCGCCTCGACCGCCACCTCCGCGAGGGCCGCCGCGCCCTTGAGACCGAGGTTGAGACCCTGGCCGGCGATGGGGTGGATGCCCTGGGCGGCGTCGCCGAGCAGGGCCACGCGCGGGGCGACCAGGCGCTCGGCCATGGCCAGGGACAGCGGATAGACGAAGGTCGGGCCCAGCTTCTCGACCTCGCCCAGGAACTCGCCGAAGCGGCGCGTCAGGTGGGCATGGAACGCTTCGGGGCTGGCCTCGCGCAGGGCCTCGCCGCGCGCCGTCGCCTCTGTCCACACCAGGCTGGCGCGATTGTCGGTCAGGGGCAGGATGGCGAACGGGCCGCCGGGCAGGAAATACTCGTGGGCGACGCCGCCGTGGTCGCGCTGCATCCGCACGGTCGCGACCACGCCGGACTGGCCGTAGCGCCAGCCGATGTCGCCGATGCCGGCGGCGCGGCGCACCGTCGAGCCACGGCCCTCGGCCCCGACCACCAGGGCGCAGGTCAGGGTGCGGCCGTCATCCAGGGTCACGACAGCGTGGCTGGGCGTAACCTCCAGGCCGGCCAGGCGCGCGGGCGCCAGCACCGCGATGTTCGAACGGCCGACGCCGACCGCCAGGCCGGCGCGGATGCGGCGGTTCTCCAGCATGTAGCCGAGCGGTTCGCCGTCCGAGCGGTCGGCGATCTCGGCGGATTCGAAGCGCAGGTAGGCGGGCAGGGCCGGCGGGCCGGACGCGCCGGGGGTGCGCCCGTCGGTGACGAGGATCTGCTCGATGCGCTGGGCGTGCGGCTCCAGCTCGGCGGCGAGGCCGAGGGTGCGCCACTGGCGGAACGAGGCGTAGGCGATGGCCGAGGCGCGGCCGTCGAAGGTCGGGGCCACCTGGTCGTCGAACGGCAAAGGATCGACCAGGATCACCTTCAGCCCGCCCTGCGCCAGGGCCAGGGCCAGGGTCGCCCCGGCCATGCCGGCCCCGGCGATGAGGACGTCTGCGTCGAGCTGGGGCGCGTTCGGCATGGGCGGATATGTCGCCTCCCCGTCCCCTAAGTCCAGCCGCTTTCGACGCGATCGGCCGCATCGAGGTAAACGCCCCTTAACCCTCTCGGCCGCAGAAGGGTGGGACGACCCGTTGTCTGTTGGAGACTCCCCGCATGGCGCGAAGCGCGCGGCCCGCCGCCGAGCTTTCCGGACCGGCTTTCGCCTGGCGCCTGGCGCGCGTGACCTGGAGCCATCCTATGGTCGCGCGTTTCCGTGGCGGCGTCGTCGCGACGCTGGGGGCGGCCCTGCTGTTCTCCGTCGCCACCTACAACGCCGCCGATCCCAGCTGGAACGTCGCCACCGCGCTGGCGCCGTCCAACGCCCTCGGCGGGGCGGGCGCCCTGGCGGCCGACGCGGCCATGCAATCCCTGGGCCTCGGCGCCTTCGTCCTGGCCGCCGTGCTGGTGGTCTTCGGCGTGACCCGCACCCTGCAGGTCGATCCCGACGGCGCTCGCGGCCCCCTGCGCCGCCGGGCCCTGATCGCGATCCTCGGCCTCGTCACCCTCGCCGGGGTCTTCGCCCTGCCCGCCCCGCCCGCCGCCTGGCCCTTGGCCCGCGGCCTCGGCGGGTTCTGGGGCGATTTCGTCCTGCGCGGCCTCGCCGGCGTGCTCGCCTACGCCCACGTGCCCGGCGCCACGGCCATCGCCGCCCTCCTCCTCCTTGTCGCCGCTGTCTGGACCCTGGCGTTCGCCCTCGGCGCGCGTCGCCTGGATGTCGCCGGCGGCCTGACCTGGCTGTCGCAGGCGACCGCCCGCCGCCCGGCGCCGGAAGCCGATCCCTATGCCGAGGCCGCGCCCGTCGCGCCGCGAGCGCGCAAGCCGCGCGCGGCGGCCGTCGAGCCCGAGCCGCTGGAGCCGCAGATCGCCGCCCCGCAGGCGGCCAACGCCTACGACGCCGCCGTGGCGGAAGACGAGCGGCCCCTGACCGTGCGCCAGCCCAAGGCCCAGCCGCGCGACTCCGGCCGCGAGCTGCGCGAGAAGCAGAAGACCTTCGATTTCGTCCAACCGGGCGGCTTCGCCCTGCCGGAGCTGGCCATGCTGGCCAAGCCCAAGCCCCGCGCCTCGCAGTTCGACGAAGGCTCCCTGAAGCAGAACGCCCGCCTGCTCGAAAGCGTCCTCTCCGAATTCGGCGTTCGCGGCCAGATCGACCAGATCCGCCCCGGGCCGGTGGTCACCCTCTACGAACTGGCGCCCGCCCCCGGCGTGAAGCACGCCCGCGTGGTCGCCCTGTCGGACGACATCGCCCGCTCGATGAGCGTCGCCGCCTGCCGCGTCTCGGTGGTGTCGGGACGCAACGCCATCGGCATCGAGCTGCCCAACCAGCGGCGGGAGACCGTCTACCTGCGCGACCTGCTGTCGAGCAGCGACTACGAGAAATCCTCCCAGAGCCTGCCCATGGCCCTGGGCGAGACCATCGGCGGCGAGCCCTACATCGCCGACCTGGCCAAGATGCCCCACCTGCTGATCGCCGGCACCACCGGCTCCGGCAAGTCGGTGGGCGTCAACGCCATGATCCTGTCGATCCTCTATCGCCTGCCGCCGGACCAGTGCCGCTTCATCATGATCGACCCGAAGATGCTGGAGCTTTCCGTCTACGACGGCATCCCGCACCTGCTGGCGCCGGTCGTCACCGATCCGAAGAAGGCCATCGTCGCCCTGAAGTGGACGGTGCGCGAGATGGAGGACCGCTACCGCCGCATGTCGAAGATCGGCGTGCGCAACGTGGCCGGCTACAACGAAAAGGCCCGCGAGGCCCTGTCGCGCGGCGAGCACTTCGAGCGCACCGTGCAAACCGGGTTCGACGAGGCCGGCAAGCCGATCTACGAGAGCGAGAAGATCCGCCCCGAGCCCATGCCCTTCCTCGTCGTGGTCATCGACGAGGTGGCCGACCTGATGATGGTCGCCGGCAAGGACATCGAAGGCGCGGTGCAGCGCCTGGCCCAGATGGCCCGGGCCGCCGGCATCCACCTGATCATGGCCACCCAGCGCCCGTCGGTCGACGTCATCACCGGCACCATCAAGGCCAACTTCCCGACCCGGATCAGCTTCCAGGTCACCTCGAAGATCGACGCCCGCACCATCCTGGGCGAACAGGGCGCCGAGCAGCTGCTGGGCCAGGGCGACATGCTCTACATGGCCGGCGGCGGTCGCATCACCCGCCTGCACGGCCCGTTCGTCTCCGACGGCGAGGTCGAGGCCGTGGCCAAGTTCCTGCGCGAACAGGGCGAGCCGCAGTACCTCGAGGAAGTCACCGCCGGCGGCGATGAAGAAGACGCCGAGGCCATCGAGGGGGCCTTCGCGGGCGAGGGCGGCGCCAACGACCTTTACGACCACGCCGTGGCCGTCGTCACCCGCGACCGCAAGGCCTCGACCAGCTACATCCAGCGCCGCCTGCAGATCGGCTATAACCGCGCCGCCTCACTGATGGAGCGGATGGAGCGCGAGGGGGTGGTCGGCCAGGCCAACCACGCCGGCAAGCGCGACATCCTGGCTCCGCCGCCGCCCTAGCGCGCCCTGGAGAATGACCGCCGGCTGAACGGATCGCTTCGACGGCCTTCAGCCGGGATGTGGAAGATTCTCGGTCACACCGGAGCCTCCCTTTCGCCCTTCTCGCGCGTTATGGCTCGGACCAACCGGAGCTTGACCTTTGACGACCCTCGACCGCCGCGCCCTTCTCGCCGCCCTCCCCCTCGCCGCAGTCTCGACCCTTGGCGCCTCCCCGGCCTTCGCCCAACTGGCGGCGGCCGACCAAGCGCTCGCCGACAAGGCCGTGGCCTATCTCGAGGGACTGAAGGAGGCGCAGGGCCGTTTCGTGCAGACCGACAATCGCGGCGCGACGACCCAGGGCAAGATCTTCATCAGGCGGCCGGGCAAGGCGCGGTTCGAGTACGAGCCGCCGTCGGGACTGCTGGTCGTCGCCGACGGCCTGAACGTCAGCGTGTTCGACGCCCGGCTGAAGACCTTCGACCGCACCCTGCTGCGCGCCACGCCGTTGAACCTGTTCCTGGCCCGCCGCGTGCGGCTCGATGGCGGCGTGCGAATCACCCGCGTGGCGCAGCTGGCCGACGGTTTCTCGATCACCGCCGAGGATGTGAAGCGCGAGACGCGGGGCAGCATCACGCTGAATTTCTCCAACGATCCCGTCAGCTTGCTGGGCTGGACGGTCAACGACGCCCGAGGCTCGTCGACGCGCGTTCGGCTGACCGAATTCCGCCCCACCAGCGGTCTCGATAACAAGTTGTTCCTCTTGCGCGATCCAAGGCCGAGGCCTTCGCCCGTACGTTGATCGTGGTGAAAACGTCACAATCAAGAACGGACCGCTTTTTCATTGACTTTTAATTTGGCCGTGGCCATTGTGCCACATCGCGTCGCTCTCCGACCAGCGACACGTCCGCCCGGCCAGTATTCCCCTCCTGGACCGGGCCTTGCGAGACGACCCCTTTAGACCCGGGCGCGCCCTCCGCGCCCGGGTCTTTTTTATTCGCGCCGTCGGCGGAGCGTTCTAAGACCGGGTCATGCGCCTTCGCCTCGTCACCTGGAACGTCAACTCCGTCCGCCTGCGCATGGAGCAGGTCGCCCGCTTCGTCGACGAAGCCGCGCCGGACGTCATCGCCCTGCAGGAAATCAAGTGTCAGACGCACGAGTTTCCGCGTGAGGCCTTCGAGGCCATCGGCCTGCCGCACCTGAAGATCGCCGGCCAGAAGGGCTGGCATGGGGTGGCGATCGCCTCGCGCCATCCCATCGAGGATGTGACGCCGCTCAACGCCTGCCGCGAAGGCCACGCCCGCTGCGTCAGCGGCCGGATCGCCGGCGTGGAGCTGCACAACTTCTACATCCCGGCCGGCGGCGACATCCCCGACCGGGCGCTGAACCCGAAGTTCGACCACAAGCTGGACTTCTACGAGACCCTGACCGCCGAGATGGCGCGCCGTGATCGCCGCGCGCCCCTGGCCCTGGTCGGCGACCTCAACGTGGCCCCGGGCGAGAACGACGTCTGGAACCACAAGTACATGTCGAAGATCGTCAGCCACACGCCGGTGGAGGTCGAGGCCATGCGGCGGCTGCATGAAAGCCTGGAGTTCACCGACATCACGCGTGAGGCCTACCCCGAGCCGCAAAAGCTGGCCTCCTGGTGGAGCTATCGCGCCGCCGACTTCCGGCAATCCAACCGCGGCCTGCGGCTCGACCACATCCTGCTGAGCCCCGGACTACGGGACGCCGCCTTCGACGGCGGCCAGGCGCGCAGCCGCATCCATGACGACGTGCGCGAGTGGGAGCGGCCCAGCGACCACGCCCCGGTCAGCGCCGACCTGTCGCTGTGAACGGCTACGTCTTCCTGGCCGGCGCGATCCTGGCGGAGGTGATCGCCACCACCGCGCTGAAGGCGTCGAACGGCTTCTCGAAGCCGGCGCCGTCGCTGATCGTGGTGGTCGGCTACGCGATCGCCTTCGCCTGCCTGTCCCAGACGCTGAAGACCATCCCGACCGGCGTCGCCTACGCCATCTGGTCCGGAGTCGGCATCGTGCTGATCAGCCTCGCCGCCTGGGCTCTGCAGGGCCAGAAGCTCGACCTGCCCGCGATAGCCGGCATGGCGCTGATCGTCGCCGGCGTGGCGGTGATGAACCTGTTCTCGAAAACGGCCGGCCACTAAGGCCGCGAGCCGCTACGGCGCCAGCCGATAGCCGCCCTGTTCGGTCAGCAGCAGGCGCGCGGCGCCGGGCTCTGGCTCGATCTTCTGGCGCAGGCGGTAGACGTGGGTCTCCAGGGTGTGGGTGGTCACCCCGGCGTTGTAGCCCCACACCTCGGCCAGCAGTTCCTCGCGCGACACCGGTTTCTCGCCGGCCCGATAGAGGTACTTGAGGATCGAGGTTTCCTTGTCGGTCAGACGCGTCTTCTTGCCCTTGTCGTCGATCAGCAGCTTGCCGGACGGGCGGAACTCATAAGGGCCGATGCGGTAGTGCGCGTCCTCCGAAGCCTCATGGCTGCGCAGCTGGGCGCGGATGCGGGCCAGCAGCACGCCGAAGCGGAAAGGCTTGGTCACATAGTCGTTGGCCCCGGCGTCGAGGCCGAGGATCTGATCGCTGTCGCTGGCGGCGGCGGTCAGCATGATCACCGGCGCGGTCACCCCGCCCTTGCGCATCAGGCGGCAGGCCTCGCGGCCGTCCATGTCGGGCAGGTCGACATCGAGCAGGACGAGATCGGGGCGGATTTCCTTGGCGAGCCGCACGCCCTCGCCGGCGGTCCCCGCCTCGGTCGCCGAGAACTCCTCGTGGAGCTGCAGTTGCTCGGCCAGAGCGCCGCGCAGGTCGATGTCGTCGTCGATGATCAGCAGGGTCTTGCGTTGCGCCATGACCGGAATGTGCAACAGCCCGCCCGCGCGACCAACCCTTAAGGTCGCAAGCTTGAGCTCAGGGTGCGGTTATCGCGCGCCGAACAGGGCCGATCCCACCCGCACGGCGGTGGCGCCGAAGCGGATCGCGGTCTCGAAGTCCCCGCTCATGCCCATCGACAGCTTCGCGACGCCGTTACGTTCGGCGATCTTGCGCAGCAGGGCGAAGTGCGGCCCGGGCGGCTCCTCGGCCGGGGGGATGCACATCAGGCCTTCGATGCTGAAGTCGTAGGTCTTTCGCAGGTCGGCGATGAAGGCGTCGGCATCGAGGGGCGCGACGCCCGCCTTCTGAGGCTCCTCGCCCGTGTTGACCTGCACATAAAGGCGCGGGGCGCGGCCCTCGCGCTGGATCGCGTCGGCCAGGGCCTTGGCCAGGCTCGGCCGGTCCAGGGTCTCGATGACATCGAACAGGGCGACGGCGTCGCGCGCCTTGTTGCTCTGAAGAGGCCCGATCAGCCTCAGCTCGAGGCCTTCGCGCCGGTGCGCCCAGCGACCCTGGGCCTCCTGCACCCGGTTTTCCCCGAACACCCGCTGGCCCTCGGCGAGAACCGCGTCGATCCGATCGTCCGGCTGTTGCTTGGAGACCGCGGTCAGGGTCACATCCGCCGGTTCGCGCCCCAAAACTTCGGCGGCGGCGCGGGCGGCCTTTTCGATGCGGGCGAGGATTTCGGCGCGGTGGGACATCAGGCGAGCGATCTGGCGAGGGCGGCGGCGCACATGCGCCATGCCGGCGCTTCTAGATCGGCGAGGGCCGCCTTGCCCACCCTGCTCTTCTTCACCGACCCCCAGCGCACGCCCGATCCCGTCGCCATCGCCGAGCGTCTGCCGCACGGGGCGGGCGTCGTCTTCCGCGCCTTCGGAGCCTCGGACGCCGTCCAGACCGGCCTTCGCCTGGCCGCCGTCGCGCGGCGGCGACGGCTCATGCTGCTGGTCGGGGCCGACCCCGCCCTCGCCGCCGCCATCGGGGCCGACGGCCTGCATCTGCCCGAACGCCTGGTTCGCCGGGCGCCGCGTCTGCGTCGGCCGGGCTGGATCGTCACCGGCGCCGCCCACAGCCCGGGCGCGGCGAAAGCCGCCGCGCGGGCGGGCCTAGACGCCGTGGTGATCTCGCCGGTGTTTCCCAGCCGCAGCGCTTCGGCGACGCGGCCGCTCGGCGTGCTGAAGTTCACGGGACTGGTTCGCCAGGCGGGCTTGCCGGCCTACGCCCTCGGGGGCGTCACGCGATGCACCGCGCGCAGGCTTCTTCGCTCAGGCGCGATCGGCCTGGCGGCGGTCGAAGCCGTGGCTTCGTCGTCTTAGAACTTGAAGGCGGTTTCCAGCCGCACGCGCGGCGTCGGTCCGACCGGCACGCGGCGCTGCGGCGCCAGGTCGTTCTGACCCGCGACGCCGGCCGAGGCGCCGACGCGGACGTTCGGGGTCACTTTGAAGTAGGCGCCCGCCTGGACGTCCTTCAGCTGCATTTCGCGGTAGGCCGGCTGGTCGAGATCGAGCTTCAGGCCCCAGCGGCCCTGTTCGGCGTCGAACTGCAGGGTCTGGCCCGGGCCGAGCGGCGACTGCCGGGCGAAGTCGCTTTTCACCGTGAAATCGGTGGTCGAAGACTTGCTGGTCGACTGCGAGATCGACTGGGCATGCGCCACCGACGCCGATCCCGCCAGGATCGCCGCTGCAGCCACAGCCTTCAGCGTCACGCCGCGCGACACTTTCAACTCTCCAAACAGCCCGTACACAAAACGCCCCACGCCCCTGGACGCTCCGTGAGGACCGTCCGTCGACTCGATTAAAGCGCTCAGTTCTCCGGGGTCAACGCCCCACCGCCCGACTCCTTCTGGTTTAACCACGTTTGATGGCGACTCTGTGGCTGTAAGGTCACGCGAAGCCCCGTCCACGCGCGGGCGCGATTTCGGTTTGGAGCAAACGCGGCCATGTTATAGACCGCGACCGGGGGGTGCGGCGTCGCAAAACGCGCGGGCGCGCGTCGCGAAACGATGGAGCAAAGTATGCCTCTGGTTGACCGGGCTTGGATGCGGACGGCGCTGCGGCGTGGGGCGATCGGCGCCCTGACGCTGGCGACGCTGGGGCTGACGGCCTGCGGCGCGGTTTCCAAGATCAATCCGTTTGACGGCGGCGGTTCGCGGACGGTCTCCTCCGCCGCGGCCGGCGACGCCGCCCTGGGCGTGAACGCCTATCTGTGGCGCGCGACGCTCGACACCCTGGCCTTCATGCCCCTGGCCTCGGCCGACCCGTATGGCGGCGTGATCATCACCGACTGGTATGTGAATCCCGAGAAGCAGGACGAGCGCTTCAAGGTGACCACCTACATTCTCGACACCCGCCTGCGCGCCGACGGCCTCAACATCACGGTGTTCAAGCAGACCCGCAACGCCAGCGGCGCCTGGGTGGACGCCCCGGTCACCGACCAGACCGAGGTCGATCTCGAGAACGCCGTCCTGACCCGGGCGCGCCAGTTGCGCCTGTCCAACATCGGCAGCTGATCCCAGCCGCCTTCGCTTCCTAGGCCTCAAGGTTCCATGGCCCGGTACAATCCGAAAGACACCGAACCCAAGTGGCGCGCCGCCTGGGCCGAGGCTGACGTTTTCCGCACCGCCGACCTCGGCGACGGCCGTCCGAAGTACTACGTGCTCGAGATGTTCCCCTATCCGTCGGGGCGCATCCACATGGGCCACGTGCGCAACTATGCGATGGGCGACGTGGTGGCCCGCTTCAAGCGCGCCCGGGGCTTCTCCGTGCTGCATCCGATGGGCTGGGACGCCTTCGGCATGCCGGCCGAGAACGCGGCCATGGAACGGGGCGTCCACCCCGCCGGCTGGACCTGGGACAACATCGCCGCCATGCGTGGCCAGCTGCAGCAGCTGGGCCTGTCGATCGACTGGAGCCGCGAGTTCGCGACCTGCGACCCGGCCTACTACGCCAAGCAGCAGGCGTGGTTCCTGGACCTCTGGGCCCGGGGCCTGGCCTACCGCAAGGAAGGCGTCGTCAATTGGGATCCGGTCGACAACACCGTGCTCGCCAACGAGCAGGTGATCGACGGCCGCGGCTGGCGCTCCGGCGCGGTGGTCGAGAAGAAAAAGCTGACCCAGTGGTTCCTGCGGATCACCGACTACGCCGACGACCTGATCGAGGGGCTCAAGACCCTGGACCGCTGGCCGGACAAGGTCCGGCTGATGCAGGAAAATTGGATCGGCCGGTCAAAGGGGCTGCGCCTCAGCTTCCTGTTCGACGGCGCCGTTCCGGGCGGCTTCGAGGACGGGATCGAGGTCTACACCACCCGTCCGGACACCCTGTTCGGCGCCGCCTTCGTGGGCGTGGCGCCGGACCATCCGCTGGCCGAGCAGCTGGCCGCCGCCGATCCCCAAGTCGCTGATTTCGTGTCGAAATGCCGGGCCGGTGGTACGTCCGAGGCCGAGATCGAAGGCGGCGAGAAGCTCGGCTACGACACCGGCCTGCGCGTCGCCCACCCGCTGGAGCCGGGCCTGACCCTGCCGGTCTGGATCGCCAACTTCATCCTCATGGACTACGGCACGGGCGCCATCTTCGGCTGCCCGGCGCACGACCAGCGCGACCTCGACTTCGCCCGCAAGTACGACCTGCCGGTGCGCCCCGTGGTCCTGCCGTCCGGGGAAGACGCCGCGAGCTTCGCGGTCGGCAAGGAGGCCTATGTCGGCCCCGGCAGGATCTTCAATTCGCGGTTCCTCGACGGGCTGGAGATCGAGGCCGCCAAGGCGGCGGTGATCGACCGCGTGGAAGCCGCCGGCCAGGGCCAGGGCGCGACGGTCTATCGCCTGCGCGACTGGGGCGTTTCGCGCCAGCGCTACTGGGGCTGTCCGATCCCGGTGATCTATTGCGAGGAATGCGGCCCGCAAGCCGTGCCGAAGGCCGACCTGCCGGTGAAGCTGCCCGACGACGTCACCTTCGACCGCCCGGGCAACCCCCTGCTGCGCCACCCGACCTGGCGTCACGTAACCTGCCCGGGTTGCGGCGGCCCGGCCGAACGCGAGACCGACACCCTCGACACCTTTGTCGATTCCAGCTGGTACTTCGCCCGCTTCACCGACCCGACCGCCGACGCGCCGATCGACAAGGCCGCCGCCGACCACTGGATGCCGGTCGATCAGTATATCGGCGGCGTCGAGCACGCGGTGCTGCACCTGCTCTACGCCCGCTTCATCACCCGCGCCCTGAAGGACGAGGGCATGCTGAGCGTGGCCGAACCGTTCGCCGGCCTGTTCACCCAGGGCATGGTCACCCATGAGACCTACAAGGATCCGGACGGCCTGTGGGTCGAGCCGGCCGATGTGGAGCTCTATGCCGAGGGCGGCGAACGCAAGGCGCGTCGCGCGCCGCATCACGGCAACGCCGGCGAACCGCTGACCATCGGCGACATCGAGAAGATGTCGAAGTCCAAGAAGAACGTCGTCGCCCCGGAAGACATCTTCCAGGCCTATGGCGTCGACGCCGCGCGCCTGTTCGTGATGAGCGACAGCCCGCCGGAGCGCGACGTGCAGTGGACCGCCTCAGGCGTCGAAGGCGCTGGGCGCTTCGTCAACCGCGTCTGGGCCGAGTTCGACGGCTATGAGGCGGGCTCGGCGGCGCATGACGCCAATGACGCGGCGGCCACGGCCCTGCGCAAGGCGGCGCACCAGGCCATCGGCGCGGTCACCGACTCCATCGAGGGCTTCCGTTTCAATAGCGGCGTCGCCAAGCTCTATGAATTCCTCAATGTTCTCAAGGCCTCGCCGGCCGAGGGCGCGAGCGAGGGCCTGAAGGCCGCACGCGCCGAGGCCCTGCACATCCTGGCTCGCCTGATCGCGCCCTTCACCCCCCACCTGGCTGAAGAATGCTGGGCGCGTCTGGGGGAATCCGGCCTGGTGGTCGATGCGCCGTGGCCCGCCGCCGACGCCGCCCTGGCCGCCGACGACAGCCGCACCCTGCCCGTGCAGATCAACGGCAAACGCCGCGCTGAGATCGTGGTGCCGGCCGGTCTGGCCGAGGCCGAGGTGGAGAAAATCGCTCTGGCGGATTCGTCTGTGGCGCCGCACCTTGCGGGCCTGACGGTGCGCAAGGTGATCGTGGTCAAGGACCGCATCGTCAACATCGTCGCCGCCTGACGGGAAGCCTGGAGAGCCGATGCGCCGTCGCGCCGTTCTGATCGCCGCCAGCCTGAGTCTCGCCGCCGTGGGACTGTCCGGCTGCGGCTTCACGCCGCTCTACGCGAGCCCGGGCGTGACGCCGGGGCTGTCGTCCATCGAGGTCGAGCAGCCGCAAGGCCGCCTCGGTTTCCTGATGCGCGAGCAACTGGACGACGCCTTCGCCCACAACCAGGGCGCGCCGCCGCAGTGGAAGATGACGCTGAAGCTGAACGAGTCCCGCTCGTCGCTCGGCGTGCGGGTCGACAACGTCGCCGACCGCTTCCAGTACCGCGTGCAGGCCGACTATGCGCTGAATGATATCACCACCGGCCGCCGCGTGACCGGCGGAACGGTGCGGGTGTCGGTGACCTACGCCAACCCGACCCAGCCCTACGCCGCCATCGCCGGCGACCAGGAGGGGCAGGAGCGGGCCGCGACCGAGGCCGCCCGCCAGATTCAGATGCAACTGGCCACCTGGCTCGCCGGCCAGCGCACCGTTCGCTGACCCTCACGACCGATGATCGTCTCCAAGCGGCCCGACGTTGAGCGCCTTCTGAAGGCGCCGGACGCGGCCCTGCGGGCGGTGGTCATCCATGGCCGCGACCGGGCGATGGTGCGCGAGCGGGCCGATACCCTGGCGCGCAAGATCGTGCCGCGCATCGACGATCCTTTCGATGTCTCCGTGCTCAGCGACACCGAGACCGACGCGCTCGACGAGGCGCTCAGCGCCCAGTCCCTGACTGGAGGTCGACGTCTTATCCGCCTGCGCCTGGGCGACAAGGCCGGTCCGGACAAGGCGGCGGCCGAGGCCCTGAACCGCCACCTCGCGGGGGACTTCAATCCCGAGGCCTTCCTGCTGATCGAGGCCGACGCCCTCGGCCGCGAGTCCGCCCTGCGCAAGGCCGCCGAGAAGGCGGCTCAATCGGCGGCGGCCATTCCCTGCTATGACGACGAGCCGGGCGACGTCGCCCGCCTGGCCCGCGAGGCCCTGGCCGGCGATCGGGTCGGCCTCGACGCCGAGGCCCTGGAACTGTTCGTCAGCCGCCTGCCGCGCGATCGCGGCGTGGCTCGGCAGGAGATCGAGCGCTTGGCCCTGTGGCTCGGCCCCGGCAGCGGCCGCATCGCCACCGCTGCCGACCTCATCGACTTCATCGGCGTCGAACCCGAAGCCAGTCTCGCCGAGGCCGCCATCGACGCCTTCGGCGCGCGGCTGGGCGCCGCCCAGGCGGGCCTGCGTCGCGCGGCGGCCGAAGGGGAGGGGGGACCCGCGGCGGTCAGAGCCATGGGCTATCACCTGGCGCGCCTGCGCCGCGCCCTGACCCTCGCCGCCAACGGCGTCGGCCTGCAGGAGGCGGCCAAGGCGGCCGGCGTGTTCTGGAAGGCGGAGCGCGAATTCCTGCGTCAGGCCCGCGCTTGGTCGCTGCCTGAACTCGACGCGATCCAGCCGCAGGTGCTGGCGGCCGACAAGGCCTGCAAATCGGCCGGGGCTCCGGACGACCTGATCGCTGAACGGCTCGCGCTCAGCATCGCCGGGAAGGCCCGGCGCCTCGGTCTGTAGGGTCGGTTACACCCGGGTATAACCAGGCCGGCGAAATCGCCTCTGTGGCGCACGGAGCAGCGGCGGCCGGGGGTCTGGACGGCTCCGTGCGCGACAGCGCGAGGCCGCCTCGCAAACCATTGAAATTCAACAGCTCTTTATCATCGCGTCAGGCGACGACAAAGGTCGTCGAGTTGTTCGAGCGTCTGATAGCTGAGCACCACCGTCCCGGCGCCGTTCCGGTCGTTGATCTCGACGCCGACGCCGAGCACGGCCGAGATGTCGGCTTCGAGCGCTTCGGTGTCCGCATCCTTGCCCGGTCGGATCGCCGCGGTCCTGCCGCCGGCCCTGGGCTCGGCGCCCCTGCGGGTGAGCGCCTCGGTGTCGCGGACGTTCAGACCCTTGCGGACGATTTCGTCGGCGAGGGCCTCGGCGTCGTCGCGGCCGACGAGGGCGCGGACGTGACCGGCGGTCAGGCGACCTTCGGCCAGGTGGTCCTGCACGGAGGCCGGCAGGGTGAGCAGGCGCAGGGCGTTGGCGACATAGGGACGGCTCTTGCCGACCGCCTGGGCCACCGCCTCCTGGGTGCGGCCGAAGCGATCGATCAGGGCCTTGTAGCCGAGCGCCTCTTCCAGCGCCGTCAGGTCGGCGCGCTGCACATTCTCGATGATGGCGATCTCGAGCACCTGCAGGTCGTCGAGTTCTCGCACCACCGCCGGCATCACCCTGACGCCGGCTCGCTGGGCCGCGCGCCAACGACGCTCGCCGGCGACGATCTGATATTCGCCGTCGATCCCGGGGGCGGGGCGCACCAGGATCGGCTGCAGCACGCCCTTCTCGCGGATCGACTCCACCAGTTCGGCGAGATCTTCCTCGCGGAAGGTGCGGCGCGGCTGGTCCGGGTTGGCGGCGATCAGCTCGATCGGGATTTCGCGCGCGCCCGCCACGGCGGCGGCGGGCGCGGCCGAGGGCGTCGCCGCCCCGGCGGCGGCTTCCACGGCGGCTTCGTCGAGCAGCGCCGACAGACCCCGGCCCAGACCTCTGCGTCCCTCGCTCACGATATTCTCCCTAGGCCGCTTCGGCTTGACGTTGGCGCTCGCGGCGGACGACCTCGCGCGCGAGCTTCAGATAGGCCTGGCTGCCGGCGCACTTCAGGTCATAGACCAGCACCGGCTTGCCGAACGAAGGGGCCTCCGAGACGCGCACATTGCGCGGGATGACCGTCTCGTAGACCAACGGCCCGAAGTGGGCGCGGACGTCGGCGGCCACCTGGTCCGACAGGCGATTGCGTTTGTCGTACATGGTCAGCACCACGCCCTGGATTTCCAGGTGCGGGTTGAGGCTGCCGCGCACCAGATCGATGGTCCGCAGCAGCTGCGTCAGGCCTTCGAGGGCGAAGAACTCGGTCTGCAGCGGCACGAACACCGCGTCGGCGGCGCTCATGGCGTTGACGGTCAAAAGGTTGAGCGACGGCGGGCAGTCGATCAGCACATAGGTGTAGCGACCGGATTTGCGCACGGCGGCCAGGGCGTCGCGCAGGCGGAACGAGCGACGCTGCGCCTGGCCGAGCTCCATCTCGACGCCGGACAGATCCGGGTCGGAGGGAATGATGTCGAGGCCGGGGAGGTCGGTCTTCACCACCGCGTCGAGCGCCGCCTTCTCCTCCAGGAGCACGTCGTAGAGGGTGATGTTGCGGCGCGCCTTGGGCACGCCAAGGCCGGTCGAGGCGTTGCCCTGCGGGTCGGTATCGATCAGCAACACGCGTTCGCCGACGGCGGCGAGGGCGGCGCCGATGTTGATCGCCGTGGTGGTCTTGCCGACGCCGCCCTTCTGGTTGGCGACGGCGAGCACGCGCATGGGCGGGCCCCGGTCGTCCTGGGGCTTACCGGCGTAGGGCTTAGGGTCAGACTCGGCGTTCAACGACAGGCCCCTTCACGCTGACGACACGGCCCCGATTATCGCTCAAACTCGGCGACAAGTCCGCGTCGAATTTCCAATATCTTGTGGCGTCCTCAAGCTCGGACGCGACATCTTGACCCTTGAGGAAGAGTCCAACCGCGCCGGCCTTAAGGTAGGGCCGCGCGTATCCGAACAGCCGGCCCATGGGGGCGCAGGCCCGGGCGGTCACCACCTCGACCTTCAGCGACAGATCCTCGGCGCGGGCGTTGTGCACCGTGGCGGGCAGGCCCAGCGCCTCGACAACCCGGCTCAGGAAGCGGCAACGCTTGGACACGCTCTCGACCAGATGCACCTGAGCGCCAGATTCGGGTTTCAATAGGATCGCCAGGACCAGACCGGGGAAGCCCGCGCCGGCCCCCAGGTCGGCCCAGGTCCGCGCCTCGGGCGCCTGCTTCAGCAACTGGGCGCTGTCCCACGCGTGGCGCGACCAGAAGTCGGGCAGGGTGGCCGGCCCGACCAGATTCATCTGTTCGTTGCCTTCGATGAGGAGCTGTCGGAAGCGTTCGAGATCGGCCATGGCCGCGTCCGAAGCGCCGCTCAGCCCCTGGAATTCGGCCGCCGTCATCGGCTCGACGGCCGGCATATAGGGCGCGTTCAGCGCCGACCCGCCCATCGGGCCCTTGGGCAGGCTCAGCTCAGGCGGCATTGGCGCGGCGAACATGGGCGAGCAGGGCGGTGAGCGCGCCCGGGGTCACGCCTTCGATGCGAGCGGCCTGGCCGAGGGTGTGAGGGCGCACGGCGGCGAGCTTCTGGCGAGCCTCGTTGGAGAGGCCGCCAACGTTGGCGTAGTCGAGATCGGCGGGCAGGCGCAGGGCCTCGTCGCGACGGAAAGCGTCGACGTCGGCCTGCTGCCGGTCAAGATAGCCGGCATAGGCAGCGTCGATTTCGATCTGCTCCCGCACCGCCGGGTCCCATTGGGCGAGCTGCGGCCAAAGCCGGGCGAGGTCGTCAAAGCTGATCTCAGGATAGGCCAGCAGCTGGGTCACGTTGCGACGCTGGCCGTCGGCGTTGACCTTGAAACCTGCCTTCTGCGCTTCGGCCGGCGTCAGCGTCAGGCGGGCGCCCTCCGCCCGGGCCGCTTCCAATGCCGATTGTTTCACGTGAAACGCCGCGCGTCTCTCGGCCCCAACCACACCCAGGGCGACGCCTCGGCCCGTCAGCCGCTGGTCGGCGTTGTCTGCCCGCAGCAGCAAACGGAACTCCGCCCGGCTAGTGAACATGCGATAGGGCTCGCTGACGCCCCGGGTGACCAGGTCGTCGATCATGACCCCGAGGTAGGCTTCGTCCCGCGCGAAGCTGACAGCCTCGCCGCCACCCGCCGCCAAGGCGGCGTTCAGCCCGGCCACCAGGCCCTGTGCACCGGCCTCCTCATAGCCGGTCGTGCCGTTGATCTGGCCCGCAAGATAGAGGCCCGGCAGGCGCTTTACTTCCAAGGCAGGGGTCAATTCGCGCGGATCGACATAGTCGTACTCGATGGCGTAGCCGTAGCGCTTTACCTGCACCTGCTCGAGGCCGACGATGGTGCGCAGGAACAGGTCCTGGGTTTCTTCCGAAACCGAGGTCGAAATCCCGTTGGGATAGACCGTGTCGTCGTCCAGCCCCTCCGGCTCCAGGAACACCTGGTGTTCGGTCTTGTCGGCGAAGCGGACGACCTTGTCCTCGATGGACGGGCAGTAACGCGGGCCGATGCCGGTGGCGCGGCCGCCGTAGACGGCGCTCTCGCCCAGGCGTTCGCCGATGATCCGATGGGTCTCGGCGTTGGTCCAGGTCACCCCGCAGGACACCTGGGGCGTCTCGATGGCGCGGGTCAGGAAGGAGAACGGGACGGGGACGTCGTCGCCCGGCTGCATCTCCAGCCGGTCCCAGGCGATCGTCTTGCCGTCCAGCCGCGCGGGGGTGCCGGTCTTCAGCCGCCCCATGTCGAGACCGAGGCTGTAGAGACGATCCGAAAGGCCGATGGACGGCGCGTCGCCGACCCGGCCCGCCGGAATGCGGGTCTCGCCGCGGTGGATCACGCCCTTTAGGAAGGTGCCGGTGGTCAGGACGACGCGCGGCGCGCGGTATTCATTTCCGTCGGCGTCCACGGCGCCGCCAACGACGCCGTCAACGACGAGCAGATCTTCAGCCGCCGCGGCCCTAACTTCGAGGTTCGGATAGTCCAGCAGCGTCCGCTGCATCGCCTCGCGGTAAAGACGCCGGTCGATCTGGGCGCGAGGACCGCGCACGGCCGGGCCCTTGGAGCGGTTCAGCAGCCGGAACTGGATGCCGGCTTCGTCGGCCAGCCGCCCCATGAGCCCGTCGAGGGCGTCGATCTCCCGAACCAAGTGCCCCTTGCCCAGGCCGCCGATGGCCGGATTGCACGACATCTCGCCGAGGGTTTCGATCTTGTGCGTAAGAAGAAGCGTGCGCGCGCCGACGCGCGCGGAGGCCGCCGCGGCCTCGCAGCCGGCGTGACCGCCGCCGATGACAATGACGTCCCAGGAACTAGGCAATTGGGAAACCGCGATGATTGGAGGCGCCCCGGGGTCTCTCGCGGGCGCGGGCCTTCTTATAGCGGAAGGGGCGGGGAGCGTCGACTCGTCGGGGGACGCGTCAACAGGTCGCCCACCGATGTTTCAGGTGAAACCTGGTGCTACCGCAACCCGCGCTGTTTCACGTGAAACACTACTTTCCGATGCAGAAGCTGGAAAACACCCGGTCGAGCACGTCTTCTGGATCGACCCGCCCCGTCACCCGGGCCAGGGCGCGCGCGGCGAGACGTACGTTCTCCGCCGCCAACTCCGGCTCGGTCAGAACTTCGAACGCACGGTCAAGATGGCGCTGGGCCTCCAGCAGGCTGTCCCGGTGGCGCAGGCGCGTCGCCGCTGGCGCTTCGGAACCGCTGAGGGCCGCCACGACCCGCTCTTCGATTACCGCCTCCAGGGCGTCAAGGAACAGCCCGCTCGCCGCTGAAATTGCCAGCTCCACAGGCCCGCCATCCGATTGGAGGCCGGGTCGCGGCGACAAGTCCAGACGAAGATCGATCTTGTTGAGTAGAAGGATATCGCCGGCCGACAATCGGCCTTGCAGCGCCCCGCGCCCTCCAGGTTCGTCGGTCACATCGACCAAGCCCAGTCGCAGATCGGCGGCTTCGGCGGCGGCGGCGGCGCGGCGCACGCCCTCGGCTTCCACCACGTCCGCCGTGTCCCGAAGTCCGGCGGTATCCGCCACCACGACCTTGTAGCCGGCGATCACCATCGGGACCTCGATCACGTCCCGCGTGGTCCCCGCGATGTCGGTGACGATGGCGGCGTCCCGCCGGGCCAGAGCGTTCAGCAGGCTGCTCTTGCCGGCGTTGGGCGCCCCGATCAGGGCGATGCGAAAGCCTTCGCGTACGCGCCGGCCGCGATCGGAATCCTCCAGGGCGGCGGCGATTTCGCCGCGCAGCACCCGCAGGCCCGGCCGCGCGCGCTCGGCGACCGCCTCCGGCAGATCCTCGTCCGGAAAGTCGACAGCCGCTTCCAGCATGGCGAGGCTGTGGATCAACCGGTCCCGCCAAGCGTCGTAGCGTTCCGACAGCGAACCGCCGAGTTGAGCGAGCGCCTGGCGCGCCTGCGCCGCCGTCTCGGCGTCCACCAGATCGGCCACGCCCTCAGCCTGGGCCAAGTCGAGCTTGCCGCCCTCGAAGGCGCGGCGTGTGAACTCGCCCGGCTCGGCCAGGCGCAGTCCGAGTCCTCGCAGGGCCTGCAGCACGCCGTCGACCACGGCCGGACCGCCGTGCACGTGAAACTCGGCGCTGTCCTCGCCGGTGTAGCTGCCCGGTCCGGGGAACCAGAGCACCAGGGCCTGATCGAGCGCCTCGCCGCTGGCGGGATCTCGCAGGCTGCGCAACGAGGCGCGGCGAGGGGAGGGGAGGCGGCCACCGAGGGTCTCGAGTGCTGACGCGGTTCCGGGCCCCGAAAGCCGCACGACGGCGACTGCGGCGCGGCCCGGCGCCGTGGCCGCCGCGAAGATGGTGTCGGTCATCCGCCGCCGGGCTTCGATCCGCCGAAGCCGCCACCCAGACCCGCGCCGGCCGCCGCGGTCATCATCTGGCGGAATTGCTCCTGGGCGTTCAGCCCGAAACCGGTCCACGCCTTCATGATCTCTTCCGGCTTCATCATCGCCATGTTGGCGTCCATGCGCTTGGTCATCTCAGTGACCATATGGTCATTCAGCGCGGTGACATCCGGCAGACCCAGAAAGGTCCTGGCTTCCTCGGGGGTGCAGTCGATCTCGACCTTGACCTTCATTCGGCTTTCTCCGGCGGGGCGCACACCTTCGCCTCACGCGTTCCGCCTGTTATGGGCGAGGCGAGCGGGGCGCGCCAGAGGCCAGGTCGCGTAACCTAGCAGCGTATCAGGGAGCAGCCATGATGAGCGAGACTATCACCTTCACCGTCCCGGATGGGACGTTCACCGCCTACCTCGCCCGCCCCGATCGTCAGGAAGACCGAAAGCCCGGCCCGGCCGTCGTGGTCATCCAGGAGATCTTCGGTGTCAACGCGGTGATGCGCGGGGTCTGCGACGCCCTGGCGGCCCAGGGCTATCTCGCCGTTTGCCCGGACCTGTTCTGGCGTCTGCAGCCGGGCGTCGACATCAGCGATCAGACCCAAAAGGAGTGGGATCAGGCGCTCGACCTGATGAGCCGCTTCGATGTCGACCAGGGCGTGAACGACCTGCAGGCCGTCATTACCGCCGTGCGCGACAGGCCCGAGTGCGACGGCAAGGTGGGCGCGATCGGCTACTGCCTCGGCGGCAAGCTCGCTTTCCTGGTCGCCACCCGCACCGACGCCAACGCGAGCGTCTCCTACTACGGCGTCGGTCTCGAACCGCTGCTGCCCGAGATCGAGGGCATGACCCATCCGCTGCTGGTGCACATCGCCGGCGAGGACGGCTTCACCCCGCCCGACTCTCGGCAGCGGGTCATCAAGGGCCTCGAACACCAGCCCATGGCGACCGTCCACGTCTACCCTGGCCGCGACCACGCCTTCGCCCGACCCGGCGGCAAGCACTATCACGCCGAGGACGCCGCCCTCGCCCAGAGCCGCAGCCTCACCTTCTTCAAAGCCTATATCGGTTGACCTGACATGCTCGCGATCCAAGCCCTCCGCGCCGGCGGCCCTGACGTTCTCGAAGCCGCCGACCTGCCGGTCCCGACGCCGGGCGTCGGCCAGGTGCTCGTTCGCCACAAGGCGATCGGCCTCAACTTCATCGACACCTATCAACGCAGCGGCCTCTACCCAATCAGCTACCCCGCCACCCTGGGGCTTGAGGCCTCCGGCGTGGTTGAGGCGGTCGGGGAGGGGGTGACCCGCGTCGTCCCCGGCGATCGCGTCGCCTATGGCAACGGTCCGCTCGGCGCCTATGCGGAGTTTCACGTGGTTCCGGCCGAGCGGCTGGTGAAGGTTCCCGAGAGCATCGACTTCCCGACCGCGGCCGCCGCCATGCTGAAGGGCATGACCGCCGAGTTCCTGCTGCGCCGCTGCCGCCCGACCTCCGCGGGCGACGTCATCGTCGTGCACGCCGCCGCCGGCGGGGTCGGGTCGATCCTCTGCCAATGGGGCAAGGCGCTCGGCGCCACGGTGATCGGCACGGTCGGCTCGGAGGCCAAGGTCGCTATTGCCCAGGCCAACGGCTGCGATGCGGTGCTGCCGCAGGACAGCGACTGGCCGGCCAAAGTGCGCGAGCTGACCGGCGGGGTCGGGGCCGACGCCGTCTATGACGGGGTGGGCGCCGCCACCTTCGATGGCGACATCGCCGCCCTCAGGCGTCGCGGCATGGTGGCGGTGTTCGGCAACGCCTCCGGTCCCGTGCCGCCCGTCGATCCTCTGCGGCTGTCGCGCGGCGGCTCGCTCTACATGACCCGCCCGACCCTGTTCGACTACATCGCCACGACCGAGGAATTGGACGCCGCCGCCGCCGCGGTGTTCGAGGTGCTGGCGGCCGGCAAGGTGAAGATCGAGATCGGCCAGACCTTCCCGCTGGCTGAAGCCCGAGGCGCCCACGAGGCGCTCGAGGGCCGCCGCACGACCGGCGCGACGGTGCTGCTGCCTTGATCTCCGCTCTTCCCGGCGAAGGCCGGGATCCATACCGAGCTACTCGAGACGGCTGGCAGGTGTAGCTGAAACGGCGGCTTCCTTCCGGCGAGGCAGTTTGGGCCCCGGCCTTCGCCGGGGAGAGCGGATTAGTGTGATCCCAAAGCAAAAGGGCCGCTCCTTGCGGGGCGGCCCTTTTCTCTGTTCTGGACTGCTTCAGTCCTAAGTGTTCATCGACTGGAAGAAATCGGCGTTGTTCTTGGTGTTCCTCAGTTTGTCCATGAGGAACTCGATGGCGTCCTGCGCGCCCATCGGACCCATGATGCGGCGGAGCACATAGCTCTTCTGCAGCTGATCCTTCGGGGTAATGAGTTCTTCTTTCCGCGTACCCGACTTGATGATGTCGATGGCCGGGAAGATGCGCTTGTCGGCCACCTTGCGGTCGAGGATGATTTCCGAGTTACCCGTGCCCTTGAACTCTTCGAAGATGACCTCGTCCATCCGGCTGCCGGTCTCGATCAGGGCCGTGGCGATGATCGTCAGGCTGCCGCCTTCCTCGACGTTCCGCGCGGCGCCGAAGAAGCGCTTCGGGCGCTGCAGGGCGTTGGCGTCGACGCCGCCGGTCAGCACCTTGCCCGACGAGGGAACGACGGTGTTGTAGGCGCGGCCGAGGCGGGTGACCGAGTCCAGCAGGATGATGACGTCGCGCTTGTGCTCGACCAGGCGCTTGGCCTTCTCGATGACCATCTCGGCCACCTGCACGTGGCGCGTCGCCGGCTCGTCGAAGGTCGAGGAGATCACCTCGCCCTTCACCGTGCGCTGCATGTCGGTGACTTCTTCCGGCCGCTCGTCGATCAGCAGCACGATCAGGTAGCACTCGGGATGGTTGGCGGCGATCGACTTGGCGATGTTCTGCAGCATCACCGTCTTACCCACGCGCGGCGGGGCGACGATCAGGCAGCGTTGGCCTTTGCCGAGCGGCGAGACGATGTCGATGATCCGGCCCGAGCGGTCCTTCAGGGTCGGGTCCTCGATTTCCATCTTCAGGCGCTGCTCGGGATAGAGCGGCGTCAGGTTGTCGAAGTGAACCTTGTGCCGGACGTTCTCCGGCGGCTCGAAGTTGATCTGGGTGACGGTGACCAGGGCGAAGTAGCGTTCGCCTTCGCGCGGGGCGCGGATGGCGCCGTCGACGCTGTCGCCGGTGCGCAGGCCGTAACGGCGGATCTGCGAGGGGCTGACGTAGATGTCGTCAGGGCCGGGCAGGTAGTTGGCTTCCGGGCTGCGCAGGAAGCCGAAGCCGTCCTGCAGCACTTCCATGGTGCCGCCGCCCGAGATCTCGATCCCCTCTTCGGCGAGGGTCTTGAGGATGGCGAACATCATGTCCTGCTTGCGCATGGAGTTCGCGTTCTCGACCTCCAGCTTCTCGGCCAGGGCCAGGAGATCGGCCGGCGAGGTGGCCTTCAGCTCCTGCAGCGACATGCGGGTGATATTCAGCGCCGCGATCGTGGCGGTGATCTCGCTGGCGTCCTCACCTTCATCGCCGGCCAGATCGGCGGCGACGTCGGGGGTGAGGTCTTCGGTTTCGATGGTTTCGTCGGTCATTGGATAATCTTCGTGAGGGATCGCGAGCCGCGTCGCGGCTGGCGGGAGGGATGGAGCCGGGTCTTGATGGGCCGGCGAATGGCGGCGCGGATCGCGCCTGGAAAATCGGGAGCCGGCGGTCAGGCGCTCAGGACGAGCGCGGCCGGAGAAGGGAAGGGCGTCCGGTCGAACCGGACGCTTCGAGGGAGGAAAACCACGCGGCGGCCCGAGGGTCAAGCGTGGCTGAAGCGGACGGCGCGGCTAGCGGCCGAACGTCCATTCCGTGGTCACCGACAGCACCATGATCACGGCGGCCAGGAACGGCAGTTCATTGGTCATCCGCCAAAACTTTTCCGAGCGGGTGTTGGTCCCGGCGGCGAACTGTTTGCGGGCCTTGGCGAGGAAGCCGTGCCAACCGGAAAGGAAGAATACGCCCGCCAGCTTGGTGATCATCCAGGGCTCGGCCAGGTAGCTCCAGCCGCCGCGCAGCACGCTGTCGGACAGGATCAGCAGAATGCCGAAGATCCAGGTCAGGCCCATGGCCGGGTTGATGATGATGCGCAGCAGCTTCACCTCCATGGTCTGGAAGGTGAGATCCATCTCCGAGCCGCGCGCCGCCTTGGTGTGATAGACGTAGATTCGCGGCAGATAGAGCATGCCCGCCATCCAGGCGATCACGCCGATGATGTGCAGCCCCCGCCACAGGTTGTAGTGGCCAGCCAACCAATCGAGCATCACGTTCCCTCCGGCCGCGCTGGGCCCGGCCCCGCGCCCTCGACCAATCGCGCCAGGCCGGCGATGAAGGCCGGCTGCACCCCCGGCGTCGGCGCCCGCAGATAAGTCGCGCAACCCAGGCCCTTGGCCAGCTCGGCGTATTCATGGTCGAGCTCAACCAGGGTTTCCACATGTTCCGAGACGAAGGCGATCGGGCAGATCAGCACGCCCTTGCCGTCCGCCTGGGCCTGGGCGATCGCCTCGGGCGTCGAGGGGCCCAGCCATTTCATCGGCCCGACGCGGCTCTGATAGCAGATCCGCCAGTCGGTCCAGCCGAGACGGGCGGCGATGGCCCGCGCGGTGCGCTGGATGTGGGTCTCGTACGGATCGCCGGCGTCGATCACCTTTTGCGGTAGGCCATGGGCGGAAAACAGCAGGCGGATGTTGTCAGGCGAGCCGGCGGCCTCGAAGGTTTCGGTGATCTTGGCCGCGTGCGCCTCGATCAGACCGGGCTCCTCCGGATAGCTCTCGATCACCTCGACGACGCCCGAACCCCGATAGGCCTTGCGCCACGCCTTCAGGGACGACGCCGTCGTGGTCGTCGAGTACTGCGGATAGAGCGGCAGCAGGACGACCCGGTCGGGCTGGAAGCCGGCGACCTCGCGCGCGGCCTGTTCGGTGAACGGCTTCCAGTAGCGCATGGCGATATGCACCTGCACCTCCAGGTCCGGCCGCCGCGCCGCCAGGGCGGCCTGAAGGGCCTTGGCCTGAGCCTGGGTCTCGGCCAGCAGCGGCGAGCCGCCGCCCATCAACGCGTAGTTGGCCTTGGCCGCCTTGTTGCGCGACACGGCGATCAGGCCGGCAAGCAGGGGGCGGATCACCGGCGGCAGGGGAATGATCGCCGGGTCGTTGAACAGGTTGAACAGAAACGGTCTGACCGAGGTCTGACCGTCGGGTCCGCCCAGATTGAACAGCACCACCGCCAGGCGGGGCTTGCCCATGTTCAGTAGTCCATTTTCGGGGTGAAGCCGGGCGTTGGATCCTTGCCGGTCACCCGCTTGAGCACGCGCTCGACGTGGGCGATCGGGGTGTCGGGCAGGATGCCGTGTCCCAGATTGAAAATGTAGGGACCCTCGCCCCATTGCGCCAGAAGGGTCTCAACCCTTTCATCCAGCGCCGCCCCACCGGCCCGCAGCAGCAGGGGGTCGAGCGCGCCTTGGATCGGCTTGGCGGCTTGCACGCGCTGCCCGAGGGCGGCCGGGGCGGTGGTGTCCAGCGCCACGGCGTCGACCGGGGTGACCACCGCGTAGCGATCGACCATGGCCGAGGCGCCGCGCGGAAAGCCGATCACCGGCGTGGTCACGCCCCGGGCCCGCAGGCCCTTGACGATGGCGGTGTGCGGCCGGATCACCAGGCGTTCGAACAGGTCCTCGGAAAGACCCTCCGCCCAGCTCTCGAACAGCTTCAGCACCTGGGCGCCCGACGCCGCCTGCATGGCCAGGTAGTCGACCGTCGCCTCGACCAGCACGTCGATCAGGGCGTCCAGCGCCTCGGGATGCTCATAGGCGTAGGTGCGGGCGCCGGAGCGATCCGAGGAGCCGCCCTCGATCATGTAGGTCGCCACGGTCCAGGGCGCGCCGGCGAAGCCGATCAGCGCCTTTTCGGGATCAAGGGCCGCCCGGACGCGTGAGAGGGTCTCGCCGACGTTCTTAAGCGCCTCCCCGGCGGCCGGCGCCAGATCGCGCATCCGCTCGATGGACGGCAGGGCGCCGAGCTTCGGGCCTTCGCCGGCCTCGAACCAGACCTCCTGCCCAATGGCGCGCGGGATCAGGAGGATGTCGGCGAAGACGATGGCGGCGTCGAACGGCAAACGCCGCATCGGCTGCAGCGTCGCCTCGGCCGCCTTCTCGGGATCGAGGCAAAAAGCGATGAAGTTCGGCGCCGTCGCCCGTAGCGCCCGGTATTCCGGCAGGTAGCGCCCGGCCTGACGCATGAACCACACGGGTGGTCGGCTCTGCTTTTCACCCGCCAGGACGGACAGGAACTTCGGTCGGCTTTTCTCGGACATCTGCGCCTTAAACCCGCTCGTCTCGCCCGGCTCAAGCCCGAAGCGTCTTACGAGCCCCCGAAGACTCACAGACCCCGTCTGCCCTCCTTCTTCTCTTTAAGAATTTATTAAGGAAGAGGATGAGGCGGCGGGACACGGGCGCCGCGGGGATGAGCGCTGGCGTAACGGAATCGTCAAACCGCCATGGGCCCGCGGCGCCCGTCTCCTCCACAGCGCGGAGGTCGCCTGTGAATTGCGGGGATGGTTCCGGAGGCGCCGGAAATCGTTAAGACTTCCTTAACCCTTGTCCGAGGATCGCCGCGAGGACGACTGTTTTGCTCCCGGGGCTGTCGACATCGGTCGTCCCGACCGCCCCAATGACTCTCATCCTTGGGGATGAACCGCGACGCCGAGAGGACTTCTGTCCCCCACCGCCTTGGCAAAGCGCCCGCCAGAGCGTTTTCTGCGGTTCGATCCCCAGGGGACTATGATTTGATCCGCTCCTCGTTCACCGACCGTCCACAGTCCGGCCCCGCCCCCCACGGCGACGCCCTCCCGCCTCGCCCCAGCGCCGACGCTCGCTTCGCCACCTATTTCCATGTGCATCTCGTCTCGGACTCCACGGGCGAAACCCTTAACGCCATGGCGCGCGCGGTCTGCGCCCGCTTCGCCGACGTGCTGCCGATCGAGCATATCTACGCCCTGGTCCGCTCCGACCGCCAGCTCGAGCGCGCGCTGGAGGAAATCGCCGGCGCCCCAGGCGTGGTGATGCACACCATCATCGACCCGACCCTGCGCACGGCGCTGGAGGAAGGCTGCCGCCGGCTGGAAATGCCCTGCATCGCCGCCCTCGACCCGGTGGTGTCGGCGATGTCGCGCTATCTCGGCGCCCGCATCTCCACGCGGGTCGGCGCCCAGCACGCGCTGGACAACGACTACTTCGACCGCATGGAGGCGCTGAACTACGCCATCGCCCACGACGACGGAAACGGCGGCCAGGACCTGAACCTCGCCGACGTTATCCTGGTCGGGGTGTCGCGCACTTCCAAGACCCCGACCTCGATCTACCTGGCTCACCGTGGCATCCGCGCCGCCAACGTTCCCCTCGTCCCCGGGGTCGACTCCGAGCCGCAGCTCGCGGCCCTGGGCCAGCGGGGCAAGCTGATCGTCGGCCTCACCGCCTCGCCCGACCGTCTGATCCAAATCCGTCGCAACCGCCTGCTCTCCCTGCGTGAGGAGCGGGAAAGCACCTATGTCGACGCGGATTCAGTGCGCGAGGAGATCGTCAGGGCGCGCCGGATGTTTGAGCGCCATGGCTGGCCGGTGATCGACGTCTCCCGCCGCTCGGTGGAAGAGACCGCCGCCTCGATCATCAACCTCCTGTCCGGCGGCCGCGGCCAGGTCGAGGTGCTCGGTTGAGCGCGCCTCAGGTCACCCTGGCGTCGGCCAGCCAGATCCGAGCCGCCTTGCTGCGCGGCGCGGGCGTCGAGTTCGAGGTGTTCAGCCCCGGCGTCGACGAGGCCGCCATGAAAGCCGGCTTGCTGGCCGAGGGCGCGGGCCCGCGCGATGTCGCCGACGCCCTGGCCGAACTGAAGGCCGCCCGCGCCGCCCGTTCGCGCCCTGGCCTGGTGATCGGCGCCGACCAGACGCTCGATCTCGACGGCGGTCTCTACGACAAGGTCGCCACCCTGGAGGAGGCCGAGACGCGCCTGCGCCTGCTGCGCGGCAAGGTGCACAAGCTGCACGCCGCCGTGGTCGTGGCCAAGGATGGCGCGCCGATCTGGCGCGAGGTCGTCACCACCAAGCTCTCGATGCGCCCGTTCACCGACGCCTTCCTGGAAGGCTACCTCGCCCGCGAAGGCGAGGCCCTGCTCTCCTCGGTCGGTTGCTACCGGCTGGAAGGCGAAGGTCTGCAGCTGTTCGACCGGATCGACGGCGACTACTTCGCCATCCTCGGCCTGCCGATGATCGGCCTGCTCGACCTGCTGCGTCGCCATGGAGTCCTGGCGCTGTGACCACCGTTGCCGGGGTCTGCGGCTGGCCCGTCAAACATTCGCTGAGCCCGCTGATCCATGGCGCCTGGCTGCGGGCGGCCGGCGTCGACGGCGCCTATGAGCGTTTCGAGGTCGCGCCCGACGATTTCGCCGCCTTCGTCGCCGACGCTCGGGGCCGCCTGTCCGGCGTCAATGTCACCGTACCGCACAAGGAGGCGGCCCTGGCCCTGGCGGAGACCGTCAGTCCCGTGGCGCGCGCCGCCGGGGCCGCCAACGTCCTCACCTTTCGCAACGGCGCCATCCAGGCCGACAATACCGACGGCGTCGGCCTGCTGGCCGCCCTGGCTGAACAGGCCGGTTTTGCTCCGAACAAGACCACCCAGGCCGTGATCCTCGGCGCCGGCGGCGCGGCGCGGGGCGCGGCGGCGGCGCTGCTGGCGGAGGGCGCGTCGGTGGTCGTGGCCAATCGCACGCTCGGGCGGGCCACGGCGCTGGCCAAGGAGCTCGCGGCGCTCGGACCCATCCGGGGCGTGAGCGAAGCCGATGTCTCGACCGCCGACCTGATCGTCAACGCCACGACCCTGGGCCTCGGTGGCGGCCCCGGTCCGGCGATCGATCTGGCCGCAGCCCGGCCGGGCTGCGTGGCGATGGACATGGTCTACAAGCCCCTGCGCACCGAGTTCCTCGAACGCGCCCGAACCCTCGGCCGTCCGGCGGTCGACGGCCTCGCCATGCTGATCGGCCAGGCGGTCCCCAGCTTCCGGGCCTTCTATGGCCAGGCGCCCGATCCGGCCGTCGATGTCCGCGCCCTGGCGCTGCGGGCCCTGGGCGAGGCGGGATGATCGTCGTCGGCCTCACCGGATCGATCGGCATGGGCAAGTCGACGACGGCCCGGCTGTTCGCCGAGGCCGGCGCGGCGGTGCACGACGCCGACGAAACGGTCCAGCGGCTCTACGCCCCGGGCGGCGGCGCGGTCGGTCCGGTCTCGGCCGCCTTTCCCGACGTGCTGGGCGAGGACGGCGGAATCGATCGCCGCAAACTCAGCGCCGCGGTGACCACCGACCCCGCGGCCCTCGCCCGCCTGGAAGCCATCGTCCATCCGCTGGTCACCGCCGACCGCGAGGCCTTCCTCGCGCGGGCCCGCGAGCAAGGCCGCCAGCTGGCGGTGCTGGAGGTGCAGCTGCTATTCGAGACCGGACTCGACGCCCAGGTCGATGCGGTGGTCGTGGTTTCCGCCGCGCCCGACATCCAGCGCGCCCGGGTCATGGCCCGACCGGGCATGACTGAGGCCAAGTTCCAGGCCCTGCTGGCCCGACAGACGCCGGACGCCGAGAAGCGCGCGCGCGCCGATTATGTGATCGACACCGGCTCGGGGATCGAAGCCGCCCGCGAACAGGTGCGCGACATCATCGCCCTGTTGAGAACCCGCGGCCAAGCTTGAGCCGGCCACCGAAACGGCCCATCTAGGACCGATGGCCCGCGCCGTTGTCCTCGATACCGAAACCACCGGCCTCGATCCGCAGAGCGGTCACCGCCTGATCGAAGTCGCTTGCGTCGAGATCGACGACTACATCCCGACCGGGCGGAATTTTCACCGTTACATCCACCCCGAGCGCGATATCGACGCCGATGCCCAGCGGGTTCACGGCATCAGCCTGGAGTCGCTGAAGGGCAAGCCGAAGTTCAACGACCCCGACGTGGTCGACGCCTTCCTGGAGTTCGTCGGCGACGCGCCGATCGTGGCCCACAACGCCGCCTTCGACCGGGGCTTCATCAATCACGAACTGACGCGGATCAACCGCGCCATCCTGCCCGAGCCGCAGTGGATCGATACCCTGGCCCTGGCCAAGAAGCGCTTCCCGGGGATGTACAACTCTCTGGATTCGCTCTGCAAACGCTTCAAGATCAGCCTCGCCGACCGCAAGCTGCACGGCGCCCTGATCGACGCCTCGCTGCTGGCGCAGGTGTATCTGGAACTGCAGGGCGGTCGCGAGCGCGGCCTGGAGCTGACCCAGGTTGTCGCCGTCAAGGCGGTGACCGCCGCGGTGCAGAGCGCCTACGGCGCCCGACCGCGTCCGTTGCCCTCGCGGATCACCGACGACGAACGCGCGGCCCACGAGGCTTTCGTCAACGGCGTGCTGAAGGACAAGGCGGTCTGGCTGAAGGTCGGGCTCTAGCCTGGCGCAAGAACCGGGCTGACCCGCCGGACGCCCGGGCGCAAGTCTTCCTGCGGGAGGACCGAGCATGATCGAAGCCGAGGTCGACGACGCCCGCTGGGAGCAGGTGCAAAACCGCGATCGCGCGGCCGACGGCCGTTTCTGGTGCGTGGTCAGAACGACGCGGATCTACTGCCGCCCGTCGTGTCCGGCCCGGCCGCATCGCCGCAATGTCAGCTTTCACGACAGTCTGGCGTCGGCCCGGGCGACCGGCGCCCGAGCCTGCAAGCGTTGCGATCCGGACGCGGCCTGAGCCGCGTCCCTTCGGGATCAGGCGTTGCCGACGGTCTCGCCGAGCGCGCCCTGCGCCTTGCGCGAGGCGTAGATCGCCCCGAAGTCGATCGGATCGACCATGAAGGGCGGGAAGCCGCCTTCGCCGGTGACGTCGGCGATGATCCGGCGGGCGAAGGGGAAGAGGAAGCGCGGGCACTCGATCAGCAGCACCGGCTCCATGTCGTCCGGCGAGACGTTGTCGATGGCGAACAGGCCGCCGTAGACCACCTCGACGTGGAACACCGGATCGTCGCCGCGCGCGGCGCGGGCCGAAAGCTTCACGTCCACCTCGAACAGGCCGTCGTCGCGGCCGCGGGCGCCGAGCTCGACATTCATGTCGATCTGCGGCTGGGCCTCGTTGGCGCGCAGGGATTCCGGCGCGCGGGGGTTTTCGAACGACAGGTCGCGAACGAACTGGGCCACGATGCGCAGGCCCGGCGGGCCCGCCTGGGCCTCGGGAGCGGCGGCGGGGGCGCCGGATTCGGTGTCGGTCATGAGCTGAAGGTTCCGTTCGTCGGGCGGCGTCGCCGCAATATCCAGGCCGCGGCGACTATCATGCGGGTTCGGCGGGCGCAACGCGGCGGCGCGCGGTGACGTGGCCGAAACGCAAGCCTATATAGAGGCGTTGGTTTCTCTCTAGGAATTGGACACGCTCGCCTTGCAGGCTCTTGAACTGATCATCTTCGCGGTGCTGGCGGGCGTCGTGCTGTACCAGCTCTATGCGGTGCTGGGCCGCCGGGTCGGCCGACAGCCGGAGGACGCGCCCCAAACCCAGGCCGCCCCGCCGGCCTCGACGCAGATCGGGCCGCGCGACCTCGGCGACGAAGCCGCCGCAGGCCTTACCGGCGTCGCCGCGCTGCGCGCCCGCGACCCCAGCTTCGAAGCCGGCCGTTTCCTCGACGGCGCGCGTCAGGCCTATGAGATGGTGGTCAAGGCCTTCGGCGCGGGCGACCGCGAGACCTTGCGCAATCTGCTGTCGCCGCCGGTGTTCGACGGCTTCGACGGCGCCATCGCCGCGCGTGAGGCGGAAGGTCGCAGCGAGCAGATCGAATTCCCCCACGCCCCGCGCGCCGATCTCGAAAAGGTCGAGGTTCACGGCGATTTCGCCGAGGCCACCGTGCGTTTCCTGGCTGAATTCCGCAGCCGCTCGAAAGGTCCGGAAGGCGAGGCGGTGGACGACAAGCGCACCGCCGAACTCTGGACCTTCCAACGTAATCTTAAGAGCCGCGACCCCAACTGGGTGCTGATCCATGTGGACGCCGCGGAGGCGTAGTTGCGCTTATTCGTTCTCGGCGCGGGCCTTCTCGCCGCGCTGACCCTCGCCGGTTGCGTCAGCGCGCCGATGCCCGTCCGACCGCCCGGCGGCCCGATCCCGCCGCCGGCGGAAGTTCCACCCGCCGAGGCTCCGATCAAGTCCGCCTCCAACCTGCCGGGCCTGCCCGGTTGGGCGATGGAGGATCACGCGGCGGCGCTGGAAGCCTTCCGAGCCGGCTGCGGCGTCTCGAAAGATTCGGCGACGCTCGACCTCTGCGGCCGCGCCCGCGCGTTACGAGCGTTCGGCGACCGGGAGGCCCGGCTTTTCCTGGAAACTCATTTCCGCGCCGAGCCGGTGGGCGGCGAGGGCCTGCTCACCGCCTATTTCGCCCCGCAATACGAAGCCCGCGCCCGCCGCAGCGCCGAATTCAGCGCTCCGGTGCGGCCGAAGCCCGACGACATGGTCTCGGTCGCGCTCAGCGCCTTCGACCCGGCGACCCCCGATCAGACGCTGATCGGCCGTGACCGCGACGGCAAGGTCGAGCCCTACCCGGATCGCGCCGCCATCGAGGCCAGTCCGGCCAACAGGGTTTCCGCCTGGATGCGCCCGGAAGATCTGTTCTTCCTGCAGATTCAGGGATCCGGCGTCCTGACCTTCGAAGACGGCCGGCGGCTGCGCGCCACCTTCGCCGCTCACAACGGCAAGCCCTATGTCGGCATCGCCATTCCCATGCGCGAGCGCGGTCTGCTGCCGGACAACAACACCTCCGGCGACAATATCCGGCGCTGGCTGGCCGACCATCGCGGCCGCGAGGCCGATGCGGTGATGGCTCTCAATCCGCGCTACATCTTCTTCAACCTCGGACCCGACGACGGGCGTGAGCCGGGAGGCGCGGCGGGCGTAGCCCTGCCGGCGGGTCGCGCCATCGCCGTGGATCTTTCGCAGCACGATCTCGGCGGCTTTTACTGGATCGATGCCGAGGCGCCGAAGCTGGCCGGCGCCTTCCCGACCTATCGCCGCGCCGCCATGGCGCTCGACACCGGCGGCGCCATCAAGGGCGCGGTGCGGGCCGACCTCTACATGGGCACTGGCGACGCCGCGGGCACCGAGGCCGGGCGGGTACGTCATACCCTGCGTCTCTACCGCCTGGTTCCGCTATCTTAAGCAGCCATGACCCGCCGGCCGCCGCAGCTTCCCCTTGACGACCTGAAGCTTTGGGCCCGGGTGACCTCCACCGTGCGCCCCCGTCCGGGCAAGGCCCAGCCGGTCATCCCCGAAACCCGGCCGCCCGCGCCCAAGACCGAACCGATGGCCGCGATGCACGTGCCGGTCGGCCCGTCGCCGAAGGTGAAGCGCAAGGGCCCGAAGGCGATTCCGCCGCCGGAGGTCATCGAGCCCAACCGCAAGCGCCGCATCGTCCGCGACCGGCCCGAGGCGCGGCTCGATCTGCACGGCCTCGACCAGGATCGCGCCCGCGCCGTGCTTGAAAGCTTCGTCCTGCGCGCGGTCGACGACGGCTATCGCGCCTGTCTGGTGATCACCGGCAAGGGCTCGCGCGGCGAGGGCGTGCTGCGGCGCTATGTTCCCGAATGGCTGGCGGCCGCGCCGCTTCGGGGGGTCGTGGCCGGCGTGTCGGAGGCGGCGCGCCATCACGGCGGGGCCGGGGCGCTCTACGTGGCGCTAAAGCGGAAAGGTTAGGACGTCCGCGAGGCCTTCTCGGCGACGCCCGACTGGCCCTCACGGGCCTCGAGCTTGGCGGCGACGGCGTCGAGGTCCAGGCCCTTGGCGGCGGCCAGCGCCAACCAGTGGTAGAGCAAGTCGGCGCTTTCGGCGGCCAGGGCGTCGCCCCCCCCTCCAGCATTGTCCGGGCTGACTGCGGCGATCACCGTCTCCGTGGCTTCCTCGCCGAGCTTCTTGGCGGCCTTGGCCGGGTCGCTCAGCAGTTGGGCCGTGTAGGAGGCCTTGGGGTCGCCGCCCTTGCGGCTCTCGATGGTCGCGGCCAGACGGGCGAGGGTGTCGAACAGGCGCGTGGTCATGCGGCGGCTCCCGGCTGACGGCCAGGAACCCTAACAGGCAGGCCGGCGGAGGCCAGGGCGGCCTTGGCCTCGCCGATGCTGATTTCGCCGAAGTGGAAGATCGAGGCGGCCAGCACGGCGTCGGCGCCCCCGTCGCGGGCGGCGTCGACCAAGTGCTCCACCTTGCCGGCCCCGCCCGAGGCGATGACGGGCACGCTGACGGCGCCGGTCACGGCCTTCAGCAGCGCGATGTCGTAGCCGATCTTGGCCCCGTCGCGGTCCATGGAGGTCAGCAGGATTTCGCCCGCGCCTCGCTCCACCGCCTTGGCGGCGTAGTCGACAACGTCGATGCCGGTGTCCTTGCGGCCGCCGTAGGTGAACACGCCCCAGGAGCCGTCCTCGCGCCGCTTGGCGTCGATGGCCACCACCACGCACTGGGCGCCGAAGGCGTCGGCCCCGGCGGCGATCACATCGGGGTTCTCGACCGCCGCGGTGTTGATCGAGACCTTGTCTGCCCCGGCCAGCAGCAGGCGGCGCATGTCGTCCACCGAGCGCACCCCGCCGCCGACCGACAGCGGCATGAAGCAGACGTCGGCGGTGCGGGCCACCACGTCGAGGATCGTGCCTCGGTTCTCGTGGCTGGCGGTGATGTCCAGGAACATCAGCTCGTCGGCCCCGGCGGCGTCATAGGCGCGGGCCTGCTCGACGGGATCACCGGCGTCGCGCAGGGCCACGAAATTGACCCCCTTCACGACCCGACCGTCCTTCACGTCGAGGCACGGAATGACCCGCAGATTGAGCATCAGGCGGCGGCCTCAAGCGCCTCGGCCGGCTTGATGGCGCCGGTATAGAGCGAGCGGCCGAGCACGGCGCCGGCGATCGGAACCCCGTTCCGTGCCTTCAGGGCTTCGAGGTCGCCGACGCCCGCGATGCCGCCCGAGGCGATCACTGGAATGCTCACGGCGTCGGCCACCTCGCCGGTGGCCTCGACATTGACGCCCACCAGGGCGCCGTCACGGCCGATGTCGGTGACGATCAGGGCGGCGACGCCCGCGTCCTCGAAACGCTTGCCTAGGGTCACGGCGTCGAGGTCGGAGCCGCCGACCCAGCCGTCTACCGCCACCTTGCCGTCGCGCACGTCCACGGCCACGGCGATCTGCTCGGGCCATTCGCGGGCCGCCTTGCGGACGAGTTCGGGCTCACGCACCGCCAGGGTTCCGAGGATCACACGGCTGACGCCGGCTTCGATCCAGCGCTCGATATCGGCCAGGCTGCGGACGCCGCCGCCCAACTGCACCGGAATGGAGACGGCGTTGAGGATGGACTCCACGGCCGCCGCGTTCACTGGCTTGCCCTCGATGGCGCCGTTGAGGTCGACCACATGCAGCCACTCGAAGCCGTCGGCGGCGAAGCGGGCGGCCTGGTCGGCGGGCGAGGCGTTGAACACCGTCGCCTTGTCCATGTCGCCGTACAGCAGACGAACGCACTGGCCGTCCTTCAGGTCGATGGCGGGATAGAGGATCATCGGTCTTGGTCTTTTTTCAGGGCCGCCAGGCCAGGAAGTTGGCGAGCAGGGTCAGGCCCGCCTGTTGCGATTTCTCGGGGTGGAACTGGACGCCGGCCACATTGTCCCGCGCCACCGCCGAGGTGAAGCGGCCGCCGTGGTCGCTGGTCGCCAGCACGTCGTCCGCGTCCGCCGCCGTCAGGGCGAAGGAGTTGGCGAAATACATCGGAGCGTCCGGTTCGACACCCTCAAAAAGCTTGTGTTGGCGCGTCCGCTCGACGGCGTTCCAGCCCATGTGCGGGATGGTCAGGGTCGGATCGGAGGGTTCGAGCTTCTTCACCTCGCCCGCGATCCAGTCGAGCCCGGGGGTGACGCCGAACTCCAGGCCGCGGCTGGCCAGCAGCTGCATGCCGACGCAGATTCCGAGGAAGGGAACGCCGCGCTGCGTCACCGCCTCCCCCAGCGCCTCGACCACGCCCGAGGCGTCGAGCCCCGCGCGGCAGGAGGCGAAAGCCCCCACGCCGGGCAGCAGGATGCGGTCGGCCGACGCCACGACCTGCGGGTCGGCGGTCACACGCACGGCGACGTCGTCGCGGCCGGCGCGGCGGGCGGCCTCGACAAGCGCCTTTTCGGCCGAACGAAGGTTGCCCGACCCGTAGTCGATCAGGGCGACGCTATTCATGGTCTAAACCCTACAGCACGCCCTTGGTGGACGGCGCTTGGCCGCCGGTCTTCGGGTCGTATTCGATGGCGACGCGCAGGGCGCGGGCCAGGGCCTTGAACCCGCTCTCGGCGATATGGTGGCTGTTTTCGCCATACAAAGTTTCGAGGTGCACGCAGGCGCCCGCGTTCATGGCGAAGGCGTGGTGGAATTCCTTGAACAGCTCGGTGTCGACGTCGCCGACCTTCGGGCGCGAGAACTGCACCTTCCAGATCAGGTACGGCCGGTTCGACAGGTCGAGGGCGCAGCGCGTCAGGGTTTCGTCCATCGGGATATAGGCCGAGCCGAAGCGGCGGATGCCCTTGAAACCGTCGAGCGCCTCCTTGATCGCCTGACCCAGCACGATGCCGGTGTCCTCGATCGTGTGGTGCATGTCGATGTGCAGGTCGCCCTTGGTCTCGATCTCCACGTCGATGCCGCCGTGCCGCGCGAAGCTCTCCAGCATGTGGTCGAAGAAACCGATGCCGGTGGCGATCTTCGAGGCGCCCGCGCCGTCCAGGTCCACACGCACGCGGATCTGGGTTTCCTTGGTGTTGCGGACGACTTCCGCCGTACGGTTGGTCATCAGATCAGTCCTTGCGCGGCCGCCAGGTCCTTCAGGGAGACCGCGGGGCGGGGGCCATAGTGCGAGATCACCTCGGCGGCGGCCAGCGATCCGAGCTTGCCGCACACCTGCAGCGAACGCTCGCGCGCCAGGCCGAACAGGAAGCCGGCGGCGTATTGGTCGCCCGCGCCCGTGGTGTCGACCAGCTGGGCCACCGGGGCGGCGGCGATCTCATGACGCTCATTGCCCGAAAGCACCAGCGAGCCGGCGGCGCCCCGGGTGACGGCGGCGATGGCGACCTTGTCGGCCAGGGCCTTGGCGGCGGCCTCGAAGTCGTCGGTCTGGAACAGGGCCTTCACCTCCACCTCATTGGCGAAGACGATGTCGCACTGGGTTTCGATGAAGCCCATCAGGGCCTCGCGGTGACGCTCGACCACGAAGGCGTCCGATAGGGTGATGGCCATCAGGCGCTGCTGGGCGTGGGCCAGGCCCGCGGCCTTGGCGAAGGCGCGGCGGGCTTCGTTCGGATCGAAGAGATAGCCTTCAAGGTAGACGATCTTGGCCTGCTCGACGACCTCGACGCTCACGTCGGCCGGCGTCAGCTCGGTCGAGGCGCCGAGATAGGTGCACATGGTGCGCTGGGCGTCGGGGGTGACGTTGATCATGCAGACGGCGGTCGGCGAGCCGCCGACCAGACGCGCGGTGTCGAAGCGCACGCCCTGGGCGCGCATGTCGTTCTCGAACACGTCGCCGAAGGCGTCGTCGGCCACCTTGCCGAGATAGGCCGCCTTGCCGCCCAGGCTGGCGACGCCGGCGATGGTGTTGCCGGCCGAACCGCCCGAAGCCTCGATGGCCTTCGCCATGCGGCTGTAGAGGTCCGCGCTGCGGGCGGCGTCCACCAGCTGCATCGAGCCCTTCACCAGGCCTTCGCGCTCGAGGAAGGCGTCGTCGCACGGCGCGATCACATCGACGATGGCGTTGCCGATGGCGGCGACGTCGTAAAGCGCGGTCATGTCTTACGTTTTTCCCGGTGGAGCTCGCGGGGGCTCGTTAGCCGCGAACGCTGCGGAAAGCTAGAACCGTTTCCCCCTCGAACGGGTAAACGCCCTACCCTTTGGGTGAAAGCTGCCCCCTCAGGCGCCGATGAACAGTTCGCGCGACGGACAGAGGTCGGCAACGATGCAGGCCTCGCATTTCGGCCGCCGGGCGACGCAGGTGTAGCGCCCGTGCAGGATCAGCCAGTGGTGGGCGCGGGTGAGATACGGCTCGGGCACGATGGCCGTCAGATCCGCTTCCACCGCGTCGGGCGTCTTGCCGTTCGACAGCTTCAGGCGATGGGCGACGCGGAACACGTGGGTGTCGACGGCGATGGCAGGCTCGACGCCGAGTTCGTTCAGCACCACGCTGGCGGTCTTGCGGCCGACGCCCGGCAGGCTCTGCAGCGCCTCGCGGTCGGTGGGCACCTGGCCGCCGTAACGGTCGACCAGGATGTGGGCGGCGGCGATCACATTGCGGGCCTTGGCGCGGTAGAGGCCGATGGTGCTGATCGTCCGCATCAGCTCGGCCTCGCCGAGGGCCAACATCTGCTCGGGCGTATCGGCCAGCTTGAACAGCTTGTCGGTGGCTTTGTTGACGCCCTTGTCCGTCGCCTGGGCGGACAGGGCGACGGCCGTCACCAGGGTGTAGGGGTTATGGTAATTCAGCTCGGTCTGGGGATTCGGCTCGGCCGCCGCCCAGCGGGAAAACAGCTCGTCGACACGCTGGCGTTCCTTCGGCGAAAGGCGTTTCTTCGGGGCGGGACGTTTGACCATGGCGTCCTGTGTGTGAAGCGGATTTCGAAGCGTGACCACCCTCTACATGGACGCCGTGATCACCCCCAACCGCTCGCTGGGCGAAACGGGCCGCAAGGTGCTGATGTACGCCCTCTGCTTCGCCTCCAGCCTGATCGCGACCTTCCTGTTCGTCATCGGCGCCTGGATGGCGCCGTTCTTCCTGGGCGTCGACATCCTGGCCCTCTGGTGGGCGTTCAAGATCGCCGCCCGGCGGGCCGAGCGTAATGAGCGGGTGCGCGTGTCGGCCGACGCCGTCACCGTGACGCATGAGGACAAGACCGTCTGGACCTCGCCGACCGCCTTCACCGGCGTGCGCGTCGACCGGGCCGGCGAACATGACGCTCGTGTGCGCCTAACCCTCTCGGCCAAACGCCTGACCGTCGGCGCCGCGCTGAGCCCCGAGGAGCGGGAGGCTTTCGCCGACGCCCTGAAGCAGGCGATCCTGGCGGCGCGGGCCGAGCGATATTCTCGATAGGTCAGCAAGAACCGGGCGGCTTTCGTCGCGGCGCGGGCCTAGCCTGGGATCATGGCATACGACAACGATAGACCCATGACCGATCTCGCCCCCGCCGATCGCTTCGCGGCCCTGACCGAACGCTCGGCCGACTATCACCGCATGGACAAGGCCCTGGCCTGGCTGGCCGAGCACTGGCGCGACCGGCCCTCGCTCGACGACGCGGCCGAGGTGGTCGGCCTGTCGCCCTTCCATTTCCAGCGCGTCTTCACCCGCTGGGCGGGGGTCAGCCCCAAGACCTTCATGGCCGCCATCGCCCACGCCGAGGCGCGGCGCTCGCTGGAGGCCGGCGAGAGCGTGCTCGACGCGGCTTACGACGCCGGGCTTTCCGGCCCCTCGCGGCTTCACGACCTGTTCATCGCCCAGGAGGCCGTCACCCCCGGCGAGGCGCGCCGTCGCGGCGAAGGCCTGACCCTGACCTGGGGCTGGGCGCCGACGCCGTTCGGCAGGGGCCTGTTCGTCATGGCCCCGCGCGGCCTCGCCGGTCTCGGTTTCGCCGAAGGCCTGCGCACCGGCGGCGCCGGCGATCCCGAGGCGGAAGCGTTGGAGGACATGCGCCGTCGCTGGCCGGCCGCCGACTGGGTGCGCGATGACGCCGTCGCCGCCAAGGCCGCCCGCCAAGCCTTCCTCAGTGAGGAAGGTCCGCTGCCGATCCAGCTGATTGGCCCGCCGTTCCACATCCAGGTCTGGAAGGCCCTGCTGCAGATCCCGTCCGGCGCCACCGCGACCTACGCCGACGTCGCCCGCTGGGCCGGCAAACCCGGCGCCTTCCGCGCCACCGGTGCGGCGGTGGGAGCCAACCCGATTTCGCTGCTCATCCCATGTCACCGCGCAATCGCCCGAGATGGCCGGCTGACGGGCTATCACTGGGGGTTGGCGAGAAAGGCGGCGATGCTGGGGATCGAGGCGGTTGGGCGGTTCGAAGCGGCGTGAGGCACGGGAGTGCTTCCCGATGCCTGTGCTTTGCCGCTTCCAATCGCCAAGCCTGCCCACTTCATCACTGCGACGACTACGACCAGAGCGACTAGGGCGACAATTCCCCATCCGCTGGCTTCAGCATGCAGCCAACGACCTAGCCGAATGGTCACGGTGTGAGGCGTGTAAGACTCTTCGGGGAGAGTTCGCTTCTTGGGCACCGGGCAAAGCTCGCCATTGATCGAATCGATCAGGGCAACCCAAGGGGTATGGGGGCAAAATTTCCGGACGATGCAAGGGGGTAAGAAAGTGGTCTTGCTGTCGTCCGCCCTAAAAGAAAAGCTCTTTCTTCAAACAAAACAATGATTTGCTCGGTCGCTAATTATCCACAGCTATGACGCGCCGCGTTCCCTAAACGTTCGCTATTCGGCGGCCGCGCCCACACCGGCGTTAGCACTCACCAAGCGTTCCTCAGAGAATGAACCGGCTCAGGTCCGTGTCCGCCGCCAACGCTCCGATGCGCTCGCGCACATAGGCGGCGTCGATGGTCACCGTCTCGCCGGACTTGTCGCCAGCGGTGAAGCTGATGTCCTCGACCACCTTTTCGAGGATGGTCTGCAAACGTCTCGCGCCGATGTTCTCGACGCTGCCGTTCACGGCCACGGCGGCGTCGGCCAGGGCGTCGATGGCGTCGTCGGTGAACACCAGCGTCAGGCCCTCGGTGGCCATCAGCGCCTGGTGCTGGCGGATCAGATTGGCTTCCGGCTCGGTAAGGATGCGGCGCAGGTCGTCGCGGGTCAGGGCCTTCAGCTCGACGCGGATCGGCAGGCGGCCTTGCAGCTCGGGCAGCAGGTCCGAGGGCTTGGCCACGTGGAAGGCGCCCGAGGCGATGAATAGCACGTGGTCGGTCTTCACCGGCCCGTGCTTGGTGGAGACGGTCGTACCCTCGATCAGCGGCAGCAGGTCGCGCTGCACGCCTTCGCGGGAGACGTCGCCGCCGCCGCGATCCTGGCGGCTGGCCACTTTGTCGATCTCGTCGAGGAAAACGATGCCGTGGTTCTCGGCCAAGGCCAGGGCTTCCTGGGTCAGGGCCTCCTGATCCAGCAGCTTGTCGCTCTCCTCGGCGATCAGCGGGGCGTGGGCCCCGGCGACGGTGGTCTTGTGGGTCTTGGTGCGGCCGCCGAACGCCTTGCCCATCATTTCCGACAGGTTCAGTACGCCCATGCCGCCCGGCTGGCCGGGAATCTCGAAGCTCGCGCCGCCGGTATCGGCCAGTTGCAGCTCGACTTCCTTGTCGTTCAGCTCGCCGGCCCGCAGCTTCTTGCGGAAGCTCTCGCGCGCGGCGGTCGAGCCGGGGCCGGTGAGGGCGTCGAGGATGCGCTCCTCGGCGGCGGCCTCGGCGCGGGCCCGCACGCCGGCGCGGCGTTTGTCGCGCACCATGGCGATGGCGCTTTCCACTAGGTCGCGCATGATCTGGTCGACATCGCGGCCGACGTAGCCGACCTCGGTGAACTTGGTGGCCTCGACCTTGAGGAACGGGGCCTGCGCGAGACGCGCCAGGCGGCGGGCGATCTCCGTCTTGCCGACGCCGGTCGGCCCGATCATCAGGATGTTCTTCGGGGTGATCTCGTCGCGCAGATCCTCCGGCGTGCGACGCCGGCGCCAGCGGTTGCGCAGGGCCACGGCCACGGCGCGCTTGGCTTCGGCGTGGCCGACGATGAAGCGGTCCAGTTCGGAGACGATTTCGCGGGGAGAGAACTCGGTCATCAGAGCGTCTCCACCGTGAGAGAACCATTGGTATAGACGCAGATGTCGCCGGCGATCTTCATGGCGCGACGGGCGATCTCCTCGCTGTCGAGGTCGAAATCGGCCAGGGCCGTAGCTGCGGCCAGGGCGTAGGAGCCGCCCGAGCCGATGGCGGCCACGGCGTGTTCCGGCTCCAGCACGTCGCCCATGCCGGTGACGGTGAAGATCTGATCCTTGTCGGCGACCAGCAGCATGGCCTCCAACCGGCGGAGATAGCGGTCGGTCCGCCAGTCCTTGGCCAGGTCGACGCAGGCGCGGGCCAGCTGGTCGGGATACTGTTCGAGTTTGGCTTCCAGCCGTTCGATCAGGGTGAAGGCGTCGGCGGTGGCGCCCGCGAACCCGGCCAGCACCTTGCCGCCCGCCAGGCGACGCACCTTGCGGGCGTTGCCCTTGACGATGGTCGGGCCGAGAGACACCTGTCCGTCGCCGGCGATGGTGGTCTTTCCATCCTTGCGCACGGCGAGGATGGTGGTGCCGTGCCAAGACGGCATCGAATTAGCTTCGCTCATGACCCGCATGTGGTCGGGCGCAACCGAAGGGTCAAGCGGCATGGCGTTTTCGCCGGAGGAGGTCGAGCGTTACGCCCGCCATCTGGTGCTGCGCGAGATCGGCGGCCCGGGCCAGCAGGCGCTGGCCGCGGCGCGGGTGCTGGTGGTCGGGGCCGGCGGCCTCGGCTCGCCCGCGGTCCTCTATCTGGCGGCGGCGGGGGTCGGGACCCTGGGGATCGTCGATCCGGACGCGGTTTCGCTTTCCAACCTGCAGCGCCAGGTGCTGTTCACCGCCGCCGATGTCGGTCGGCCGAAGGTGACGGCGGCGGCCGAGGCGCTCGGCGCCCTCAATCGGCATGTCGTAGTCGAGCCGCATCTCGCCGCCCTCGACGCCGGCAACGCCGGCGAAATGGTCGCCGACTATGATCTTGTCCTCGACGGCACCGACGACTTCGCCACCCGCTTCTGCGTTTCCGACGCCTGCGTCGCCCACCGCAAACCGCTGGTTTCCGGCGCCCTCGGTCGATGGACCGGTCAGGTCGGGGTGTTCGAGGGCCGGCCCTGCTACCGTTGCCTGACGCCGGAAATCCCGCCGGACGCCGAGACCTGCGCCGTCGTCGGCGTGGTCGGAGCCCTGGCCGGGGTGATCGGATCGATGATGGCCCTGGAGGCGGTGAAGATCATCACCGGCGCCGGCGAGCCGCTGGCCGGCCGCCTGCTGATCTACGATGGGCTGAGCGGTGAAAGTCGTACGGTGAAGATCGGGGCCGACCCGGAGTGCCCCAGCTGCGGTCAGTCCCCGGCGATTTTGGTCAGGTAAGCCTGCGCCGCGTCCTTGTGCTTGGGCTTCACGTTCTTGCCGACCACCGCCATCAGCGCCGCCATCACCGCCGCGTCGTCGGTGAAGCCGAAGCCGGCGATGAAGTCGGGCACCGCGTCGGTCGGCAGGACGAAATAGGCCAGGGCCGCCAGCATCAACCCCTTGGCCGCCGTCGGCGTCTCCTTGTCGCGCACGCACCAGAACACCGAAAGGGCGTCGGCGGCGAAGGGAATCCTCGCCGCCACCTTGCGGATCTTGGGCAGGAAGCCGCGACGCACGCGCGCCTCGTTGACCCTCACCGTGATCGGGGCGAGGGCCTTGGAGGGATCGAGGACGTCCGAGACGTCCGGGCTCGTGGCGTCGCCTAAGGTCATGCGTTTAGGGCTGCGGCCGCTGGATGCTCGGGCCGAGGTTCGACATCACCTGGCGGGCGTCGAAGGCGCGGGGGTTGTCCTGCGGCGTCGGCCCGCGGCGCAGCAGAATCTCGGCCGTGGCCTCGAAACGCTCCACCGTCCGGGTGTCCATGCTGTTGGCCCAGAACGGGCTGCCCCAGAATGGGTCCCAGGTGCGCCAGCCGTAACGCGGACCGTAGTAGCGCCACGACGGTTGCCAGTAGCCGTAGCCCCAGCCGCCGAAGCCCGGCCCCATCATGCTGGGCGTCGTATAGGTCCGGCGGTCGCGGTCCGTGGTGCGGTCGACGATCTCGAACCAGTCATAGCCGGTCTGGGTGGTCAGCTCGGCGGCGCGGTAGAGCAGATAGCGCTCCACGGTCTCGCGCGAGGTCAGGGTATTGCCGGCGAAGGTCACGCGGAACCGGTTCTCGGTGATCCGCGCGTCGGAGAAGCCGCCGGAGACCGACGTGCCGCGCACGGCCGGTTGGTAGGGCGTGGGCGTCGCGCAGGCGGCCAGCCCGGCCGCGAGGGCCAACGCAGCAAGCGTGGCTATTGGTTTGATCTTCATCACAAACTCCTGCCCCGAAGAACACACTGGCCGAAAACACGTTGCGTCAGCCACGCCATAAGATGAGCGCTGCCGCAGACAAAAGTAAGGCGCCGACAACAAAGGAAAAATTGCGACGAAACGTTGCTTGGGTCATCCGCGCGGAGAGGGCGCCGCCGCTCAGTCCATAACTGGTCATGGCCACCATATCCAATCCGATCGTGGCGACCGCGAACATGGCCAACTGAGGTCCCGGCGGCCGTGCCGTGTCGAGAAACGGCGGCAGCACCACGGAGAAGAACAGCAGGAGCTTGGGATTGGTCGCCTGGACGAGAAAGCCGTCGCCGAAAGCCGTGCGCCCGACGGGCCGCGCCGTCGCTTTCGCCGCCGAGTCCCCACGCAAACCGGCGCGGATCGCCTGAACCCCCAGCCAGGCGACGTAGAGACCGCCGACGACGGCGAGGACGCGGAAGGCCAGCGGAAAGGCCACGACCAGGGCCCCCAGCCCGAGCGCGGCCGCCGCGAACCACATGAGGCTGGCGCAGTTCATGCCGATCACGCCCGACAGCGCCGCCCGGCGGCCCCGGTTCAGTCCCATGGCGATGGCGAAGAGGTTGGCGGGGCCGGGCGTGACGGCCATCACCGTCATGGCTCCGAGGAAGGCGACATAGCGAGCCGGATCGACGGGCAGACCGCCCAACGGGCTAGACACCGCCGGTCACCAGCAGCGCGCGGACCGCCCCGATGGCGGCGCCGATCAACAGCACGAAGGTCGCCGCCGCCTGCAGCCCGAAGCCGGGATAGCGCGCCTTGGCGTCCTTCATGTAGCCGACCCAATAGAGCAGTCGGCCGACGGTCCAGACCACGCCGAGGCCGGCGGCGACATAGTCGCTCCAGTAGAGGGCGAAGATCCACAGGGCCGGCAGGAAGATCGCCAGCCATTCGAGGGTGTTGCCCTGCACGCGCAGCGCCCGCTCGACCTGCGGCGCGCCGGTCATCGCCGGCGGCTCGACGCCGTGCTTCCGCCGGGTGCGCGACACGTTCATCCCTGTTCCGAGATAGACCAGCAGGGCGACGACGGTGACCAGGGCGACAAGATTATGCGGCTGCATCAACGAAACGCCTCCCAAGCTTGAGCGTCGGAACCTTACGTTTCAGGCGCGTTTCCTAGTGTGGCAACCCCCCGCGAACGCGGGATATGCGCAGGAGGCCGGTCATGCACGTCGACTCGACCGCAATTACCGACATCGACTACGAGGAAAACCACGGCAAGCTGATCGTCACCTTCACCGACGGCGACTGCTACGTCTACGTCGGGGTGCCCGGCGAGGTGCACCGCTCGTTCGTCGACGCCGACTCCAAGGGCAGCTTCTTCGCCTACGAGATCCGCGACCGGTATCCGTTCAACCGCCTTTCCTGATCAGGCCCGCGCTGAAACGAGCCAACAGGCGGCGGTCATCGGCGCGACGCCGTCCACCGCGTGCGGCGCGAGGGCCGCTCCGACCGCCTCACGCACCTGGGTGCGCACGGCTTCGGATTGGTCGCGCAGGATCGGCCCGAGCATGCCGAGGTCCAGGCTCAGCGCCATCAGTTCGTCGAAGCTCGCGGGCGTCGGCGTGTCGAGCGGCTCGATCTCGATGTCGCGCCAGCCGCTGCGTTCGAGGATGCCGCGCACCCGGTCCGGATCGGCGAAGGCGAAGCGGCCCGGCGCTCCCGGGGTCGGCGCCGGGATGGGCGGCAGGAATGGCCGGGCGGCGTCCACCGCCACGAGCGAGAGCGGGTTGTCCTGCGGCTTGCGCCAGCAGGTGAAGGCGAGGCGGCCGCCGGGAACCAGCGCTTTCCGCAGATTGGCGAAGGCGGCGTCGAAGTCCTCGAAGAACATCACCCCGAAGCGGGAGTAGACGACGTCGAAGCCGCCCGGCTCGAAAGAATGGGTCTGGGCGTCGGCCTCCAGGAAGTCGATGTTGGCGAGGCCCGACTTCGCGGCGGCCTCGCGGGCGCTTGCCAGCAGGGTCGCGGAGATGTCGACGCCGAGACACCGGCCGTCCGGAGCCGTGCGCCGGGCGAGATCGAGGCTGGTGTCCCCGGTCCCGCAGCCGACGTCCAGCACCCGGTCGCCCGGAGCGACCCGGGCCCGTGCGGCCGTCGCCTCGCCGACCGGGCGGTTCATCCGCTCCATCACCGGGTGCAGCGCCGCCCAGGCCCGGCCCATGGCGTCCTTCCAGTTCGCGCCCGTCAGGACGCCGGGCCTGTCGGTTTCGCTCATGGTCGGGCTCCGGAAGAATGATCCTAGCTGTTGTTGCGGCGGTCGCGCTTGGCGGCCACGCGCAGGCGCAGGGCGTTCAGCTTGATGAAGCCGGCGGCGTCGCGGTGATCGTAAGCCACCTTGCCTTCCTCGAAGGTGACGAGATCCTGGTCGTACAGCGAATAGGGGCTCTCGCGGCCGACGACGGTGACGTTGCCCTTGTAGAGCTTCACGGTGACACGGCCCGTCACCAGCGCCTGCGAATGGTCGATGGCCGCCTGCAGCATCAGGCGTTCCGGTGCGAACCAGAAGCCGTTGTAGACCATGCTGGCGTACTTCGGCATCAGCTCGTCCTTCAGGTGCATGGCGCCCCGGTCGAGGGTGATGCTTTCGATGCCGCGGTGGGCGGCCAGCAGGATCGTGCCGCCCGGAGTCTCGTAGACGCCGCGGCTCTTCATGCCGACGTAGCGGTTTTCCACGAGGTCGAGGCGGCCGACGCCGTTGTCGTGGCCCAGCTGGTTCAGCTTGGTCAGCAGGGCGGCCGGGCTCAGGCGCTCGCCGTCGATGGCGACCGGGTCGCCCTTCTCGAAGTCGATGGTGAAGACGGTCGGCTTATCCGGCGCATCCTCCGGGGCGATGGTGCGCATGTGCACGAACTCGGGGGCGGGCACGGCCGGGTCCTCGAGGACCTTACCTTCCGACGACGAGTGCAAGAGGTTGGCGTCGACGCTGAACGGGGCTTCGCCCAGCTTGTCCTTGGCGATCGGAATCTGGTTGTCGCGGGCGAACTCCAGCAGGGCCTCGCGGCTCTTGAAGTCCCACTCGCGCCAGGGGGCGATCACGGTGATGTCCGGTTCCAGGGCGTAGTAGCCGAGCTCGAAGCGGACCTGGTCGTTCCCCTTGCCGGTGGCGCCGTGGCAGACGGCGTCGGCGCCGACCTGGCGGGCGATCTCGATCTGGCGCTTGGCGATCAGCGGCCGGGCGATCGAGGTGCCGAGCAGGTACTGGCCTTCGTAGACGGTGTTGGCGCGGAACATCGGGAAGACGAAGTCGCGCACGAACTCCTCGCGCAGGTCATCGATGAAGATGTTCTCGGGCTTGATGCCCAGCAGCAGGGCCTTCTCGCGGGCCGGGCCCAACTCCTCGCCCTGGCCGAGGTCGGCGGTGAAGGTCACGACTTCCGCCTGGTACTCGGTCTGCAGCCACTTGAGGATGATCGAGGTGTCGAGGCCGCCGGAATAGGCGAGCACGACCTTCTTGACGGGCTTGGCGGCCATGAGCGGGGTCCTTCGGGGAGGGTTTGGGTGAAGTCGCGCGCCTTTAAGCGCGTGCGGCGTGAAGCATCAAGGCTCGTTCGCGCCGCCCGGCCCCAGGCTCTGCAGCACGGCGCGCAGATGGGTCAGGTGGATCAGGCCGAAGAGGGCGGTCAGCAGGCCGCGCGTTCCGAACAGGATGAGGGCCCAGGTCGCGTCGATGTCGCGGTTGGCGAGGCCCCAGAAGGTCAGGGCCAGCAGCACGATGGCGGCGACGGTGGGGGTGAAGGCCAGGGCGAGGCGCTTCGGCGCGAGGCCGCCCCAGGGCGCCGGAATGCGGGCGTCGTCCGGCACGCGCCGCCAGATGACGCGCGAGGCGCCCCAGATGATCGACAGGGCGGCGATGGTCACCCCATCGCCGAGCAGGCGCAGCGTCGTCTCCATGGCTGCGACCTATACCGTGACCTGGGCGCCCAACTCCACCACCCGGCCGGGCGGAATCTTGAAGAAGTCGGTCGGATTGGCGGCGTTCTTCATCAGGAAGATGAACAGCCGGTCCTGCCACAGCGGCATGCCCGAATGGGCCGAGGGCACGATCGAGCGGCGGCCGAGGAAGAAGCTGGTCGACATGATGTCGAACTTCAGCCCCTGCTTGCGGCAGACGGCCAGCGCCTTGGGCAGGTTCGGGCTCTCCATGAAGCCGTAGAACACCGTCACCTTCTTGAAGTCGTCGCTGATCCGCTCGATCGACACGCGGCTGTCCTCCGACAGGCGCGGGCTTTCGGCGGTGCGTACGGTCAGGATGACGTTCTTCTCGTGCAGAACCTTGTTGTGCTTGAGGTTGTGCATCAGGGCCACCGGCGTCATCTCGGTGTCCGAGGTCAGGAAGATCGCCGTGCCGGGCGCGCGGTGCGGTTGGCGGGCGGCCAGGATCTCCATCAGGTCGACCAGGGGCACGCTGTCGCGCCGCGTCTTTTCCGCCAGGATCTTGGCCCCGCGGTTCCAGGTCCACATGACCATCACCAGCACCCCGCCGAACGCCAGCGGCAGCCAGGCGCCGTCGGGCACCTTCAGCAGGTTGGCGGCGATGAACACCATGTCGAGCAGGGCCAGCGGCACCAGCAGGGCGAAGGTCTGGGCGTAGTTCCATTTCCAGACCAGCCGGATGACGACGTAGGCCAGCAGGGTGTCGACGAACATCGCCCCGGTCACCGCGATGCCGTAGGCGGCGGCCAGGCGGTGCGAGCTCTGGAAGATGACCAGCAGCACCAGCACCCCGATCATCAGCAGGGTGTTCACCGACGGCACGAAGATTTGGCCGGCCTGGGTCTCGGAGGTGCGCTTGATGTCGATGCGGGGCAGGAGGCCCAGTTGCACGGCCTGCTGGGTCATGGAGAAGGCGCCGGTGATCACCGCCTGCGAGGCGATGACCGTGGCGGCGGTGGCGAACACCAGGATCGGCCAGTAGGCCGCCTGCGGCACCATTTCCCAGAACGGATTGTGGCGGGTCTCCGGCTGCTGCAGCACCATGGCGCCCTGGCCGAGGTAGTTCAGCGCCAGGCAAGGGAAGGCGAGGTAGAGCCAGGCGGCCTGGATCGGCTTCTTCCCGAAATGGCCCATGTCGGCATAGAGCGCCTCGGCTCCCGTCACCGCCAGGAACACGCTGCCGAGGATGACGAAACCGACGAGGCCGTTCTCGCGCAGGAACAGAAAGCCGTAGGCGGGATTGATCGCCCGGAAGATCGACAGATCGTCGGCCAGATGGAAGACGCCCAGAGCCCCGAGGATCAGGAACCAGATCACCATCACCGGGCCGAACAGGGCCGCCACCCGGTGGGTGCCCTTCGACTGCACCAGGAACAGGCCGATCAGGATCACGCCGGAGATCGGCAGGATGTAGGGCGTGAACAGGTGGCCGACGCGGGGCGCGTCCTTCAGGCCCTCCACGGCCGAAAGCACCGAGATGGCCGGGGTGATGATGCCGTCGCCGTAGAACAGCGAGGCGCCGATCACCCCCAGCAGGAAGATGGCCGCCGACCGCTTGCCCTTGCTGCGTCCCAGCGCCTTCTGGGCCAGGGCCATCAGGGCCAGGGTGCCGCCCTCGCCCTTGTTGTCGGCCCGCATGAAGAAGACCACGTACTTGATGGTCACGAACAGCGTCAGCGTCCACAGCACCAGGGAGACGACGCCGAGCACGGCGATCTCCGGGTTGGCGGTTTCGCCGCGCGCGTGGCTCAGCGCCTCGCGCATCGAATAGAGCGGGCTGGTGCCGATGTCGCCGAACACCACCCCCACCGCGCCGAGCGCGAGGGCGAAAAAGCTGCCCTGGCCATGGGCGGCGGTGTGGGCAGACTGATGAGACGGCGCTTCGACGGCGGGGTCGGACGAGTTCGCCGGCATCGCGCCCGGGGCTTCGGGAGCCATTCAGGTCCTCCGGGCGCGCGGATCCGACGACGAGGGTCGGGGCGTCCCAAAAATCCGCCCGTGCAGGCAGCGGCGGGCGCGATACACCCTTTCGCAGCCGCACACAATCGTACCGTTCCTACGGGTGGGATTCGACATTTTCATTGAACGTGCGCGCAGGGCGCCTACGTTCCGTGCCGAGGTTGTATACCAATGTCCGACAGTCAGAAGTTTCCCGTCGCCGCTCACGCCCTCGCCTATCTGGCGCACAAGGGCGCGTTCGCGCCTGAGCAGGCGGTGTCCAGCGCGGCGCTGGCGGCTTCGATGCCGACCAATCCCGTGGTCGTTCGCCGCGTCACCTCCATGCTCGGCAAGGCCGGGCTGATCGGCGCCCGGGCCGGCGCCAACGGCGGCGCCTGGCTCCTGAAGCCCGCCGAGCAGATCACCCTCGACAACGTGCTGCGAGCGGTGAACGGCTGCGCCCACCTCGGCGTCGCGCCTCCGGGCGCCAAGGGCTGTCCGGTCGGCGAAAAGATTCCCGAGGCGGTCAGCGCCGCCATCGTCGCCGCCGACAAGGCCGTGGCCGAGCGCCTCGGCCAGATCACCGTCGCGGACCTGCTGAAAGACTGCTGAGAAAATCTGGGGGCGGCGCCCCTGGCGGTCGAGGATCGGCCTTAATATGTAATCGCCACCGATACGATTACGAATAAGGATCGACTTTCATGACCACCGTCGCCGTCGTCTACCATTCGGGCTATGGCCATACCGCGGTGCTGGCCGAGCAGGTCGCCGCGGGCGTTCGCGCCACGGGCGCCGAGGCCCGCCTGCTGCCCATCGAGAGCGCCGCCCAGGATTTCGGGCCGCTGCTCGAACAGGTTTCCGCGTCGGACGCCGTCGTGTTCGGCGCCCCGACCTACATGGGCGACGTCTCTGCCGCGTTCCGCGCCTTCGCCGAAGCCTCGTCGCGGGTGTTCGCCACCGGCGGCTGGCAGGACAAGCTGGCCGCGGGCTTCACCAACTCGCACAGCTTCTCGGGCGACAAGACCCACGCCCTGACCAGCCTGGCGATCCTCGCCGCCCAGCACGGCATGAACTGGGTCAACCTCGGGGTGCCCGCCCCGTCGGTGACCGCCGCCGAACGCGGGCCGGAGACGCTGAACCGCGTCGGCGCCTTCCTCGGCCTCGCCGCCCAGTCGGACAACGCCTCCGCCGAGATCACCCCGCCCACCGGCGACCGCCGCACGGCCTACCTGCTCGGCGAGCGCGTGGCCAAGGCCGCCCAGCGCTGGACGGCCGGCCAGGCCGCCGAACCGCTCGCCAACGCCGCCTGAGCTTCGCCGGACGCGCGAAGGCGGCTTGCGTGGCCGGGGCAAGCGCCGCATGGAGGTCGCGGCGAGCGGAGGCGTGTGATGTCGGTGAGGCTGAAGTTGGCGGCGAAGCTGCTGCTCGGACGCATCGATCCGTCCCTGGTGCTCGCCGCCCTGGCCCCTCCGCCGCCTGGGCCGCCGCCGCGGCCGGACGTCGCCCGCCACCCGGTCCTTCCAGGAGTCCTCCACGAAAACATCGACCAGCCCGCTCTCCATGCGGCGGCTGGGACGGCCTTCGAGCGCACCTACTACGCTCATGGCGGCCGGCCGATGTTCAAATGGGTCCATTATCTTCCGCTCTACGACCGCGCCCTTGCGCCCTATGTCGGCAAGCGGCCGCGGGTGCTGGAGATCGGCCTCGCCCAAGGCGGTTCGTTGCAGCTCTGGCGCGAGCACCTGGGCGAAGAAGCCCACATCGTCGGGCTGGATCTTAAGCCGGCCTGCGCCCGGTTCGCCGCCGACGGCTTTCCGATCTACATCGGCGACCAAGGCGATCCCAAGCTGCTCGCCCGGATCGCCGCCGAACACGGCCCGTTCGACATCGTCATCGACGACGGCAGCCACATCACCCATCACCAGATCGCCAGCTTCAAGGCCCTTTGGCCGCACGTGAAGACCGGCGGCGTCTATGTGTGCGAGGATTTGCACTCCAACTACTGGCCGGGCTGGGAAGGCGGCCTGGATCGCGATGACAGCTTCATCGCCTTCACCAAGCGGCTGATCGACAAGCTGCACGACAAGTACTGGCGCGGCGCCGAACTCGACGATCCGACGTCGGAAGAGATCGACTACATCACTCTCGCCGACAGCATCGCCTTCTTTCACAAGCGCGCGCCGACGCCGACGCACATGGATATGGTCGGCCAGCAGGGCTGAGCTTGAACAGACCGGAGGCGCGGGCCACTCTGAGGCCGCGCTTCATAGAGTTTTCCGCATGCCTCGCCGCCTCGCCTTGATCACCGGCGCTTCCGCCGGCATCGGGGCCGCCTTCGCCCGCATCTACGCCTCCAACGGCTATGACGTGGCCCTGACCGCCCGTCGCGCCGACCGGCTGGAGGAGCTGTCGAACGAACTGACCCTGCGTTACGGCGTCGAGGCCCTGGCCGTTCCGGCCGACCTCGCCGAGGCGGGCGCCGTCGACGCCGTCCTCGGGCGCCTCGCCGCCGAGGGCCGCGAGATCGACGCCCTGGTCAACAACGCCGGCTACAGCATCTCCGGCGCCTATGCCGGTTCGGATTGGTCGGCCCAGGCGGCGATGCTGCAGGTGCTGGTCGGGGTGGTCTGCGAGGCCAGCCACAAGGTGCTGCCGGGCATGCTGGAGCGGCGCTTCGGGCGCATTGTCAACGTCGCCTCCCTGGCCGGCCTGATCCCCGCCTCGCCGCACGCCACCCTCTACGGCGCCTGCAAAAGCTTCCTGGTGAAGTTCTCCCAGACCCTGCATCTCGAAACGCTGAACACCGGCGTCCACGTCTCGGCCCTCTGCCCGGGCCTTACCTATTCGGAATTCCACGACGTCGACGGCAGCCGCGCCCGCCTGGAGGCGGCGACGCCGGAATGGATGTGGATGGGCGCCGACGAGGTGGCGGCTCACGGCTACGAGGCGGTGGAGGCCAACCGCCCGGTCAGCGTCACGGGCGCGCCCAACAAGGCCATCGCCGCCTCCGCCAAGCTGATCCCCGACGACTGGGGCCTGGCCCTGATCGCCAGCCAGGGCGGCCGCTTCCGCCCTCGTTAAGGCGCCGCCCGCCAAGCGAGAGTCAGACGGTCGCCGCGCACCTGGTAGGATTCCAGGTCGCCGAGAAAACTCATGCCGAGCAGCGAGGTCGACATCGGCGCCTGGTTGATCATCACCCGGAAATTGTCCGCCCGGATCGGCCCCACCTCCAGCCGGTCCACGGTCGCGGCCGCCGCGTAGCCGACGCCGTTGGCTGTCTCGGCCCGGTAGCCGTAGTCGAGGGCGGAGAGATCGATGCCCAGGCGCTGGGCGTCGCCAGGGCTCAGCACCGTGTCGGTCGCGCCGGTGTCGACGAGGAAGCGCACCGGCTGGCCGTTCACCCGCCCCACCAGCACGAAGTGGCCGCTCTCGTCGCGCGGCACGACCAGCTCCCGCTCGCCGGTCGCCACCGGCGTCCCGCCCCCGAAGGCGACGCGTACGCGCCGGCCCGCGTCCTCGAACACATCGCGATAGGCATAGCCGACCGCCAACACGGCGAAGATCGCCGCCCAGATGGCGATGTGGGCGAGGTGCTGGCGGATCCTGCCGCGCTCCAGCCGCAGGGCGCCGGCGGACAGGAGAATGAGGAAGCCGACGCCATAGGCGACCGACCACCAGTCCTCCTTGCTGTTCATCGCCGAGGGGAAGGCGCGGGCGAGGGCCAGCATCAGCCCGATGACGGCGGCGATCAGCAGTATCCACAGCCATCGCTGATGACGCGGCGGGGGCGGCTCCTCCACCGGCGGTTGGGGACGGGTCCAGGGGCTGCCAGCCTCGGACATCAGTGACCCGCCGCATAGGGCGCCGCGGCCGCGGGAATGATCAGCCCCCGCGTCGCGTCGCCCACGCCCGCGATGATGAACTGCACGGCCATGGCGCAGAGGATGAGGCCCAGCACCCGCACCACGATGGTCATGCCGATGCGGCCGAGCAGCCTGGAGATGACCGGCGTCGCCCAGAAGGTCAGCACCACCACCACCGACACCGCGGCGATCGATGCGATGCCGCCGGCCATGCCGGTGAGGCCCAGCGGCTGGGCGTCGCTGGCGAAGATCACCACCGTGGAGATCGCGCCCGGCCCGATCAGCAGCGGCATGGCGAAGGGCACGATCAGCTTTTCGAACCGCTTGCGGGCATAGCCGCGCGTCGAAAGGTCGGCCTCGTCGGCGGCGTCGGCGAACTTGGCGGTGAAGTCGTCGCGCGCCATGTCCAGGCCAAGCAGGAACAGGATGATGCCGCCGGCGATGCGGAAGGCCGGCAGGGAGATGCCGAAGAACTCCAGCAGGCTCAGGCCCGTGAAGTAGAAGATGGTCAGGAAACCGAGGACGAACAGGCCGATGTAGACCGCGATCAGCCGGCGCTGCGAGGCGTTGGCGCCGGAGGTGGCGGCGGCGAACACCGGCACGTTGCCGATCGGGTCGATCAGCGCGAACAGGGCGACGAAGAAGTTGACGAAAAGGTCGGTCTGGCCCATTCGATGGTCTCGCCCCACACTTGAAGATCGCATCCGCGCCGGTTGAGGCCGCAGGCGCGCGCACGCAGAGGAGCGAACATGCCCGCCCAAGCCCTCGCCGAGCAAGCCCCTGCCACGCTTCGCGCCGATCCGCGCCTGATCGTGCCGCTCGACCTGCCGACTGTCGTCGAGGCCGAGGCCATGGTCGAACGCCTGGGCGACGCGGTCAGCTTCTACAAGGTCGGGCTGGAGCTGCTGGCCACCGGGGGCATGGCCTTCGCCGGCCGCCTCAAGGCCGCCGGCCGCCAGGTCTTCCTCGACTGGAAGCTGCACGATATCGGGGCCACGGTCCGCAAGTCGACGGCGGCCCTGGCCGGCAGCGGCTGCGACCTGCTCACCGTCCACGCCGAACCGCAGGTGATGCGCGCGGCGGTCCAAGGTCGGGGTTCGGGCTCCAGTCTGAAGATTCTGGGGGTCACGGTCCTGACCAGCCTGACCGACACCGACCTCGTCGAGCTCGGCTACGGCTTCACCGCTCGCGACCTCGTCGCCCGCCGGGTGCGCCAGGCGCTGGACTGCGGCGTCGATGGCGTGGTCTCCAGCCCGCACGAGGCGGCGCTGGTGCGCGAGATCGCGCTGGCCGCCGGCCGCCCGGACTTCCTGATCGTCACGCCCGGCGTGCGCCCCGCCTGGTCCGGCAAGGACGACCAGGCCCGCGCCGCCGCGCCGGCCGACGCGCTGGCGGCCGGGGCCAGCCACCTGGTCTGCGGCCGCCCGATCACCGGAGCCGCCGATCCGCACGCGGCGGCGCTGAGGGTGGTCGAGGAGATGGCGGCCTAAAACCCCATGAGTGCTTCGACTGGCGCTGCGCGCCGCTCAGCATGACGTAGGGTTTCAGCTTACAGACACCGTCATCCTGAGCAGGCCGCGCAAGCGGCCGTGTCGAAGGACGCACAGCGTGGCCGCGATCTCAGAAATCGACCGCGATCCCCTTACGCTCCCAGTCGCCGAACCGCGTCGGCTCCGGCCCCTTCGGGCCACCCAGTTCGGCCTGCTTTTCCGCCTCGGCCTTGGCGGCCGCACGGCGTTCCTCGGCCTCGGCCAGGGCGCGCTGGGCGGCGGGGGTGAGAACCTTCTTGGGCGCTTCGTCTTCCATGGCGGCAGCTTACGCCCCTTGCGCCGGGCGCGAAAACCCTTGAGGACGCCGCGATGTCGTCTGAAAGCACCTTGTCCGAGGGACTGCCCGCCCGCGCCGCCGCCATCGAGCTGCTGACCGCCGCCCTGCAACGCCGCGCCGGCGCCGACGAAGCGCAGGGCGGCAAGGCTTTTCAATCCCTGGCCCCGCGCGACCGCGCCTTCGCCCGCGCCCTGTTCCTGGCGACCCTGCGCCACCTCGGCCCGGTCGACCGGCTGCTGGCCGCCAAGCTGACCCGCGAGCCGCCGGAGGCGGTGCGCCACATCCTGCGCATCGGCGCGGTGCAGGCGCTCTACATGGGCGCGCCGCCGCATGCGGCGGTGGCCACCAGCGTCGATCTGGCCGACAGCCGTCGGGACACGCGGGCCTTCAAGGGTCTGGTCAACGCCGTCCTGCGAGGCCTGCTGCGCGACAAGCCGGCCGCCCCGGCGCCGGCCGATTTCGCGCCGCCCTGGCTGTTCGCCCGTTGGACCGCCGCCTATGGCCGCGAGGCCGCCGAGGCCGTCGCCGCCCTGATCCCGGCCGAGCCGCCCACCGACCTGTCGCTGAAGTCGGACAGCGACGCGGCCCGCCTGGCCGGCGACCTGCAGGCGACCGTCCTGCCCGGCGGCTCCCTGCGCAGCGCCCTGCGCGGCGACGTCGCCGGCTGGCCCGACTACACGGAGGGTTCGTGGTGGGTGCAGGACGCCGCCGCCGCCATCCCCGCGCGTCTGCTGCATGTCAAGGCCGGCGAGACCGCCCTCGATCTCTGCGCCGCGCCGGGCGGCAAGACGCTGCAGCTGGCCGCCGCCGGCGCCGAGGTCACCGCCCTCGATCGCTCGGCTGCGAGGCTCAGGCGGGTCGGCGAAAATCTCGCCCGCATGGGACTGGCCGCCGAGGTGATCGCCGCCGACGCCGGCGCCTGGGACGATGCGCGTGAGTTCGACGCCGTGCTGCTGGACGCCCCGTGCTCGGCCACAGGCACGTTCCGCCGCCATCCCGACGTGCTGTGGGCCGCGCGCCCGGGCGATGTCGCCGCCCTCTCGCAGACCCAGGCCAAGCTGCTGGCGTCGGCCGCCAGCCGCGTGAAGCCGGGCGGTCGCCTCGTCTACACCGTCTGCTCGCTGGAGCCGGAAGAGGGCGAGGGCCAGGTCGCCGCCTTCCTCGCCGCCCATCCCGAGATGGCGCTGGAGCCGGTCACGCCGGGCGAAGGCGGGGCGCCCGCCGCCAGCATCCGCGACGACGGCACGCTGCGCATCCTGCCGCATCACGCCGAGGGCGGCCTCGACGGCTTCTTCGCCGCGCGCTTCCGGCGCAAGGCGGACTGAGTTAGGAACTCTTATGACTCTCGCACGCAGCAACGACGGCCCGATCATCGCCCCCTCCATCCTGGCGGCGGACTTCGCGCGCCTGGGCGAGGAAGTGCGGGCGGTGGAGGCGGCCGGCGCCGACTGGCTGCACGTCGATGTCATGGACGGCCACTTCGTGCCCAACATCACCATCGGGCCGATGGTGGTCAAAGCGCTGCGCCCGCACGTGAAGATTCCGATCGACGTGCATCTGATGATCGCTCCGGTCGATCCCTACCTCGAGGCCTATCGCGAGGCCGGCGCCGACATCCTCTCGGTGCACCCCGAATCCGGCCCGCACCTGCACCGCACCCTGGGCCGCATCCGCGAGCTGGGCGCCCAGGCCGGCGTGGTGCTGAACCCCGGCACGCCGCCGGACCTCGTGGAAGAGGTGATCGAGCTGGTCGACCTCGTGCTGATCATGAGCGTGAACCCGGGCTTCGGCGGTCAGAAGTTCATCGCTTCCCAGCTACGCAAGATCGAGCGCGTGCGCGCCATGATCGACGCGGCCGGCACAGGCGCCCTGATCGAGGTCGACGGCGGAGTTGTCGCGTCCAACGCCCGCGCCTGCGTCGACGCCGGCGCCGACGCCCTGGTGGCCGGCACGGCGGTGTTCGGCGGTGGTCCGTCCACCTACGCCGCCGCCATCCGCGCCCTCAAGGACGCCTGATCCCCGCCATGGCCGAGGCCAGGGCGCCCCTCATGCTCCGCGCCGCCGGCCAGGCGGTAGCCCGCCAGGCCGAGGCGGAATGGTTCGGCTCGCCTTTCCACCGCTTTTTCCTCGCCCGGCCCGCGACGCGGGGATTCGCCCTGCGCCCACGCGACAGCCGACCCGCCGACCCGGCGCGCGGCCGCCAGATCCTGGCCGGAACGTTTCGCCTTGGCGGTGCGGTCCTTGAGCTTGGCCCCGAGGGCGATCCCTTCGACCGGCCGAGCCCGACCCGTCCCTTCGCCGTCGCCCTGCACCGTTTCGGCTGGCTGCCCGACCTCGTGGCGGTCGGCGATGAAGGCGTGCGTCGCGCCCTGGCCCTGCAGGCCGACTGGCGGCGCGGTTTCGGCCGCTGGAACGGCTTCTCCTGGGGTGGCGAGACACTGGAGCGGCGGGTGTTCAACCTCGCCTGCGCCGCCTCCGTCCTGGCGGGCTCCGCCGCCGACGCCGAGATCGCCCAGCTGGCGGAAGACCTCGCCCGCCAGGCCCGACACCTGCTGGACATCACCCGCGATCCGGCCCGCGCCGCCGAGCGCGCGGCGGTCGCCGCCCTGGCCGGTTGCGCCCTGGCCGAGACGGCGGGGGAGAAGCTGACCGCCGAGGCGATGAAGCGGCTCGAACGCCTGCTGCCCAGGGCGGTGCTCGCCGACGGCGTCCACGCCTCGCGCTGCCCGGAGACGGGCATGGAGCTGCTGTTCGATCTGATGGCGCTCGACGACGCCCTGGCCCAGCGCGGTCGGGCCGCGCCCGAGATTCTGTCCCAGACGATCGACCGCCTGACCGCCGCCACCCGCTTCTTCACCCTGGCCGACGGCCGTCTCCCCGGCTTCCAGGGCGGCGAGACCTCCGGCGCCGGCCGCGTCGCCGCGGCCCTGTTGCGCGCCGACGCCGAACGGACGGTTCCCGGCGGTCTGGCCGAGGGCGGCTACCAGCGCCTCGCGGGGCGAGAGCTGCAGGCCATCGTCGACGTCGCCGCCCCCGCCCGCGGCGCCCACGCCGTGACGGCCTGCGCCCAGCCCCTGGCGCTGGAGGTCGTCTGCGGCCGGGAACGCCTGATCACCAGTTGCGGCTGGAGCGCCGGCCGTGGGACTCCCCAGGCTTTCCGCCGCGTCGACGCCGCTTCCACCGCCGCCCCGGTCGGAGGCTCGGCGGGCGAGCCCCTCGATGGCCTGATGGCGCGCATTCTCGGCCCGGTGCTGATCGGCGCCCCGGCCAGCGTCGCCGCCCAACGCCACGACACCGAGGCCGGCGGGTTCCTGGAGCTGTCCCACGACGCCTTCGCCGCCGCCACCGGCCTGCGCCATACCCGCAAGCTGTTCTTGGACGCCGCCGCCGACGAACTGCGCGGCGAGGATGTGTTCGAACCGGCGTCGGACGCGGAGATCGCCCACACCCCCTTCGTCGTCCGCTTCCACCTGCACCCGGACGCCCGCGCCTCCCTGGCGCGCGACGGCAAGAGCGTGCTGATCAAACCCTCCCCGACCAGCGCCGGTTGGTGGCTGCGCAACGATGCGCCCGAGGTCTCGGTGGAGAGCAGCGTCCATTTCGATCATGGCGAGGCGCGGCCCTGCGGCCAGATCGTCCTGCGCGGCCAGGCCCGCCCCGGCAAGGGCGGCCGCATCCGCTGGAAGCTGACCCAGGCGGAAAGCTAGGCCAGGACCACGTCCCACTGCGTGCGCCAGCCGGTCGGCGCGCGATCCAGCCTGGCCAGAACCAGCGATCGGTCGGCCGGCGCCAGCCGCCGGAACACGCCGTCGCGCTCGTTCTGCGGCTCACCCTCGACCAGCATCTGGGTGGTCAGCACCCGGCCGTCCGGGCGGTAGACCTTGTAATGGATGTGCGGCGTGCGACCGGGGTAGGCGACCGGCCGGATGGTGCGAAAAGCATAGCGTCCGTCCGCGCCGACTTTCAGGCGGGCGAAACCCTGGAAGCCGGGATCGCCGCCGCCCCGCCTGGCGTCCGCCGTGGCGATGTAGCGGCCGTTGGCGTCGCATTGCCAGATCTCGACCATGGCGCCGGCGACCGGTCGCCCGTCGAGGCCGAGCACCTGGCCGCGAAGGTCGAGCAACTCGCCCTTGGCCTGTCGTCGGGCGGTCTGCACGAGGTCCGGATCGGTCTCGGCGGGCATCACGTCGGGATAGAAGGGCCCCTCGGTCTGGGCCGGGGTCGGTCGCCGTGCATCGGCGGCGAAGGCGGAGGGGGCCGCCAGCAATCCGGCGGCGGCAAGCAGGGCGTCACGACGGCTGAGGGTCATGGCCAAGGCTCCGATATGTCGCGGCCATTAAGCGCCGAAATCGCCTCTGCGTCGATGACATCGGCCGATTTCCGGCCTATAGGGCCTGCGCCTGCGTAACTGGCGCTAGAGATGGTCACCATCGGGGAGCGCAGGCAGCTACGCCGCGCGCCTGGGCTCCTCGCAAACCGCCTGCCGGAGTCCGCCTGAAATGCCCGCCGCCCCCGACTATCCGAAAGCCGCCGACGCCGCGCCCGTCCGCCGCGCCCTGCTGTCCGTTTCCGACAAGACCGGACTGATCGAGGCGGCGACCGCCCTGGTCGAACTCGGCGTCGAGCTGGTGTCGACCGGCGGCACCCGCGCCGCCATCGCCGCCGCCGGCCTGCCGGTGAAGGACGTCTCCGACCTGACCGGCTTCCCCGAGATGATGGACGGCCGGGTGAAGACCCTGCACCCCGTCGTCCACGGCGGGCTCCTCGGGGTGCGCGACGCCCCGGCCCACGCCCAGGCGATGAGCGAGCACGGCATCGGCGGCATCGATCTCCTGTATGTGAACCTCTACCCCTTCGAGGCGACCGTGGCCTCGGGCGCCGGCTATGATGCTTGCGTCGAGAACATCGACATCGGCGGCCCGGCCATGATCCGCTCGGCCGCCAAGAACCACGCCTATGTCTGCGTCTGCACCGAGCCCGGCGACATCGCCGAGGTGATCGCCGCCCTGAAGGCCGACAAGACGACGCCGCTGGCCCTGCGCCAGAGCCTCGCCGCCCGCGCCTACGCCCGCACCGCCGGCTATGACGCCGCCATCAGCGCCTGGTTCGCCGGCCAGCTCGGCGACGCTCAGCCGGTCCGCAAGGCTGTCGCCGGCCAGCTGCGCCAGGGGCTGCGCTACGGCGAAAATCCGCACCAGACGGCCGCCTTCTACGTCACCGGCGAGAATCGCCCCGGTGTCGCCAACGCCCGTCAGGTGCAGGGCAAGGCGCTGAGCTACAACAATATCGCCGACACCGACGCGGCCTTCGAGCTGATCGCGGAGTTCGGGGAGGGCCAGGCGACCTGCGCCATCATCAAGCACGCCAACCCCTGCGGCGTGGCCCTGGGCGGCGACCTGAAGGAAGCCCACGCCCGCGCCCTGGCTTGCGACCCCACCTCGGCCTTCGGCGGCATCGTCGCCGTCAACCGGCCGCTGACCGGCGAGGCGGCGGCCGAGATCGTCAAGGTGTTCACGGAGGTGGTCATCGCGCCGGGCGCCGACGAAGAGGCCCTGGCCATCTTCGCGGCCAAGCCGAACCTGCGCCTGCTGCTCACCGACGGCCTGCCCGATCCGCTGAGCGGCGGCGAGGTGTTCCGGTCGGTGGCCGGCGGCTTCCTGGTGCAGTCGCGCGACGCCGCCCGCATCCTGCCCTCCGACCTGAAGATCGTGACCAAGCGCCAGCCCACCGACCAGGAGGTCGAGGACATGCTGTTCGCCTTCGCCGTGGCCAAGCACGTCAAGTCCAACGCCATCGTCTTCGGCAAGGGCGGCCAGACGCTGGGCATCGGCGCCGGCCAGATGAACCGCAAGGACTCGGCCCGCATCGCCGCCATCCGCGCCGCCGACTTCGGCCTGGACCTGACGGGCAGCGCCTGCGCCTCGGAAGCCTTCTTCCCCTTCGCCGACGGCCTGATCCAGGCGGCCGAAGCGGGCGCCCGGGCGATCATCCAGCCGGGCGGCTCGATGCGCGACGCCGAGGTCATCGCCGCCGCCGACGAGCGCGGCCTGACCATGGCCTTCACCGGCGTGCGGGTGTTTCGCCACTAGAGCGCGCCAGGGCTAAGTGTGCGCGGTTAACCCGCCCAGGCGCGCTCTAAACATTAGAAAGTAGAGCCTTTTTCAACGGGCCAGATGATTCCATCTGGCCCTAAAAGGCTCTAGGCGGGAACCAAAGCGTCCAGCAACAAGGCGAGGGCGGCGCGGTATTCGGCCAGCGCCGCCTCACGGTCGGTCCCGTTGACGGCCACCGCGAAGCCGTAGCCGTGCGTGTAGTCGACCAGGATGTCGCGCACCCGGGCGGTGAAGGCCGCGCCCTGGGCCTCGGCCAGCAGGCCGTCGAGGTCGGCCGTGAACCATCGCGGTCCGCCTTCGAAGGCGGACGGCGTGTCGAACAGCATCATGAACAGGGCCGGGTGGGCGACGACCGCCCGGCAATAGGCATGCATCAGCCCGGCGACACGCTCGCGGGACGAACCCTCGCCGGCCGCCACGTTCGCCAGAACGCGGTCGGCCAGGGCGCCGATCAGGGCCTCGCGGCCGCCGACGTGGTGATAGATCGCCATGGGCGTGACCGACAGGGCGGCGGCCAGCGCCCGCATGCTGAAGGCGGCCTGCCCTTGGTCGAGCAACGCCAGGGCGGCGGTCTCGACAGCTTCCCGATCAAGCCTGGCCTCGGCGCCCTTCGGACGACCCGCGCGGCTCAACGATCGACCGTGAAGCGCGATTGCACCAGGCCGGAGGCGAAGCCGCGCACGCCCTGGTGCGTCAGGCGGATGTCGCCGTCGGTGCGCCCGAACAGCGGCAGGCCGTCTCCGAGCAGGATGGGGACCTGAGTCACGACGAGGTCCTCGATCAGGCCCGCCCGCAGGAACGCCTGGATCACCTGGCCGCCATCGACATAGGCCCGCCGCCAGCCCTCGGCCGCCACGTGCGCCATGGCTTCCTCAGGCGTCTCGTCACGAAAGACCACCTTGCCCCTCAGGCGCTCCGGCGGCTCCGTTCCCGTCAGCCGGCGCGACAACACCACCACGGGGCGGGTGTAGTACCAGGGCTCCACGGCCAGCATCTTCTCATAGGTCCCGCGCCCCATGATCAGGCCGTCGATATCGGCGATGAAGGCCTCATAGCCGTGGTCCTCGCCCTGTGCGCCCGGAAACGAGACCAGCCACTCGATGTCGCCGTCACGGCGCGCGATGAAGCCGTCGAGGCTGGCGGCGATGAAGACGTGGCCGGTGGCCTGGGGGGCGGGGTCGCTCATATTATACATCGTATAAATAATACGATCGCATCACAAGCCGGGCCGACGCCCCTAGGAACGGGCGCCCTTTGCGGGGCATTGTGCAGGGCATGAAACGCACCCTGCCGATCCTCGCCGTCTCCGCCCTGGCCTTGGGCCTCGCGGCCTGCGGCGACCAGAAGCCCGCCGCGCCGCCGCCGCAGCAACCGACGGCGGCCGAGCCGGCGCCGAACTATCCGCCGGTCGAGCCGCCGGCTCCCGGCGCGCCGGGCGGCTTCCCGGATGACCGCACGCCGATCAGCGAAGCGCCGTTCACGCCCGAGAGCGAGCAGGGCGCCGCCGACGTGGTGCAGACCTACGCCGCGCACATCGGCCAGAAGGACTACGCCGCCGCCTACGCCCTGCTGCGCAACCCGTCGCAGACGGTGGTTCAGTTCACCCAGGGGTTCGGCAAGTACTACCAGTACGACATGCAGGTCGGCTCGCCGGGCCGCATCGAGGGCGCCGCCGGCTCGCTGTTCATCCAGGTGCCGGTGCTGATCTACGGCCGCCTGAAGACCGGCGAGACGGTCAATGAGCTCGGCTCGGCCACCCTCCGCCGCAGCAACAATGTCGACGGCGCGACCCCCGAGCAGCGGCTGTGGCGCATCGAGAAGTTCGAGACCAAGCCCACCGAGGCCAACGGCGTCGCCAACGGGTGACGGCTTGATCGAGGGGATCGGGGCCGACTGGGCGAAGCTGGCGCCGCATGTCGTCGCCATCGGGCCGCGCGACGACGCGCCGCGTCCCGCCGTGCTGCTGTTCCATGGCTGCGGCGGGGTGCAGGAGCATCTTTTCGACTATGCGCGGGACCTGGCCGACCGTGGCCTGCGCGCCTTCGTGGTCGACAGCTACGCCCCGCGCGGATGGAGCCGAACCTACGCCCTGGCGACCGTCTGCACGGGCCTCGCCTTTCGTGGCTCGACCCGCGCGTGCGATGTGCTGGCGGCGATCTGGGGCGTCTCCCAGCGGCCGGACGTCGATGCGACGCGGCTGGGCCTCGCCGGCTGGAGCCACGGCGCCTGGTCGATCAACGAACTGATGGCCCGCGACCTCGCGCTCGAGGCGGAGGACCTGCTGTCCGGCGTGCGGGCGCTCGGCTTCGTCTACGCCTATGTCGGCCCCGGCGCGACGCGGGCGGCCTGGCGGCGCGGCGCCCCGGCCCTGGTGATCGCCGCCGAGCAGGACCACCTCGCCTCGCCCGCCCAGCAGGCCCGCGCCTATCGCTCGCTGGCCGCGCTCGGCCACGAGGTGGAGACCTGGCTCGCCGCCGCCACCCACGCCTTCGACCAGCCGGGCGTCACCTTTCCCATGCGGCGGGACGAGGCCATGGCCGCCGAGTGTCGGCGGCGGCTGGCGGACTTCTTCGCCGCGCGGCTGGGCTGAGCCTCAGAACCGGCCGAACAAGCTGACCGAAGCGATGTGGTTCATCCGGTCGTCGTCGCCCGGACGGTCGATGTACTGGTTCAGGTAGCCGACCTCGAAGCGCGCCTTCGGGGCCACACTGAAGCCGACGCCGGCGAAGTTGCGGATCTGGTCGAAGCCCGAGCGGGCGCCCCAGTCGGCATCGCCGAGGGCGATAAAGGTCTCGCTGGTCAGCACCAGCGACGGGGCAGCGCCGCCGGGTGGGGCTCCGGCATTGAACGGCCGGTCGTATTTGAAGAACTGTCGCACCCGCCAGCCCGTATCGTCGCCGCCGTCGACCCGGCGCTGCTCCAGGCGCGAGCGGCTGGTGATCGCCGCGTCGCCGAGCTTGCCGACGTTCCACAGCGCCTGCTGCCAGAGGCGGTCCTCCGCCTGGTCCTTGCCGGGGTTTTGGTTGGTGATCCGCCCGTAGCCCGCCCACAGCGATAGGCGCGGCGTCGCCTGCCAGCCGACGCCCGGACGCAGGATCGACTGGGTCAACCGGCGGGCGTTGTCGCCAAACCGCCCCTGCGCCTCGGCCCACAGCATCAGGCGGCCTTTGACGGGACCCTGGTAGGTGACGTTGCCCCAGGCCTGGCGGTCGTGGTCGTCCGCCAGGGCGGGGGTGGCGAAGGCAAGGCAGAGGCCGGCGGCGGCCAGGAGAAGAGCGCGCGACATCCGGCCCGGCTAGCCGAGCCCCGGCGGCCTGTCACGGCCGCCGGGGGCGCCGAAACGCGATGTCACGAAGCCGAAACGCGGCGTCTAACTCAGCGCCCGATTACCCCGCCGGCCTTCAGCTTCTCAAGGATGGCCTCGGCCGCCGCCTCGGGACCACCGGCGCCGTCGAGATGAATCTCGGGGGCCTCCGGCGCCTCGTAAGGGCTGTCGATGCCGGTGAAGTTCTTCAGCTCGCCGGCCCGGGCCTTCTTGTAGAGACCCTTGACGTCGCGCTGCTCGGCCACGGCCAGGGGCGTGTCGACGAACACCTCGAAGAACTCGCCTTCGCCCATCATCCGCCGGGCCATGTCGCGCTCGGCGCGGAACGGCGAGATGAACGACACCAGCACGATCAGGCCGGCGTCGGCCATCAGCCGGGACACCTCGGCGACGCGGCGGATGTTTTCCACCCGGTCGGCGTCGGTGAAGCCGAGGTCGCGGTTCAGCCCGTGGCGCACATTGTCGCCGTCGAGCAGGTAGGTGTGGCGGCCCTCGGCCTGCAGCCGCTTCTCGACGATGTTGGCGATGGTCGACTTGCCGGCGCCCGAAAGGCCGGTGAACCACAGCACGGCCGGCTTCTGGCCCTTCTGAGCCGCGCGGCTCTCCTTGCTGACGTCCAGGGCCTGCCAGTGGATGTTGTGCGAGCGGCGCAGGGCGAAGCGGATCATCCCGGCGCCGACCGTGGCGTTGGAGATCCGGTCGATGAGGATGAAGCCGCCGAGATCCGGATTGGTCTCGTAGGGCTCGAAGGCCACCGTCTGGTCGAGGCTCACCGTGGCGACGGCGATCTCGTTGAGCTCCAGGGTCGTGGTCGCCAGGTGCTCCAGGGTGTTGACGTTGACCTTGTACTTCAGGTCCAGCACCTGGGCCGAGACGAGGCGGGTCCCGATCTTAAGCCAGTAGGGGCGGCCCGGCAGCAGCGCTTCCTCGGCCATCCAGACGAGGGTGGCCTCGAACTGGTCGGCGGCCTCCGGCGGGTCGCCGGCGGCGGCGATGACGTCGCCGCGCGAGCAGTCGATCTCGTCGGCCAGGGTGATGGTCACCGACTGGCCGGCGACGGCCAGATCAAGGTCTCCGCCCTTGTCGACGATGCGGGCCACCGTCGAGGTGCGGCCCGAGGGGGCCACGCGAATGGCGTCGCCGGGGCGCACGGTCCCTTGAGCGATCTGACCGGCGAAGCCGCGGAAGTCGAGGTTCGGACGGTTCACCCACTGCACCGGCAGGCGCAGCGGCAGACGGGCCAGGCGGTCGGCGTCGACCTCCACCGTCTCCAGGTGCTCCATCAGCGACGGACCCGCGTACCAGGGCGTGGCGTCGCTCTTGGCGGTGATGTTGTCGCCCTTCAGGCCGCTGATCGGGATGGCCAGCACGTCGGTCAGGCCGATCTCGTCGGCGAAGGCGCGGTAGTCGGCGACGATCTCTTCGAAGCGGTCCTTCGACCAGCCGACGAGGTCCATCTTGTTGACCGCCAGCACCGCCTTGCGCACGCCCAGCAGCTTCACGAGGTAGCTGTGGCGGCGGGTCTGGGTCAGCACGCCCTTGCGGGCGTCGATCAGGATCACCGCCAGGTCCGCCGTCGAGGCGCCGGTGACCATGTTGCGGGTGTACTGCTCGTGGCCGGGGGTGTCGGCGACGATGAACTTGCGGCGGTCGGTCGAGAAGAACCGGTAGGCCACGTCGATGGTGATGCCCTGCTCGCGCTCGGCGGCCAGGCCGTCAACCAGCAGGGCGAAGTCGATCTCCTGGCCCTGGGTGCCGAGCTTCCTGGAGTCGGCCTCCAGCGCGGCCAGCTGATCCTCGAAAATCATCTTGGAGTCGTAGAGCAGCCGCCCGATCAGGGTCGACTTGCCGTCGTCCACCGAGCCGCAGGTAATGAAGCGCAGCAGGCTCTTGCGACGGTGCGCGTCGAGGTAGCCCTCGATGTCGCTGGCGATGAGGTCGGATTGGTGGGCCATCAGAAGTAGCCCTCCTGCTTCTTCTTCTCCATGGAGGCGGCCTGGTCGTGGTCGATGACCCGCCCCTGGCGCTCGCTGCTGGTGGTCAGCAGCATCTCCTGAATGATTTCCGGCAGCGTCGCCGCCTCGCTCTCGATCGCCCCGGTCAGCGGGTAGCAGCCGAGCGTGCGGAACCGCACGGTCTTCGTCTGCGGGGTTTCGCCCGGCTCCAGCGGCATGCGGTCGTCGTCGACCATGATCAGGGCGCCGCCGCGCTCCACCACCGGCCGCGGGGCGGCGAAATAGAGGTCGGGGATCGGGATGTTCTCCAGGTGGATGTATTGCCAGACGTCCAGCTCGGTCCAGTTGGAGATCGGGAACACCCGGATGCTTTCGCCCTTGTGCTTGCGGGCGTTGTAAAGCTTCCAGAGTTCGGGGCGCTGGCTCTTCGGATCCCAGCGGTGCTGGGCGTTGCGGAACGAGAAGATGCGCTCCTTGGCGCGGCTCTTTTCCTCGTCGCGGCGCGCGCCGCCGAAGGCGGCGTCGAACCCGTACTTGTCCAGCGCCTGCTTCAGGCCCTGGGTCTTCATCACGTCGGTGTGCACGGCCGAGCCGTGGGTGAAGGGGCCGACGCCGGCGGCGACGCCTTCCGGGTTCTTGTGGACCAGCAGCTTGAAGCCGAGTTCGGCGGCGCGGGCGTCGCGGTGCTCGTACATGGCCTTGAACTTCCAGCCGGTGTCGACGTGCAGCAGCGGGAAGGGCGGCGGCGCGGGCCAGAAGGCCTTCACGGCCAGGTGCAGCATCACGGCGCTGTCCTTGCCGACCGAATAAAGCATCACCGGGTTCTCACACTCGGCGACGACTTCGCGCAGGATGTGGATGCTCTCGGCCTCGAGTCTCTGCAGGTGGGTCAGACTGGGCGGTGCGGGGGACGACAAGGGACGCGCAGGCTCCGGACAAAAATCGGGCTTTCCGTCACCACGGGCGGCCTTCCGGCGCAATGCAGAAGGCCTGACCCCCGGCGCAGTAATGCTGAGCATGGCCGCAGTTTTGGCGCCGCGCGGGTCGTAATTTCATTCGCTTCTCGGGCCTCGGTCGCTGGCGACCCGCCGTCCTCGCTTGGCTCACAAGGCGGCTCGACCCCGCACCGGCGACGCTGCTGGACGCGGCGCCGAGGTCGCGCCTACAGTCCTCCCAGCTTGCAAGGGGGCGTCGGGTTCGGATGCTGGGGCGCGTCGCCGTAAGGTTCGCCACCGCCGATCATAAGCCGCTGGTCGCCTATGCCGCCGCCACGCTCTGCGTCGGCATCGGGGTGGCCCTGCGCGGGCTGCTGAATCTTTTCCTGGTCTCGCCCGGCGTCTATGCGCCCTTCTTCCCGGCCATCCTGCTGGCGACGGCCATAGGCGGCGTCGGGCCGGGCCTCTTCGCCATGGGTCTGGGAGCGGCGATCGGCCTCGGCTTCTGGGGCGGGTCGAGCGGCTTCCTGCGGATGACCGACCCGCAGGTGAGCAACTTCGCGCTTTATCTCATCGTCAGCGCGGTCCTGATCGTGATTATCGAGGGCATGCGCGTCGCCGTCCGGCGCGGCTTTCAAGCCGAGGAGCGCTTCCGCAGCGCGCAGGACAGCGCGCTCGACGCCTTCGTCATTCTCGATCCGGTGAAGCGTCGCGGCGAGATCGTCGACTTCCGCTGGAGCTACGCCAATCCCGCAGCCGAGAGGATGCGGCCGAAGGGCGTCTCGACGCTCGTGGGGCGGCGGGTGCTGGAGATGTTTCCCGACGCCGCCGGCGCCATGATGGTCGCCAGGATGAAGAGCGTGCTCGCGGCCGATCATCCGGACGATCTGGAGCTCCGCTGGCGCCAGGACGGCGTGGAATCCCTACTGCGATCCACCGCCGTTCGCCTTGGCGAGGGGGTGGCCGCCACCTTCCGCGACGTAACCGGCGAGCGGGCCGCCGCGGAGGCGCTTCGCCGGTCGGAAGCCCAGTTCCGGGCCCTCGCCGAAATGACGCCCCAGCTGAGCTGGTCGACCGACGCCGCCGGGCAGGTGGACTATTTCAGTCCGCAGTGGAGCGCCTACACCGGCGTGCCGGAGGCTGAGCATTTCGGCGCCGGCTGGCTCGACGCCCTGCATCCCGACGATCGCGCGTCGGCGGCCGCCGCCTGGCGCCGCGCCGTCGAGGAAGACCGCGCCTATGACACCGAATACCGCTTGAGACGTCATGACGGCGCCCTGCGCTGGTTCAAGGTGCGCGGTCAGCCGATCCGCGACGAGGCCGGCGCCATCCAGCGCTGGTTCGGCGTCTGCATCGACATCTCCGAACTGGTCGAAGCCCGCCGCGATCTGGAAGCCCGCTTCGAGGCCCGCAGCCGCGAACTGGAGCAAAGCCTGGAGGACCGCGCCCGCACCGAGGCGGCCCTGGCCCAGGCCCAGCGGCTGGAGACGGTTGGCCGGCTGACGGGCGGGGTCGCCCATGACTTCAACAACCTGCTGACCGTGGTTATCGGCGGCCTCGACATGATCCTGCGCAAGCCGGGCGATACCGCGCGGGTGACGCGCTACGGCCAGGCGGCCCTGGAGGCCGGGCGGCGAGGCGAGCGGCTGACCCGCCAGCTGCTGGCCTTCGCCCGCAGCCAGGAGCTGAGGCTGCAGACTGTCGATCTCGCCGGCCTGCTGCGCAGCTCCGAGCCCTTGATGCGACGGGCGGTCGACGAGGCGGTGGACCTGAAGGTGATCGCGCCGATCGACGTCGGCGGGGCTCGGGTCGATGCGGCTCAGTTCGAAAGCGCGGTGCTCAACCTGGTGGTCAACGCCGCCGACGCCACGCCGTCGGGCGGGGCCATCACCCTGAAGGTGGATCGCCGCACCCTGGCCGAGGGCGAGGTGGCCGACGCCGCGCCGGGCGACTGGTTATGTGTCTCGGTGGCCGATACCGGCGCCGGCATGCCGCCGCATGTGCTGGCGCGGGTGTTCGAACCCTTCTTCACCACCAAGGAGATCGGCAAGGGCACCGGGCTCGGCCTCGCCCAGGTCTACGGCTTCGTGCGCCAGTGCGGCGGGGCGGTGACCGTGGACAGCACGGTGGGCGAGGGCACGACAGTCAGCCTCTACCTGCCGCGCGCCGATCTGAGCGAGGCCGAGGCCCCGGCAGCCGCCGCCGTCGTCGACATTTCGTCCCTGGCCGGGCGCCGCGTGCTGCTGGTCGAGGACGACGCGGCGGTGCGCGAGGTCGGCGAGGCGGCCCTGGCCGAATTCGGCTGCCAGGTGACGACCGCCGTCGACGGCCGTGAGGCCATGGCGCGGCTGCGCGCCGGCGAGCGCTTCGAGCTGCTGATCTCCGACGTGGTCATGCCCGGCGGCGTCAGCGGCGTCGATGTCGCCCGGATGGGCCGGGAGCTAGACCCGGGATTGGCGATCCTGCTGACCACCGGCTATGCGGGCGAACGCGTCGACGGCGCGCCGGCCGACCTGCCCTGGGCGATCCTGCGCAAGCCGTTCCGCACCGACGACCTGGCGGCCGCGATGATCGACGCGCTGAAGGGCGGGGCGGCCTGACCCCGGCTCACGATTCCAGAACCGCGTTTGAGTTCGCGGGCGTCCTACCGCTTTCGCAGACTTCCCAACACGCCCCGCATGATCTCGCGGCCGATGGAGCTGCCGACGCTGCGGAGGACGGACTTGGCGAGGGCTTCGCCCATCGACTGGCGGTTGCTGGCGCGGGCGCGCGGAGCGGCCTTGGGGGCCGGAGCGCGGGTTCGGGGCGCGGGGGTCGTGCCCCAGGGGCTCGGGTCGTAGCGCGGCTGGCGGGCGGCTTCTTCCTGCTGCGCTTCGGCCTGGGCGGCGGCGGCGCTCTGGCGGGCGGCGGCTTCCAGGCGTTCGAAGGCGCTCTCGCGGTCCTGCATCTGGTCGTAGGTTCCGCGCACCGGGCTGGCGGCCATGGTCGCGGCGCGCTCGGGCGGCAGGGCCGGGCCCATGCGGCTGTCCGGCGGGCGGATCATGGTGCGCTGCACGACGCACGGCGCGCCCTTCTCGTCGAGGCAGGAGACCAGGGCCTCGCCGACCCCCAGGGCCTGGATGGTCTCGGCGGTGTCGAAGGCCGGGTTGGCGCGGAATGACTGCGAGGCGGCGCGCAGGCCCTTCTGGTCGGCGGGGGTGTAGGCGCGCAGGGCGTGCTGGATGCGGTTGCCGAGTTGGGCCAGCACGCCGTCGGGGATATCGGCCGGGTTCTGGGTGACGAAATAGATGCCGACGCCCTTGGAGCGGATCAGGCGCACGACCTGCTCGACCTTCTCCAGCAGCGGCTTGGGGGCGTCGTTGAACAGCAGGTGGGCTTCGTCGAAGAAGAACACCAGCCTGGGCTTGTCGGGATCGCCCACCTCGGGCAGCACCTCGAACAGCTCCGACATCAGCCACAGGAGGAAGGTGGCGTAGAGGCGCGGGCTCTGGATCAGCTGGTCGGCGGTCAGGATGCTGACGTAGCCGCGGCCCGCCGCGTCGGTGCGCATCAGGTCGGTGAGCTGCAGGGCGGGCTCGCCGAAGAAATGGGTCGCGCCCTGGTTCTCCAGGGTCAGCAGCTTGCGCTGGATGGTTCCCACCGTGGCGGGCGAGACGTTGCCGTACTGGGCGCCGATCTCGGCGGCGTGGTCGGCCACGTACTTCAGCATCGACTGCAGGTCCTTGAGGTCCAGCAGCAGGAGACCCTGCTCGTCGGCGACGCGAAAAGTGACGTTGAGCACGCCTTCCTGCACCTCGTTCAACTCCAGCAGGCGCGACAGCAGCAGCGGCCCCATCTCCGAGGCGGTGGCGCGGATCGGGTGGCCCTTCTGGCCGAACAGATCCCAGAAGACGGTCGGCATGGCGGCGGGGGCCAGGGTGATGCCCATGCCCTGGGCGCGGGCCAGCATCTTCTCATTGGGCGCGCCGGCCTGGCTGATGCCCGAAAGGTCGCCCTTCACGTCGGCGGCGAACACCGGAACGCCCGCGCGGCTGAAGCCCTCGGCGAGAATCTGCAGGGTGACGGTCTTGCCGGTGCCGGTCGCGCCGGCGACGACGCCGTGGCGGTTGGCGCGGTCGAGCCTGAGGCCGACGGGCGCGTCGGCGCCGTCGCTTGGGGCGGCGACCGGGATGGAACCTTCAAGAGCAGACCAGTCCATTCGGCGTCTCCGAGCGTTGCTGTCTAAGGCCTAGCAAATGATGCTGCGCCGCGCCAACCTGAGCCTCATGACGACCAGCCCCGAAAAGCCCCCGCTCGCGCCCGCCTCCATCTCCAAGACCGCGCGCAACGCCCTGGTCATCCTGGCTGCGATCGTCACGGGCGCGGCCCTGCACTGGCTGGGCGACATCCTCACGCCCCTGGCCCTGGCCGTGTTCCTGGCGGTGATGGTCGATGGTTTCGCGCGGGTGCTGCGCGACAAGGCCCCTATCCCCGACGCGGCCGCCCTGCCGGTAGCCATCGTGCTGTCGATCCTGATGTTCGCCGGCAGCGCCTATGTGATCGCCGACAACGCCTCGACCTTCGTCGGCCAGCTGTCGACCTACGGCCCGCGCCTGAACGCGGTGATCGCCCGCACGGCGGGAATGCTGCATCTGGCGGTCACGCCGACGCTGGACGACCTGTTCCGGCAACTGAACCCGACCCGCTACATCGGCGACGTGGCCAAGGTGCTGCAGAGCTTCGCCTCCAACGCGGTGTTCGTGCTGATCTATCTCGGCTTCATCCTGGCCTCGCGGCGCGGCTTCCGGCGCAAGATCGTGGCGATGTTCCCCGAGCAGAAGGACCGCGCCGACGCGGTGCAGATCTTCCAGTCGGTGCGCAACGGCGTGGAGCAGTATCTGTGGATCCAGACCGTGACGGGCCTGATGATCGCCGCCGCCTCGTGGGCGATCATGGCCGGGGTGGGGCTGGAGAACGCCGCCTTCTTCGCCTTCCTGATCTTCATCGTCGGCTACATCCCGATCATCGGCGGGGCGGTGGGCGTGCTGCTGCCGCCGCTGTTCGCCCTGGTGCAGTTCGACACCATCTGGCCGGCCGTGGTGCTGATCGGCGTGCTGCAGGCGATCAACTTCGTGGTGGGCAATATCATCCTGCCGCGCATGCAGGGCGACAGCCTGAACATCGATCCGGTGGTGGTGCTGCTGTCCCTGGCCTTCTGGGGCGCGATCTGGGGCGTGCCGGGCATGTTCCTCTCCACGCCGCTGACGGTGATGTTCATGGTCATCCTGGCGCAGTTCCCGAGCGGGCGGTGGATCGCGGTGCTGCTGTCCAGCGACGGCGATCCGTCGGGGCTTTCGCACCATAGTCCGGGCCCCGCGGGGGTGGACGACAACCCGAAAAAACGCCGGGCGCGGGCGGCCGGGGGAAAATCGTGAGGCGCCCCTTTTTTCGCCTCCCGGGGCGCCTATCTGAATGTCTCGCCCGGGCCCACACCCCCCAATGCCCGGGTCTCGATGCGGCCCTCCACCCCCCACCCGGGGTCGCAAATGAGCCTTCCGCTCTCCCCCCCAAGAGCGGAGACTGCGCCGCCGGCCCCCCAGCCGGCGGCGTTTCCGCATCTGGGAAAAGTTTTGCCTGCGGCCTCGCCTTTTTCGTTGAACCTTCACCCATATGGCCTAGGTTCGTGGTAGAAAAATTGCGAGGAAGCCGATGGACGGCGAAACGCTCGTGCGCAACGGCGCAACCCTTTCCACCGAGTCGCTGCGGCGCGTCTTCACGGCCGCCGCCGGCCTGAAGGCGCCGGACCCCGCCGCCCCAAACTCCGCCGCTGAGGACTTCATCCGGCAGGCCGCCGCCGACTGCGCGCCGGAGGAGCTCCCGGGCCTCACCGAGGATGACGTCGGCGCCCTCCTGGCCGGGCTGTGGACCTTCGGCCGAGCCTTCGCCCCGGGCCAGCCGGCGGCGGTGCGCCTGCGCCGGGCGCTCGGAGCCGGCGATCGCGATCTGGGCTTCGACGTGCTGGAGATCGCACAGGACGACCGGCCGTTCCTGGTCGACAGCGTGATGAGCGAGGTGGCCGACGGCGGCTTCGTGGTTCGAGCCATGATCCACCCGATCGTCGGCGGCGTGTCGATGATTCAGGTGCACCTTGACAGCGTCGGCGACGACCGCGCCCCGGGGCTCGTGCAAGGCATGAACGGCGCCCTGCTCGACGTGCGCCAGGCGGTGGACGGCTTCGCCGCCATGCGCGCCCTGATGGCGCGCAGCCGCGCCGAGCTGGCGGCTTCGCCAGAGGCGGAAGGCGAGGCGGTGACAGAGGCCCTTGCGTTCCTCGACTGGCTGAACGACGACCACTTCGTGTTCCTGGGCGCGCGGGTCTATGATTATCCGCGCGACGCTTCGGGCGGCTACGCGGCCGAGGAGCCGCTCTTCGAGCCCGAGGCGAGCCTCGGGGTTCTGCGAGATCCCGAACGGATGGTGCTGCGCCGGGGCAGCGAGCCGGCGGTGCTTTCCGCCCAGCTGCGCCGCCAGATCGAGATCGGCGCGCCGCTGACGGTGGCTAAGTCCAACCTGCTGAGCCGCGTCCATCGGCGCGGCTACATGGACTATATCGGGGTGCGCCGGTACGGCGACGACGGCAAACCCTCGGGCGAGGTGCGGTTCGTCGGCCTGTTCACGGCCGAGGCCTATGAGGAGCCGGCGCGCGACGTGCCGCTGATCCGCCGCAAGGTCGCCCTTGTGCTGCAACGCTCCGGCGCCGCGCCGGGCGGGCACAATGAAAAACGCCTGCGCAACATTCTCGAGACCTGGCCGCGCGACGAGCTGTTCCAGAGCGGCGACGACGAACTGCTGTCGATGGCGCTGGGGGTGCTGCACCTCTACGACCGCCCGCGCGTGCGGCTGTTCGCCCGGCGCGATCCGTTCGACCGCTTCGTTTCGGTGATCCTGTTCGTCCCCCGCGACCGCTATGGCTCGGGGCTGCGCAAGCGGGTGGGGGAAATCCTGGCCAAGGCCTTCGGGGGCCGGGTGTCGGCCTATTATCCGAGCTTCTCCGAGCAGCCGTTGGCGCGGGTGCATTTCATCATCGGGGTGACGCCGGGCGACCACGCCGAGCCGGACCTGATCGCCATCGAGGCCGAGATCGCCGAGGCCGCCCGCACCTGGGAGGATCGCTTCGAGGCGGCCGTGCGCGGCGTGGCCAAGGCCTCGGGCGCCGGCGCCACCGCCGTCTCCGCCCAGTTGGCCGCCTGGGGCGAGGCGTTCCCGCCCGGCTATCGCGACCAATACGACGCCGCCGAGGCGCTGATCGACCTGGCCGAGGTCGAAGCCCTGGAGGCGAGCGGCGAGGCGGTGCGGGTGCGGGCCTTCCGCCGACCGGCCGATTCCGCCCTGACGTTCCGCTTCAAGCTCTACCGCCCGAAGACCGCCGCGCCCCTGGCCGACGTGCTGCCGATCCTGGAGCGCATGGGGCTGAAGGCGATGATCGAGGAGGGCTTCAAGCTTTCGCCTCGCGCTCCTGAAAGAGAAGCGGACGCTCGCGACGGTCGCGATGTGTGGGTGCATGAGTTCATTCTGGAGGACGAGCGCGGCGAACACCTGTCGTTCGACGATGTGCGGGACGCCTTCGAGGACGCCTTCGTCGCCGTCTGGACCGGCCAGATCGAGAACGACGGCTTCAACCGCCTGGTGCTGGAGCTCGGCCTGCCGCCGCGGGACGCCGCCCTGATCCGCGCCCTCGCCGGCTATCGCCGCCAGAGCGGCCTCGATCCCAGCCGGGAGGTGCAGGAAGAGGCCTTGAGCGCCTATCCCGGCGTCGCCCGCCTGATCCTCGATCTCTTCCGCCTGAAGTTCGACCCCGCCATCAGGGCGGACGTCGCGGCCCGCGCCGAGCAGGCCGAGGCGCTGCAGGGCGAGATCGCCGCCGCTCTGCAGGCCGTCGCCAGCCTCGACGCCGACCGGGCGCTGCGCCGCATCGCCGCCCTGGTGGGGGCCATCCAGCGGACCAACTTCTACCAGACCGGGCCCGATGGGACGCCAAAGCCTTACATCAGCTTCAAGGTGGCCTCGCGCGAGCTGGCCGACCTGCCGGCGCCGAAGCCCTATCGCGAAATCTATGTAGCCGCGCCGCACATCGAAGGGGTGCATACCCGCTTCGGTCCGGTGGCGCGGGGCGGCCTGCGCTGGTCGGACCGGCGCGAGGACTTCCGCACCGAGGTGCTGAGCCTGGTGAAGGCCCAGCAGGTGAAGAACGCGGTGATCGTGCCCGTGGGGGCCAAGGGCTGCTTCTATCCGAAGGCGATCCCGGCCGGCGCCGCGCCGGACGCGGCCCGCGCCGAGGCCGTGCGGGCCTACAGGACCTTCCTCGCGGGCCTCTTGGACATCACCGACAACCTCGACGCCGCCGGCCGGCCGGTGCGGCCGGAAGGCGTGATCGCCCACGACGGTGACGACCCCTATCTGGTGGTCGCGGCCGACAAGGGCACGGCGACCTTCTCCGACATCGCCAACGGCGTGGCCGAGGACTACGGCTTCTGGCTGGGCGACGCCTTCGCGTCCGGCGGTTCGGCCGGCTACGACCACAAGGGCATGGGCATCACCGCGCGCGGGGCGTGGGAGGCGGTGAAGCGCCACTTCCGCGAGCTGGGCAAGGACATCCAGGCCGAGCCCTTCACCTGCGTCGGGGTGGGCGACATGTCGGGCGACGTGTTCGGCAACGGCATGCTGCTTTCCGAGCAGACCAAGCTGGTGGCGGCCTTCGACCACCGGCACATCTTCATCGATCCCGCCCCCGATCCGGCGCTCTCCTTCAGGGAGCGGGCGCGGCTGTTCGCCCTGCCGCGCTCGTCGTGGGACGACTACGACAAGAGCCTGATCTCCAAAGGCGGCGGGGTCTATCCGCGCAGTCTGAAGGCCATTCCGCTGAGCGCCGAGGCGCGGGCCCTGCTCGACATCAAGGCCGAGGCGCCCGACCCGTTCACGGTGATGACCGCCATCCTGAAGGCGCGGGCCGAGCTGCTCTACTTCGGCGGTATCGGCAACTATGTGAAGTCCAGCCGCGAGAGCCACGCCCAGGCGGGCGACAAGGCCAATGACGCCATCCGCATCGACGGCCCGGACCTGCGGGTGAAGGTGGTGGGCGAGGGCGCCAACCTCGGCATGACCCAGGCGGGGCGCATCGAGTATGCGCAAGCGGGGGGACGGCTGAACACCGACGCCATCGACAACTCGGCTGGCGTCGACACCTCCGACCACGAGGTGAACATCAAGATCCTGGTCGGCCAGGTGGAGCGGGCCGGGAGCATGACCCGCCAGGAGCGGGATGCGCTGCTGGCCTCGATGACCGACGACGTCGCCGCCCACGTGCTGGCCCACAACTACGACCAGACCCTCGCCCTGTCGCTGATGCAGGCCGACGGGATCGGGGCCATGGACGCCTACGCCGGCTTCATGACCAACTTGGAGCAGCGCGGTCGCCTCGACCGCGCCGTCGAAGGCCTGCCCACTCCGGCGGCGATGACAGAGCGGACCCAAGCCGGAGAGCCGCTGACCCGGCCGGAGCTGGCGGTGCTGCTGGCCTACGGCAAGCTGGACCTGAAGGACGAGATCGTCGCCGGGGCGGCGCCGGACGATCCCTGGTTCGAGGCGACGCTGAAGGCCTATTTCCCGGCCGGCCTCGGCGCGTTCGAGGACGAGATGAAGCGTCACCGGCTGCGGCGCGAGATCGTCACCATGGTGGTTGGCAACCGGATGGTGAACCTCTGCGGCCCGACCTTCCCGGGGCGTCTGCGCGCGGCGGCGGGCTGCACCACCGACGTCCTGGTCGCCGCCTTCGAGGCCGCGCGGACGGTGCTGGGCGTCGACGACCTCTGGGCGCGGGTGAACGCCCTCGACGGCAAGGCGCCGGCCGCCGCGCAACTGGCGCTTTACGGCGCCCTGTCGACCGCCCTGCGCGGTCAGACCTACTGGCTGGCGCGCCGGGCCAAGGCGGCCGGCCGGGGCGGGGTCTCGATCGGCGGCTTGGTCGACGCCTACGGCCCGGCCATCGCTCGGCTGAAGCCGCTGACCTCCGGCATGCTCGGGGCGACCGAGAAGGAGGCCCTGGCCAAACGCGCCAAGGCCTTCGTCAAGGCCGGGGCGCCGGAGGACCTGGCCCAGGTCGTAGCGGCCCTTCAGCCGCTGACCGTCACCGCCGATCTCGTGGACCTGGCGGCCGGCTCCAGCTGGCCCCTGGAGAACGTGGCGCGCCTCTATCACCAGGCGGGCGCGGCCTTCGCCATCGACCGGCTGCGGGCGGCGGCGGGCGCCTTCACGCCCGGCGACAGCTTCGAACGCCTGGCCGTGCGCCGCCTGATCGAGGATCTGCTGGCCGAGCAGGCGCAGATCACCGGAGCGATCGTAGAGTTCGCCGCCGGGCCGCAGGCCGGCGACATCGAACGCGCCCGCGAGGCCGTCAAGTCCTGGGCCGCCCTCAAGCCCGAGGTGGCCGACGCGGCGAGAACCGCGGTGGAAGAGATCGAAAAGGCTGGCGGCGGCTGGAGCTTCGCCAAGCTGACCATAGCCAACGCGGCCGTCCGCGAACTGGCGTCCGGGGCAGGGAGCTAAGCGTATCCCCCTGTCTGCGAACGGCTCTCAACTCCGCTGCATTGCACAAGGCCGCGTTGACACCGGGTCCCTCAGGACTAAAACCGGCCACGCTATATCCGGGGCAAGTGTGGGGACATTGTCGCACCCATGAGTGAAGCTGCGAGCGGACCGCGTCCGCGGGGTCCCAATGACCGGCCCATGTCGCCGCATACGTCGATCTGGCGCTGGCACATCACCATGGCCTCGTCGATCCTGCACCGCATCTCCGGCTGCGCCCTGTATTTCGGGGCCCTGATCCTGGCGGGCGGCGCCCTGTCGCTGGCCTGCGGTCCGGAGGCCTACGACATCTTCCGCGCCCTGATGGCCGGCTTCCTCGGCAAGATCGCGCTGTTCGGCCTGACCCTGGCGATCTTCTACCACCTGGCCCACGGCGTGCGGCACCTGACCTACGACGTCGGCTACGGCTTCCAGCCGAAGCTGGCGGACGCCATCGCCGTGGCCGAGATCGCCTTCACCATCGTGGCCACCGTCGTGGCCTGGTGGCTGGCCTACTACACGGGGGTGTTCTGATGGCTCGCAGCGCTGAAGCCCGCGTCAAGGCCCAGGGTTCCGCCAAGCACGGCGCCGGCCATTTCATCGCCGAGCGCGTCACCTCGATCGCCCTTGTGCCGCTGTCGCTGTGGGCCGTCTATGCGGTGATCGCCCTGGCGCCGCTGCCCTACGAGGGCGTGGTCGCCTGGCTGCAGTCGCCGCTGAACATCGTCCTGGCGACGCTGTTCATCGCCATCGCCTTCTACCACATGGGCATCGGCATGAAGGTGGTCATCGAGGACTACATCCATAAGCCCGGCAGCCTGGTTGCGCTGCTTCTGCTCAACACCTTGGCCTGGGGCCTCGGCGCTGTCGTCGCCATCGTCTGCATCCTCAAGGTCGCCTTCACGGGAGCCGTAGCCTGATGGCGGCCTACAAGTTCATCGATCACAAGTTCGACGTCGTCGTTGTCGGCGCCGGCGGCTCGGGCTTGCGCGCCGCCCTCGGCTGCGCCGCCGCCGGCCTGCGCACCGCCTGCGTCACCAAGGTGTTCCCGACCCGCAGCCATACCGTGGCCGCCCAGGGCGGCATCTCCGCCAGCCTCGGCAACATGAGCCACGACGAGTGGAAGTGGCATATGTACGACACCGTGAAGGGGTCGGACTGGCTGGGCGATCAGGACGCCATCGAATACCTGGCGCGCAACGCGCCGGCCGCCGTCTACGAGCTCGAGCACTGGGGCGTGCCCTTCTCGCGCACCGAGGAAGGCAAGATCTATCAGCGCGCCTTCGGCGGCATGACCAAGAACTACGGAGAGGCTCCGATCCAGCGCACCTGCGCGGCGGCCGACCGCACCGGCCACGCCATGCTGCACACCATGTACGGCCAGGCCGTCTCGAAACGGACCGAGTTCTTCATCGAGTATTTCGCGCTCGACCTGATCATGGACAACGGCGTCTGCCGGGGCGTGACCGCGTGGAAGCTCGACGACGGCACCCTGCACCGCTTCCAGGCGCAGCAGGTGATCCTGGCGACCGGCGGCTACGGTCGCGCCTATTTCTCGGCCACCAGCGCCCACACCTGCACGGGTGACGGCGGCGGCATGGCCCTGCGCGCTGGCCTGCCGCTGCAGGACATGGAGTTCGTGCAGTTCCACCCGACCGGCATCTACGGCGCCGGCTGCCTGATCACCGAAGGCGCCCGCGGCGAGGGCGGCTATCTGACCAACTCCGAGGGCGAGCGCTTCATGGAGCGCTATGCGCCGTCCGTGAAAGACCTGGCTCCGCGCGACATGGTCAGCCGGGCGATGACGTTGGAGATTCGCGAGGGTCGCGGCGTGGGCCCGAACAAGGACCACATCTTCCTGCACCTGGATCACCTGTCGCCGGAAACCCTGGCCGAGCGCCTGCCGGGCATTTCGGAGACCGCCAAGATCTTCGCCGGCGTCGACCTGACCCGCGAGCCGATCCCGGTGCTGCCGACCGTGCACTACAACATGGGCGGCATCCCGACGAACTTCCATTGCGAGGTGGTGACCAAGGCCGGCGGCGACCCGGACAGCATCATCCCCGGCCTGATGGCCGTGGGCGAGGCGGCCTGCGTCTCGGTGCACGGCGCCAACCGCCTGGGCTCCAACAGCCTGACCGACCTGGTGGTGTTCGGCCGCGCGGCCGGCCTGCGCTGCGGCGACATCCTGAAGCCGGGCGCGACCCAGCCCGACATGAAGGACGCCTGGACCGACGGCCACCTGACCCGCTTCGACCGCTTCCGCAACGCCAACGGCGGCACCCCGACCGCGAAGCTGCGTCTGGAGATGCAGCGCACCATGCAGGAAGACGCCGCCGTGTTCCGAACCGGCGAGAGCCTGAAGAGCGGCGCGGAGCGGATGGCCAAGGTGTTCGCCGGCAAGGCCGACCTTTCGGTGCAGGACCGCACCCTGATCTGGAACACCGATCTCGTGGAGACCCTCGAGCTCGACAACCTGATCGGCCAGGCCGTCGTCACCGTCGAGGGCGCGCTGAACCGCACCGAGAGCCGCGGCGCTCACGCCCGCGAGGACTTCTCCGAGCGGAATGACACCGAGTGGATGAAGCACACCCTCGCCTGGATCGACGAGAACACCGGCAAGGTGAGCATCGACTACCGGCCGGTGCACAACTTCACCATGACCGACGAGATCGACTACATCCCGCCGAAGGCGCGGGTCTACTAAGGGGGCGCACAGGTCATGGTCGAACTCGTCCTCCCGAAGAACTCCAAGGTCCAGCCGGGCCGCCACTGGCCGGCGCCGCAGGGCGCCGACAGGGCCAAGGTGCGCACCTTCCGCATCTACCGCTACGATCCGGAGACCGGTCTCAACCCGCGTTGGGACACCTATGACGTCGACACGAGCCAGTGCGGCCCGATGGTCCTCGACGCCCTGATCTACATCAAGAACGTCATCGACCCGACGCTGGCCTTCCGCCGTTCGTGCCGCGAAGGCGTCTGCGGTTCCTGCGCCATGAACATCGGCGGCCGCAACACCCTGGCCTGCACCCACGGCCACGCCGAGACGCCCGGCAAGGCCGTGCAGATCAGCCCGCTGCCGCACATGCCGGTGGTGCGCGACCTGATCCCGGACCTGACGGTGTTCTACGCCCAGTACGCCTCGATCGAGCCGTGGCTGCACACCACCACCCCGACGCCGGACACCGAGTGGCTGCAGAGCCCGAAGGACCGCGAGAAGCTCGACGGCCTCTACGAGTGCATCCTGTGCGCCTGCTGCTCGACCTCGTGCCCGAGCTACTGGTGGAACGGCGACAAGTATCTCGGCCCGGCCGCCCTGCTGCACGCCTACCGCTGGCTGATCGACAGCCGCGACGAGGCGACCGGCGAGCGCCTGGATGGCGTCGAGGACCCGTTCAAGCTCTACCGCTGCCACACGATCATGAACTGCGCCCAGGTCTGCCCCAAGGGGCTGAACCCGGCCAAGGCGATCGCCGAGATCAAGAAGATGATGGTCGAGCGGGCGCTCTAAGCCCGCGCTTCCGGCTCTTGCTTTTCGTCGCCAAACCGCCGACACCTAAACTGTATACAGGGCCCGTCGATGAGGCCCTGAGCGGGAGGTTCGGATGAAGCGGCTGTGGTCGTTGGCGTTGTGCGCCCTCGCGTTTTTCGTTCCCGCCGGCTGGGCCGCCGCTCAGGCCCGCTACAGCGTCAAGACGACGGGCGACGTCGTGCAACTGCGCGACAACGGCTCCGACACGACGGTCTCCGTCCTGACTCCGGTCAACAACGCCTATGAGATGGTCGTCAAGGGCCAGAACGTCATCCGCATGGCGGTGAAGGACCTCGACGAGCTGCGCGCTCGCCCCGGACTGAACGGCGTACCGTTCCTCGCCCCCTGGGCCAACCGCCTCGACGAGCTGGGCTTCTACGCCAACGGCAAGAAGTACAATTTCGACATGGAGCTGGGGAACGTGCGCGGCCCCGTGCCGAGCCAGGGCTTCCTCAGCGGGACCAACGCCTGGAAGGTGGTCGAGGCCAAGGCCGACGCCAACGGCGCCTGGCTGACCAGCAAGCTCGAGTTCTACAAATACCCGCAATACATGGCCCAGTGGCCGTTCGCCCACACCATCACCATGACCTATCGCCTTTCGAACGGGGTGATGGAGGTGCGCACGCGCATCGACAACCTGGCCAATGAGCCGATGCCGGTGGTGATCGGCTTCCACCCCTACTTCCAGCTCACCGACTCCGGGCGCAACGACTGGACGCTGAGCGTGCCGGCCAAGGTGCACTGGCTGCTCGACCAGCGGGTGATCCCGACCGGCGAGACCGAGCCGTCGACCAAGTTCTGGGGCGTGGAGGATCTGACCAAGATTCCGCTGTCGCTGAAGGCCGGCCAGCGGCTGGACGACGTGTTCACCGACTTCACCCGCGACGCCCAGGGGCGCGCCGTGGTCAGCATGTCGGGCGTGAAGCAGAAGGTGGCGGTCACCCTCGGGCCTAAGATCAAGACGGTGCTGGTCTATTCAACCGCCGCCCCGCCGCCGCCCAGCACGCCCGGCCAGGGCGGCCCGCCGCCGGCCTCGGGCCAGCGTCCGCCCGCTCCGCCGCCGGTCAGCGTCGGCCCGCCGATCCCGTTCAGCGCCACCAAGGGCGAACCGGCCCCGCCGGAGCGCGGCTTTATCGCCTTCGAGCCGATGGTGGCGATCACCAACGCCCTGAACGCGGCTCAGAAGGGCCAGTACAAGGAGCTGCAGACCGTGGCGCCGGGGGCGTTCTGGGAAGAGAGCTTCTGGGTGACGCCGACGGGGTTTTGAGGAGCCGCCCTCGTCCTTCGAAGCCGCTTCGCGGCGCCTCAGGATGAGGGCTACTTCAAGCGCCTGAGGTCCTCATGCTGAGGTGCGAGCGGAGCGAGCCTCGAAGCACCCCCTTCAAAACGCCCCGCCTTCGCGCAGGTTGATGCCGTATTCCAGGCTGGCCTTGAGGCCGCACATCATGTGCATCCAGCCCGGCGCGTTGCCGAAGGCGGCCTTGAAGCCGGCCGGGGTTTCGCGCCAGCCGCTTTCGCGGATCGAGACCATGGTGTTGGCGGCGTCCAGCGGCTTGAAGGCCATCTCCACCCGCGTGTTGTAATCGCCATCCATCGCTTTCCAGGCCAGGACGATGCGCTCGGGTCGGGTCACCTCGACGACCTCGACCGGGAAGAATTCGTCGAACTCCGGAAACTTCCATTGCACCGTCCGCCCCGCGACCAGCGGGCCGGAGGCCTCGGCGATGAAATAGCCGGCGAGCTTCTTGTCGTCGGCCACCGCGTCGAACACCTCGGCGACCGGTTTGCGGATTTTCAGCGAGACGGTGAACTCGGGCTTGATAGCGTCCGTGTCGGTTTCAACGGCTTGGGGCATGGCGGTCTCTCCCTTGAGATGGCTCTCCGGTAGTCGCCCGACAATAAATGTTATAAGACTATAACATGTCAACCGCCGATTCGCAGACCGTCGACGCCGAGGACCAGGCCGACCTGGTGTTCAAGGCGCTGGCCGACCGTCGGCGGCGGCGGATTCTCGATGTGCTGAAGGACGGACCGCGGACCACCGGCGAGCTCTGCGCCCGCTTCGAGGGCGATCTCGATCGTTGCACGGTGATGCAGCACCTCGGGGTGCTGGAGAAGGCGGGGCTGCTGATCGCCGCCCGCGACGGGCGGGTGCGCTGGAACCACCTCGACGTCGCGCCGATCCAGGAGGTGCACGCCCGCTGGATCGCACCCTACGCCGCCGAAGCGGCCGGGCTGCTGCATCGGCTGAAGTCGGATCTGGAAGGATGAGGCGGCTGATGCTCGCAGCCGGCCTGCTGCTGGCCGGCTGCGCCCTGCGGAATCGCTTCGAGGTGATCGTGGTCGATCCCGGCGCGACGGCGGCGCGGCTGGAGCTCTGCGGTCGGCCGCCGGAAGCCTTGGCGTGGACCGCGCGGGGCTTCGAACTGCGCCGCCGTTCGGACTGCCGGGGCGGCGGGCGGGTGGTGATCAGCTTCGAAGGCGGCCGGACGGTGGTCTGCCCGGTGCGCTTCGTCGATGCGCGCCTGGAGGCCTGGTATCGCTACCGGGTCGAGGGCGGGCGGTGCGTTATCGCCTAGGCGGCCATCAGTCCGTCGTAGACGCGGGCGATCTGGCCTTCGCGTTCGTCCCACACCACCGACACCTTGGCGGCGCGCGCCAGGTCCGGGCCGAAGACGGCGCGGACTTCGGCGTCCTGCAGGCGGTCGGCCGACAGCTTGTTGAGCACCCGGCCGCCTCCGAGATCTTCCTCGATGTCGGCGAAGCGCAGGATGTTGGAGATGGTCTCGCCCGAGAGCAGGGTGCGTTGGGCCATCGACTGAGCCGTCGGCGTCGCGCGCTTGGCGTAGGGCGCGTAGGCGGCGGCGAAGCTGCGGCGTTGAGCGGGGCGGCGATAGTTGTGACTGGCCATCGGTGGAATCTCGGTTCGGGGTTGCGTTCCGTGTCGAATAACGTTTTGTTCCATTGAAACGTCAGAAACGGACGCACCTATGCGACACGAGAAAGCCGCGGGCCTTTTGGAGCTGGCGCGCATGCTGGCGAGCTCCGCCGAGGGCCTGACCCTCGACGAGATGACCGAGCGCATGGGCCTCGGCAGGCGGACGATCGAACGCATGCGCGACGCGCTGAACGATCTTTTCCCGGTGGAGATCGTCGAGGACCCGCCGACCCGGCGATTCCGCATCCCCGCCGGCCTCGACAGTCTGTTCCAGACCCCGACCGCCGAGGAAATGGCCGCCCTGCGCCGCGCCGCCGACGCCTCGGGCGGCTCGACCGCCGCCGCCCTGCGCACGCTGGAGCAGAAGGTGCTGTCGGCCCTGCGCGCCGGAGCGCGCCGCCGCCTGGCGCCCGACCTTGAGGCCCTGGTCCAGGCCGAGGCCATCGCCGTGCACGCCGGCCCGCGGCCTTTTGAAGACGAAGGGGTGCTCTCGATTGTCCGCCAGGCCATCGTCAGCCTGCAGGCCCTGTCGTTCCGCTACGAGGGCGGCAGCCGGCGGGGCGAGGCGCGGGAAGTGACGCCCTACGGCCTGCTGTTCGGTCGCTCGAACTATCTGGTCGCCGCCGAGGCCGGATCGGAGGCGCCGAAGACCTTCCGCCTGGACCTGATGCGCGAGCCGCAGGTGCTGGACCGTCCGGCCGCGCCGCCGAACGGCTTCTCCCTGCAGGATTTCGCCGACCAGAGCTTCGGCATCTATCACGACGAGGTGCAGGACGTGGTGCTGCGCATCGGCAAGGGGCGGGCCCGCGACGCCCTGAACTGGCGTTTCCACGCCCGCCAGACCGTGGAGCTGCAGCCCGATGAGACGGCCCTGGTCCGTTTCAGCGCCAGCGGCATGCGCGAGCTGGCCTGGCACCTGTTCACCTGGGGGCGCGATGTCGAGATCCTGGCGCCGCCAAGCCTGAAGGCGCAGATGGTCGGCATGCTGCAGGACGCTCTGACGGTCCATGACGCCTGATTTTCCGAGGCCCGATTGACGCGAAGCGCCTTTGGCGCAACGAGACGGCATGTCGGATTCCCCTCGCGTACTCATCGTCGGCGCCGGTCATGCGGGCGGCACTGCGGCGGCCCTGTTGCGTCAGTATGGGTTCGAGGGACCCATCGCCCTGATCGGTGAAGAACCGATTCCGCCCTACCAGCGCCCGCCGCTGTCCAAGGCCTGGCTGAAGGGGGAGGCGGACGAGGACGCCCTGACCCTGAAGCCCGCCGAATGGTACGCCGAGGCGGGTATAGATCTCTGGCTGTCGGCCCCCGTCGCCTCCATCGAGCGCATGGAGCGAAAGGTCACCTTGGTCGACGGGGAGCGGTTGCCCTACGACATCCTGATCCTGGCCACCGGCGCCCGCGCGCGACCGCTGCCGGTCCGGGGCGCGGCGCTTTCCGGCGTGCTGTCGCTGCGCAGCGCCGCCGACGCCGAGGCGCTGAAGACGTCGCTCGGGCCCGGCAGGCGGCTGGTGGTGGTCGGCGGCGGCTATGTCGGACTGGAGGCGGCGGCTTCGGCCCTGGCCCTCGGCGCCGAGGTCACGGTGGTGGAGCGTGAGGACCGGGTGCTGGCCCGCGTCGCCAGCCGCACGCTCAGCGGATTCTTCCAGGGCTATCACGCGACCAAGGGGGTGCGGTTCCATCTCGGCGCGCGGGTGACGGGCTTCGACGGGGTCGATGGGCGGGTGGCCGCCGTGCGCCTGGCCGATGGCGCGAGCCTGCCCTGCGACGTGGCCCTGGTCGGCGTCGGCGCCGTGCCGAACGTCGAACTGGCCGCCGGCTGCGGCCTGGCCCTGGCCGACGGGGTGGTGGTCGACGGCGAGGCGCGGACCTCCGACCCGGCGATCTTCGCCATCGGCGACTGCACCTGGCGGCCGATGCCGCTTCACGGCCGCGATCTGCGTCTCGAAAGCGTGCCCAGCGCGCTGGAGCAGGCCAAGCAGGCCGCCAGCGCTATCGCCGGCCGCCCGGCTCCGCCACCGGAAGTGCCGTGGTTCTGGTCGGACCAATACGACCTGAAGCTGCAGATGGCGGGCCTGGCCGACGGGGCCGACGAGATCGTGGTGCGGGGCGACCCCGCCGCCGGCCGCTTCGCCGTCTTCCACCTGCGCGAGGGCGTGCTGACCGCCGTCGAGGCGGTCAACGCCCCGCCGGAGTTCATGGGCGGACGCCAGATGATCGGCCGCCAGGCTCGCGTCGACCCCGCGAAGCTTGCGGATATGGCCGTTTCCATGAAAGAGGTCGCCGCAGGTAACTAGGGCGCGCGAGTGCGCGCGCCAGCGACGGACGACCATGGCGAAGATCACCTACATCGAGCACGACGGGCGTGAACACGAGATCGAGGTCCGCCCCGGCCTGTCGGTGATGGAAGGCGCGGTGAAGAACAACATCCCGGGCATCGACGCCGACTGCGGCGGCGCCTGCGCCTGCGCCACCTGCCATGTCTATGTCGACGAGGCCTGGCGCGAGCGGACCGGCAAGGCCTCGGCGATGGAGGAGTCGATGCTCGACTTCGCCGACGAGGTGGAGCCGAACTCGCGGCTCTCCTGCCAGATTCGCGTCACCGCCGAACTCGATGGCCTGATCGTCCGCCTGCCCGAGCGGCAGCACTAAGGACCTCGGCTCTCGGATTCAGACCGATGTTCGCTCAATCTCTCAAGGATTGAGACCTGTTCGCCTGGCTGAAATCTTATGACGGCGTCTCCTGTGATCTCCTCGCCCGGCGCGCGAACCCGCTGTGCGCGCCAAGGATCAATGGCCAGATCGCCGGTGTCCACGGACCGGCGGTGCTGAGACCAGACCATAGGGAGGTACTACATGAGTAAGCTTCGCCGCTTCACCGGGCTGCTGCTGGCGACGGCCGCCATAGCCGTCGCCGTTCCAACGGCGGTTGTCGTCGCGCAGAACGCGGCCCCGGCCAAGACGCCCTCGACCCCGCAACCCCCGCTGCCGGACATGCCGCCGCTGACCGACGCGGAAATCCTGGCCCGGCAGGGCCGGGGCGGTGGCGGCGGTCAGGCCGCCCCGTTCAACTGGGCGGTCTCGCTGCGGTCGGATTTCGACAAGCAGCTGCAGAACCCCTACGTCGCCGACATGAACTGGTACCAGATGCCGCCGGGCCGCTTCCTGGGCGGAATCAGCGCCATCGACACGGACCGCGACGGCACCTCGATCTGGATCGCCGAGCGCTGCGGCGGGATCAACGCCTGCGAAGGGCAGAGCGTCGATATGATCATGAAGATCGGCGAGGACGGGAAGATCAAGAAGATGTTCGGCAAGAACATCATCAACTACCCGCACGGCCTGTTCGTCGACAAGGACAACAACATCTGGGTGACCGACACCTGGTCGAACGTGATGGCCAACGGCAACATCCCGGCCCCGAAGACGCCGCCGCAGTATCCGGGCGGCGCGCAGGTGATCAAGTTCGATCAGAACGGCAAGATCCTGCTGCGGATCGGCAAGCCGGGAATCTACGGCAGCGGCCCCGAGCTGCTCAGCCAGCCGTCCGACGTGGTCGTCGACAGCAAGGGCAACATCTATGTCGCCGATGCGCATGACAGCCCGCCGGCCAACAACCGGATCGCCAAGTACGACAAGAACGGCAAGTACCTGATGGAATGGCGCAGCTGCCACCCGTCGCAGGCGCGCCAGATCGACTGCAGCCATTCGATCGAGATCGACAGCCAGGATCGCATCTTCGTGGCCAACCGGGCCAACAACGTGATCCAGATCTACGACACCGAGGGCAAGATGCTGGCGGTGTGGCCGCACTTCGGCAAGCCGACAGGCCTGATGATCGACGACGACGACAACCTCTACGTCGCCGACTCGCAGACCGGCACGGGCAACGGCAATTCGTTCGTGAAAGGCACCCACGTCGGCAGCGCCCGGACCGGCGAGGTGAAGTGGTTCATCCCCGATCCGCTCGGCAACTCGGCGCCGTGGACGGGGGCCGGCACGCTCAGCCCCGAGTCCGTCACCGCTCTCAAGGACGGCCGGATCATCACCGCCTCGGTGCGGCCGCAAGGCCTCTATCGCTGGAGCATCTCGACGAACACGCGACCCTTCCCGGCGCCGCCCGCCAGGCCCGCTGGCGGCGGCGCTCCCGCCGGCGGGGGTGGCGACTGATCTATGAGGCGCGGTCTTCGGACCGCGCCTTTTCGCTTTCTAGAGGCCGAGTTCGGCCTGGTTGGCCGAGCCGGCGGCGACGGCTTCCGGCAGGTGACAGGTGAAGGTCGCGCCGTGGCCCGGTTCGCTCTCCAGGGCCACCCAACCGCCATGCAGTTCGACCAGCGCCTTGACCAGGGCCAGGCCCAGGCCCGGGCCGCCGCGATCGCGCGTGGTGAAGCGGTCGAAGATGTGGGCCTGGGTGTGGAAGGGGATGCCCCGGCCGGTGTCGGCCACCTGCAGGCGCACCTCGCCCACCGCCCGGCGGGCGCCGAGACTGACCTTTCCTTCAGGCGGGGTCTGCCGCAGGGCGTTCTCCACCAGGTGGTCGATCACCTGGGCGAGGCGGCGGCGGTCGCCGCGGATCAGGCCGACGTCGGTGTCGGCGTCGCACGACAGGCTGACGCCGGCGCCTTCCGCCTCGGCCGCCCAGCGGGCGCAGGCCTCGACCAGCAGCTCGTCGACGCGGATCTCCTCGTTCTCCAGCGCCAGTTCGTCGGCGTCGATGGTCGCCATGTCGAGCACGTCGTCGATCGAGCGGGCCAGCTGGGTGGCGGCGGCGCGCACCGAGGCGACGTGGCTGCGGCCGCGCTCGGACAGGCTCTCGCCGGTGCGTTCCAGCAGCTCGGAATAGCCGATGATCGTGGTCAGCGGAGTGCGCAGCTCATAGGAGACGTTGCCGACGAAGTCGCGCTTCAGCCGCTCGGCCTCGGCCAGGGCCTGGGAGCGGTCGGCCAGGGCGCTTTCCAGCTGGCGGGTGTCGGTGATGTCGACGAAGGCGATCAGGGTCGCGCCGTCGGGCAGGGGCCGCGACTGGTAGGTGATGATCCGCCCGTCGCCGGTGCGCTCCTCGCCCGAGAGCGGGGCGCGGGCCTGGGGATCGGGGTCGGCGACACGGCCCTTAAGCTCGCGCCAGAACGACAGGTCGTGCAGGCGCGGCACGCACATCTCGACCACGGTCTCGAAGTCGACCGGCCCACTGAGCAGGCCGGGCTCGATATTCCAGAAACGCTCGAAGGCTTCGTTGTGCAGGCGCAGGCGCCCGTCGGAGCCGAACACCGCGACCGCGTCGTTGAGCTTGTCCAGCGTGGCCTGCTGCACCTGGATCAGGGCGTTGTACTGGGCCTTCAAGCGCAGCTCGCCGGTGATGTCGGAGAACAGCACCAGCAGGCCGCCGAGCGGGTGGGTCTGGTGGACGACCTTCAGGGTGCGGCCGTCGGGCAGGGTCCAGAGATCGTCGGCCTGGGGGCCGAGGGCTTCGTAGCGGCCGAGTTCGGCGGCCTTCCACTTGGCGTAGTCGACGGTCTCAGGCAGGCGGCGGCGCTGACGCAGGCGGTCGAGCATCTCCGAATGGGTCGGGCCCTCGGCCAGCCAGGCCGGCTCCAGGCCCCACAGCTCGGCGAAGGCGGCGTTGTGGAACAACAGGGTTCGCTGCTGGCTGAAGATCGCCACCGCCTCGGCGATGTGGTCCAGGGTCTCGTCGTGGGCGGCGACGTGGCGCTTGAAGGCCTCGCGCAACTCCTCCGGTTCGGTGACGTCGAAGCTCCACACTCCCGCGCCGCCGCCTTCCAGGGGCTCGGCGACGAAGCGGAAGGCGCGACGGCGGCCGCCGGCGCTGGTCCAGCGCAGCATCTCGCGGCTCTGGCCGAGGTTGGAGGCCTCGCTGGAGAGGGTCTCGGCGTCGCGGTCGAAGGCGAGGCCGCGGGCCTGCGCGTCGGCCAGGTTCTTGGCGTCTACGGCGGCCAGCCAGGCTTTGTTGGCCCAGGTGACCGAGCCGTCGGCGGCGGCGATCCAGGCGGGCTCCGGCCGGGCGTCGAGGAAGGCGGCGAAGCGGGCCGCGGTCGGCAGGGCGGAGGCGTGCGGCGCCAGGGCGGCGAGCCGCAGCCAGGCGAGAGCGCCGGAGGCGCGGCCCTCCACCGAGACGGCGCCGTGCGGGCCGAGCGCCTCGAAGGCGCAGGGCTCGCCGCGTTCGAACAGGGCGCGCAGGCGGCGGGCGTGGTCGGGATCGGCGCGCATCAGGGCGTTGACCACGGCCTGGGGCTCGGCCTCGGCGTCGAGGGCCTCGGCGCAGGCGGTGAGGCTTTCGGCGCCGGAAGCGAGTTCGGCGTTTCCGTTCTCCACCGCCAGCAGCGCGCAGTCGAAGGCCTCGGTCGAGGCGTTGGCCGCCATGGCCTGGGTTTCGATCTCGGCGATACGACTTTGCAGGCCGGCGACCCGCCAGTCGGCCTGGCGGCGCTGCACGATCGCCCACAGCGTGGCGCAGATCGCCAGGCAGATGGCGCCGGCCGCCGCGGCCAGCATGAGGTCCGCTCCCGTCAAGGCCTGTCCCTTATCACCGGCGCCCGGAAGCCATGCTCCCACGCCGACGCCCGAATCACCCCGGCCACCATAGGTTTTCGCAAGCCCCTGGCGAAGCGGCGCTTTCGGTTTATCTGCAAACCATGACCCAAGCGCCTGCCGCCGACGCCCTGGCCGCTCTCGTCGCCCCGTCCCTCGACGATTTCGCCCGCCTCGCCGAGGCCGCCTTCGCCGCTCTGCCGGAGGGCTTTCGCCAGCTGACCGGCGATGTGCTGTTCCGCGTCGAGGACTTCGCGACCGATGAGGTGCTGGACTCGCTCGGCATCGAGGACGCCTTCGAACTGACGGGCCTCTACCAGGGCGTCGACCTTTCGCGCCGCACGGTGTTCGATCCCTCGCCCCAGGCCTCGATGGTATTCCTCTATCGGCGGCCGATCCTCGACGAATGGGCCGAGCGTGGCGATCTGCCGCTCGGCGAGCTGATCTCTCACGTGCTGGTGCACGAGATCGGCCACCACTTCGGCCTGTCGGACGACGACATCCACCGGCTGGAGGACGAGGCCGGTTAGGCGGCCCTCAGGGTTTCGGCCAGCAGGCGGCCTTCGACTCCCCGACTGGAGCCGGCGCGCCAGGCGACGACGATCTCGCGGCTGGGGTGATCGGCCTGCAGGGGGCGGACGGCGACGTGAGCCGCCTCGGCCAGGCCCGCCTTCACCGCCATGGCCGGCAGGAACGACACCCCGAGGCCCGAGCCGACCATCTGCACCAGCGTCGGCAGGGAGGTGGCGGCGAAGTTCTCGTCGGCGCCGGCCTTGGGCGGCTCCAGGCCGCAGGCGGCCAGGGCGTGTTCGCGCAGGCAGTGGCCGTCTTCCAGAAGGATGAGGTCGTCGCCTTCCATGGTCTCGGGGGCGATCTTCTTCCTGTCGGCGAGCGGGTGATCCGCGGGCACGGCGGCCAGCAGTTCGTCGTCGGAGACGTGAGCATAGTGCAGGCCGGAGAGGTCGTAGGGCAGGGCGATGAGAGCGGCGTCGAGGGCGCCCGCCTTCAGGGCCGAGACCAGGCGGCTGGTCAGATCCTCACGCAGGAACAGGCGCAGCTTGGGGAAGCGGCGACGCAGTTGCGGCAGGGCCTCGGGCAGCAGGAAGGGCGCGATGGTCGGGATGACGCCGAGGCGGAAGCGACCGGCCAGGGGCTCGCCGGCCCCGCGGGCGGCCTGCACCAGGTCCTCGGCCTGGGCCAGGATGGCCTCGGCGCGGCTCGCCGCCTCCTGCCCGGCGGCGGTGAGGATCACGCCCGAGCGGGCGCGGTCGACCACCGGGGCGCCGATCACCCGCTCCAGCTCCTGGATGCCGGCCGAGAGGGTCGGCTGGGTGACGTGAGCGGCCTCGGCGGCGCGGCTGAACGAGCCATGCTCGACCAGCAGCTTCAGATATTGCAGTTGGCGCAGGGTGGGCAGGAGCATGGTTGACGATATAGGCCTGCTCTATCGAATTTCAAGAAACTATCGATTGGCTGTAAGGCGGCCGAGCGCCTATCTGTCTCCCTGCAGCGGACGCCGCCCCAGCGCCCGCCTTACCCGCTTCAAGGAGAGACACATGCTCGGCGTCGGCGAAAAGCTTCCCGATTTCAAGATCGTGGGCGTGAAGCCCAAGTTCAACAAGCACGAAGAAAACGGCGAAAGCGCCTTCGAAACCGTCACCGGCGAAAGCTTTCCGGGCAAGTGGAAGGTCATCTTCTTCTACCCGAAGGACTTCACCTTCGTGTGCCCGACCGAAATCACCGCCTTCGGCGCCCTCGCCAAGGACTTCGAGGACCGCGACACCGTCGTCCTCGGCGGCTCGACCGACAACGAGCACTCCAAGCTCGGCTGGCGCCGTGAGCACCCCGATCTGACCAGCCTGCCGATCTGGCAGTTCGCCGACAACGGCGGCAAGTTCGCCCGCGCCCTCGGCATCCTTGACGAGGCTGAAGGCGTCGCCCTGCGCGCCACCTTCGTGGTCGATCCGCACAACGTCGTGCAGCACGTCTATGTGACCAACCTCAACGTTGGCCGCGCCCCGCAGGACACTCTGCGCGTGGTGGACGCGCTGCAGACCGACGAACTCTGCCCCTGCAACCGCGCGGTGGGCGGCGACACCCTCAAGGCCGCCTAAGCGCTCCAGAGCCGCTTAAGTCGTCTTGTCGTCCGGGGGCCGGTCCCTCCCCCCGCGCCCCCGGACATTCATTCCTTCTGATTCAGGAGCCCGCCCATGTCGCTCGACGCGCTGCGCGAGACGATCCCCGCCTACGCCAAGGATATCAGCCTCAACCTGTCGTCGCTCGCCGGCGAGACCCTGCTGACCGACCAGCAGAAGTGGGGCGCGTTCCTGGCCTCGGCCCACGCCGTGGGCGTGCCGCCGGTGGTCAAGGCCATCGAGGCGGCGGCCAAGGCGGCCGGCCTGTCCGATGAAGCCGCCACCGCCGCCAAGGCGGCCGCGGCGATCATGGGCATGAACAACGTCTACTACCGCGCCCTGCACCTCCTGAAGAACCAGGAGTACCGGACCCTTCCGGCGCGGCTGCGGATGAACATCATCGCCAACCCGGGCGTCGACAAGACCGACTTCGAGCTGTGGTGCACCGCCGTTTCGGCCGTCAACGGCTGCGGCATGTGCCTCGACAGCCACGAGGAAGAGTTGAAGAAGCGCGGCGTCGCCGCCCAGCAGATCCAGGCCGCCCTGCGCATCGCCGCGACGGTCAATGCCGTCAGCGCCGTGTTGCGCGGCGAACTCGCCGCCGCCTAGCGCCGCCCTGGCGAGGAGTCGTCCTGCGTCCCCTCCCTGTCGATGGAGGGGATGCGGAGACCTTCCCGGTTTCGACGGGACCTTCGGCCAGCGCCCTTGGCGCGGCCGGCGCTTGGGCTTAGGTCGGGGTCATGCCGACACCCGTCGCCCCCTATCACGCCATGGCCATCAACCGCCTGGCCCACCAGCTGCAGGCGGACGGCCGCAGCGTCATCCACATGCAGTTCGGCCAGCCATCGACCGGCGCGCCGAAGGCGGCGGTCGCCCTGGCGCATCAGGTGCTCGATCGCGAGGCCATGGGCTATTGGGAAAGCGCGCCCCTGAAGGAACGCATCGCCCGCCACTACGCCGAGACCTACGGCGTCGAGGTGGCGCCCGAGCGGGTGACCCTGACCAACGGCGCCTCCGCCGGCCTGGTGCTGGCGCTGACCACCCTGTTCGCCGCCGGGGCGACCATCGCCATCGCCCGGCCCGGCTATGTGGCCTACCGCAACTGCATCCGCGCCCTCTCCATGCACGCTCTGGAGATCGAATGCGGCGCCGCCGAAGGCTTCCAGCTCTCGGCCGCCGCCCTTGAGGCGCTCGATCCGGCGCCGGATGCGGTGCTGATCGCCAGCCCGGCCAACCCGACCGGAACGGTGATCCCTGGGCCGGAGCTGGCCGCCCTCGCCGAGGTCTGCCGCCGGCGCGGCATCCGCATCATCTCCGACGAAATCTACCACGGGCTGGTCTACGGCGACCCGGCCCGCTCGATGCTGGAGTTCGAGCCCGAGGCCGTCGTCATCAACAGCTTCTCGAAATACTACTCGATGGCCGGCTGGCGGCTGGGCTGGATGGTGGTTCCGCCGCGCGAGGCCGACCGCGCCTCCGACGTCATGGGCGCCCTGTTCCTGACCCCGCCGTCGCTGGCGCAGCACGCGGGCCTGGTGGCGATGGACAGCCGCGAGGAACTCGACGGCCACTTGGAGACCTATCGCGCCAACCGCGCCCTGCTGCTGCAGGCCCTCCCGGCGCTCGGCCTGCGGCGCATCGCCCCGCCGGACGGCGCCTTCTACATCTATGCCGACATCGGCGGGCTGACGAACGACAGCCTGGGCTTCTGCGAGCGCCTGCTGCGCGAGACCGGGGTGGCGACGGCCCCCGGCGTCGACTTCGACCCCGTCGACGGCGGCCGCTTCCTGCGTTTCAGTTTCGCGGTCTCGACGCCGGAGGTCGAGGAGGCGCTGCGGCGGCTGGCGCCCTGGTTCGAGGCCGAGTGGGAGAAGGTGGGCGGGCGGCCTTAGTTGAAGTCCCTCTCCCTCGAAGGGAGAGGGGCAGGGGTGAGGGTGCGTGCAGTGTATGTCCTTGAAGACGCTATTGGGCTCCGCCTCTCGATCCTGTCCTGACCGGCCCTGCCGACACCCCCAACCCTGGCCCTTCCCCCTTCGAGGGGGAAGGGAACTTACGCCGCCTCGAAGCTTACCGGCCCGCCCCAGAATTCCGCGACGAGCGCGCTCTGCGGACCCGGCGTTCCCGTGGTGAGGAAACGGCGGGCGCCGCCCGTCCCGATATCCAGCTCCGGATGCCGCTCGGCATAGAGGCCGAGGGCCTCCGCCGTGGCGGCCGGCTGGTGGATCAGGGGCGTGCCTTCGGGCAGGGCGGCCACGAACAGGTCGGCGACGATCTCATAGTGGGTGCAGCCGAGGATGGCGCGGTCGGGATGGCGGCCGATGCGGCGGCGCAGGCCCTCGACATGACCGGCGATCTCCTCGGCCAGCAGGGCGCGCTCGGCGCCGCTCTCGATCAGGCGGGCGAGGTTGGGGCAGGGTTCGGAAAACACCGCCACGTCCTGCCGGCGCTTGTCGATCTCGATCTCATAGACCCGGCTGGCCGCCGTGCCGGGGGTCGAGAACACGCCGAGGATGTCGAGCGCCTCGACCTTGTCGCCGCGCCGCTCCGCCTCGTGTTCCCAGGGCAGGCCGGTGGCGGCCTCGATGGTCGGCACGATGATGCCCAGTACATTGACCGGCCGGCCGAGCGCCTTGCGATGGCCGGGCAGCCAGGTCTGCTGCAGGCGGCGCAAGGCGATGGCGCTGGCGGTGTTGCAGGCGAGGACCACCAGGCCGGCGCCTTCATCGAACAGCCGCTCGCAGCCGGCGCGGGTGAGATCGACCACCTCCTCGCCGGGGCGGCCGCCGTAGGGGGCGTTGGCCTGGTCGGCGAGGTAGACGAAGTCCGCGTCCGGGAGGCGGTCCACCAGGGCGCGGGCGACCGAGAGGCCGCCGACGCCGGAATCGAAGAGGCCGATCGACATGCCCCGGCTTTAGCGCGCTTCCGCCGCGATTGTCATCAAACCGCCCCGAGCCGGCGTGACCTTGCCGCCCGCCGATCCTAGAGTGGCGGCATGGAAGGAAACGCCCGCATGCGACGGCTGCGATCCGCCTTCGTCTGGAGCCTGGCGGCGGCGCTCGTCGCCAGCGTCCCCGCCGGATCGCAGACGCCTCCGCCCGCCTCGCCCGCGACCGCGACCGATCTCGCCGAGCAGTCCGGCGGCAGCACGGTGATCGAGGCGCTGGAGGTGATCGGCCGGCCGCTGGGCCCGGCCATGTGGCGCGCCAAGATGGGCGACAGCGAGGTGATCATCCTCGGCTCGGTGACGCCCATCCATCACCAGCAGAAGTGGGACCAAACACGCGTGCGCCGCGCCCTGACCGGGGCGCGGATGCTGCTGACGCCCGTGGAGGGCAAGGTCGGCGTCGGCGGGGTGGCGGCGTTTCTCGCCCGCGACGCCTTCCGCGTGCGCACCTTCCGCGGCAATCTGGAGCGCGACATTCCGCCCGACCTGCGCGAGCGCGTGGTCGAAACCCGCCGCCAGGCCAAGGTGAAGGCCGACCGCTACGCCAAGTGGAAACCGGCGGTGGCCGGCGCCCTGCTGCTTTCCGACTTCCGCGCCGCCCAGGGCGTCTCCGAAGCCAAGCCCGCCAGCCAGGTGGAGGATATCGCCCAGGCGATGAAGGTGCCGGTCAAGCCGATGGCCGAACTGCCGATCAGCGCCCTGATGAAGGCGGCGGGCGATCTCAACCCGGCCCAGCAGATCAACTGCCTGCGCGCCTTCCTCAATCAGGTGACCTTCGAAGGCGCCCGCCCGGGCGAGCTGGGCAAGGCTTGGGCGGTGGGCGATCTGGCCGGCGTGCGCCGCAACTATCCGGCCCAGGCCTACGAGAGTTGTCTTGGCCAGGTCGGCGGCGGCCAGGCCCTGCGCGAGCGAGCGGTGGCGGAGTCGACCGCCACCCTGCTGCAGGCGCTGAGGACCCCCGGCAAGACGGTGGTGATCATCGACCTCAGCCAGCTGCAGCGCCGCAACGGGGTGCTCGACCGGCTGCAGGCTGCGGGCGCGCAGATCACGGTGCCGCTGGAGGGTTAGGGGCGGCGCGAACCCGCCCTTTGATTCGTCTCGCCGTTTCCGCTATAGAGCCCGCCTTTCCGGCGCAGCATCAGCCAGCGCCCTCCACCGACACGAAAGCCTCCGGGACGATCCGGCGGGCCTGAGGTCGGCGAGGACCCCCGTCGACGTGATCGTCCACGGGGGCTGGCTGCGTTTGCGTCCTCGGTTTTGAAGGTTCACGCCTCGAATGTTCGAAGCGCTTGGTGATCGCCTCTCGTCCGTCTTCGACCGCCTCGGCGGTCGCGGCGTGCTGTCGGCCGCCGACATCGACGAGGCGCTGCGCGAAGTCCGCATCGCCCTGCTGGAGGCCGACGTCGCCCTTCCGGTGGTGAAGGACTTCGTCGCCAAGGCCAAGGAATTGGCCACCGGCGAGACGGTGATCCGCTCGGTCAAGCCGTCCGAGCAGGTGGTCAAGATCGTCTATGACGGCCTGGTCGACATGCTGGGCGGCGAGCAGCCGGAAGGCCTGAACCTCTCGCTCAACCCGCCGACCGTGATCCTGATGGCCGGCCTGCAGGGCTCGGGCAAGACGACCACGGCCGGCAAGCTGGCCCTTCGCCTCGGCAAGACCGAGCGCAAAAAGGTGATGCTGGCCTCGCTGGACACCCGTCGTCCGGCCGCCATGGAGCAGCTGGCGATGCTGGCCAAGCTGGCCGAGGTCGACAGCCTGCCGATCGTCGCCGGGCAGAGCGCGCCAGACATCACACGCCGGGCGATGAGCGCGGCCCGCCTGGGCGGCTACGACGTCCTGATCCTCGACACCGCCGGCCGCACCACGCTGGACGAGGCGATGATGAGCGAGGCGGCCGAGATCGCCCGCCTGTCCAACCCCTCCGAGACCCTGCTGGTCGCCGACAGCCTGACCGGCCAGGACGCGGTGCGCACCGCCAAGGCCTTCCACGAGCGTCTGCCGCTCACCGGCCTGATCCTGACCCGCGCGGACGGCGACGGTCGGGGCGGCGCGGCGCTGTCGATGCGCCACGTCACCGGCCTGCCGATCAAGTTCCTCGGGGCCGGCGAAAAGATCGATGCGCTGGACGTGTTCGACGCCCGCCGCGTGGCCGGCCGCATCCTCGGTCAGGGCGACGTGGTGGCCCTGGTCGAAAAGGCCGCCGCCGACTTCGACAAGGCCGACGCCGAACGCATGGCCCGCAAGCTGGCCAAGGGTCAGTTCGACCTCGACGACCTCGCGGCCCAGCTGTCCCAGATGCAGAAGATGGGCGGCATGGAAGGCATCATGGGCCTGCTGCCCGGCGTGCAGAAGGTGAAGAAGCAGATCGCCGAGAGCGGCGTCGACGACCGCGTCTTCCGCCGCCAGCAGGCGATCATCTCGTCGATGACCAAGCTGGAACGCAAGAAGCCCGATGTGCTGGCCGCTTCACGCAAGCGCCGCATCGCGGCCGGCGCCGGCGTCGACGTGGCCGAGGTCAATCGGCTGCTGAAACAGCACCGCCAGATGGCGGACGTCTTCAAGTCGATGAGCAAGAACGGCGGCAAGGGCCTGGCCCAGATGGCCCGCCAGATGGGCATGCCCATGCCCGGCGGCAATCCGCTGAAGGCGCTCGGCGGCGGCAAGGCGCCCAGCCAGGACGAGCTGCAGAAGATGGCCCAGCAACTCGGCGGCGGCGGTCCCGGCGCGCCCGACCTTTCGAAACTTCCCGGCCTCGGCGGCGGCCTGCCGCCGGGCTTCAACCCGTTCAAGAAATAAGCCCAACCCCTTTCAAGAACGACTCCTAGAGAACTGAGAGACCTGAAATGCTGAAGATCCGCCTCGCCCGCGGCGGCGCCAAGAAGCGCCCCTACTACTCGATCGTCGTCGCCGACAGCCACTCGCCGCGCGATGGCCGCTTCATCGAGAAGGTGGGCTCCTATAACCCGCTGCTGCCCAAGGACGGTCCGACGCCGCGCGTCACCCTGAAGCTGGAAAGCATCCAGGCCTGGATCGCCAAGGGCGCCCAGCCGACCGACCGCGTCGCCCGCTTCCTGGCCGCCGAAGGCGTCGGCCAATGGGCCCACGGCAACAACCCCAACAAGGCCAAGCCGGGCAAGAAGGCGCAAGAGCGCCTGGCCGAGCGCGCTCAGCGCGACGCTGACCGCGCCGAGGCGGAAGCCGCCGCCAAGGCCGCCGCCGCTGAAGCCGCCGCGGCCGCCGCCGCTGCTCCGCCGGAGCCGGAACCCGTCGCCGAAGAAGCGCCGGTCGAAGCCGCCGCCGAAGCCCCGGTGGAAGCCGAAGCCTCGGCCGACCCGCAGGCCGACGGCGTGGCTGAAGGCTCGGAAGAGCCGGCCGAAGGCTAACTGCGATTACCGGCCGGCTTATCCTGGTCGGCCGGGTGGCCGGCGGTTTCGGGGTGAAGGGGGAGGTGCGCCTCTCGACCTACACCGCCGAGCCGCTGGCGCTCGCCCACTACAAGACCCTGCTGCGTGAGGACGGCTCGCCCGCCCTCACGCTGCTTTCCGCCCGCGCGGCCAAGGACGGCGTCGTCGCCCGCTGCGCCGGGATCGAGAGCAAGGAGGCCGCCGACGCCCTGCGCGGTCTGCGCCTCTACATCCCGCGCGAGGCCCTGCCGGAGCCGGATGAGGACGAGTTCTACCTCACCGACCTGATCGGCCTCGCCGTCGAGGACCTCACCGGCAACCCGCTCGGCCGCATCAAGGCCGTGCCCAACTTCGGCTCCGGCGATCTGCTGGAAATCGAGCCGCCGCGCGGCGGCCCCACCTTCTATCTGCCGTTCACCCGCCAGGTCGTGCCCGAGGTGCGTATCGCCGAGCGCAGGGTGATCGCCGACCCGCCCGGCGAGATCGAGGCCGATCCCAACGAAGGCCGCGACGTCGAGGCCGACTGACGGCTTCCGTCAGCTGACAAGTTTCGGTGAACGCCGTCATGACAAAAGGGTCATGACGCAGGCTTAACTGGGGAACGAACCGGGGGCGTGCGATTTGACGAACGTCCCCTTCGTCACTTCAGCCGCTGGTCGCCATGCCCCGCCTCGCCCACCGTATCGCAGTCGTCCTCGGCGTTCTCGCCATGGCCGCCGCTTCGGCCGGAGTGACCGCCGCCGTGATCCTCTGGCCGCAGGGCGTCGAGATCGCGGCGGGTTTCTAGGTCCTGGGCGCGCGGACCCGCATCAGGGCTTCCTGCGCCATGGAGGCGACCAGGGTTCCGTCGCGGCGGAACATCTCGCCGCGCACCAGGCCGCGGCTCTCGGAGGTCGAGGGGCTGTCCTGGGCGAACAGCACCCAGTCGTTGAAATCCACCGGGCGGTGGAACCAGATGGCGTGGTCGAGGCTGGCCGGCTGCAGGCCCGGCGTCCAGAAGTTCAGCCCGTGCACGCGCAGGGCCGTCTCCATGAAGGTGAGGTCCGAGGCGTAGGCGAGGGTGGCCTGCTGCAGGCGGATGTTGTCCGGAACCGGCTCCTTGGCCCGCATCCACACTTCCTTGCGGGCCGGCTTGGGGCCGGGATTGACCAGGGTCGGCGGATCGACCCAGCGCACCTCGATGCGCCACGGGCGATCTGTGACCCGCATCACCTGCGGCGGGACCTTGTCGCCGAGACCTTTCAGGAGCTCGGCCTCGGTGGGCAGGCTGTCCGCCTCGGGGACCGTCGGGGCGTCGAACTGGTGCTCGGGCCCGTCTTCGGCGGCCTGGAAGGAGGCGGCGAAGTTGAAGATTTGCTCGCCGTGCTGGATGGCGGTGACCCGGCGGGTGGTGAAGCTGCCGCCGTCGCGGGCCCGGTCGACCTGATAGAGCACCGGCGCCGTCACATCGCCCGGGCGGATGAAATAGCAGTGCAACGAGTGGCAGACGCGGTCGGCCGGCACGGTCTCGTAGGCGGCCAGCAGGGCCTGGGCGATCACCAGGCCGCCGAAGATGCGCGGATAGCCGTCGTCGGGCGAAATCCCCCGGAACAGGTTCACCTCGATCTGTTCGAGGCGGAGGATGTCCTGCAGGCTGGCGAAGTCGGCGGAGCTGGGCATGGGCCGCTTATGACGCCGGTGACGTGGCGTCATCAAGCGCCGTCGGTCTCAGAGCACGCAGTCCGCGAGACCGTCGCGGCGGACCGTGCCGCTGGCGGCGTTGATGCGGCTGGAGCGGCGGCGGACATAGGGGCCGCTGTCGGCCGCCTTCCATTTCAGAGGGCTCGGCAGGATGGCGGCCAGGCGCGAGGCCTGGGTTGCGCTGAGCTTTTCGGCCGAGACGCCGAACCACTTCCTGGAGGCGGCTTCGGCCCCATAGACGCCGGGGCCCCATTCGACGCTGTTGAGGTAGACCTCCATGATCCGGCGCTTACCCCAGATCACCTCGATCAGCGCCGTGAAATAGGCCTCCAGGCCTTTGCGCACGTAGGAGCGATCGGGCCACAGGAAGACGTTCTTGGCGGTCTGCTGGCTGATGGTCGAACCGCCGCGGATGCGGGTGGGCCGCTTCTCGTTGTTGGCCATGGCCTTCTGCATGGCGTCGAAGTCGAAGCCGTGGTGCTCGCAGAACTGGGAATCCTCGGCGGCGATGACCGCGCGGGTGAGGGCTGGCGAGATCTTGCGGATCGGCCGCCAGCGATGATCGAGGCCGCGCCCCTCGAACAGGCGCTGCACCATCAGGAAGGTCATCGGCGGCGGCAGGAAGCGGTAGACGATCACCCCGCCGATTGGCGCGACAATGGCCACGATCAGGCAGGCGAGCGCGGCCCGGCGCACATGGCCCCAGAAGCCGCCACGCTTTCCCGTGCGGGGCGCGCTGCGGCGGCTCGGCTTGGCTTTCGACTTGCCCGGCATGGGGTGAAGCTTAGACGGCGGGCGTTGGGCGTCAAAGCGTCGGGATGGTGAAGACGCCGGCGGCGCCGGCCTCGTCGCCGAAGGCCACGCGGGCGCCGTCGGCCGAGAGCGCCAGGGCGCTGATCGGCGCCGCGCCCTTGCCGCGCAGATTGGCCTGCTTCAGCCCGCCGAGCCTGGCGGCCCACACTCCGCCGTCGGAGAGACCGGCGGCGATCAGGCCTTCGGCGGCGAGGCTCGCCACCTGGGTGACTAGGCTGTCCTCGCGGTGGCCGATCTCGGCGGCTTCCTTGCCCATCGGGCCGTTGGCGCCCACGAACGGCCAGATCACCGCCCCGTGCGAGCCGGAGGTGACCAGGGCGGCGCCCTTCTGGGCGAAGGCTAGGCTGCGGGGCTTGGCGGGATAGCCGCCCATCCGCATGTCCTTGCCGTCGGCCATGCGCCAGCCGTGCAGCTGGTTTTCCTGCATGGCGCTGATCAGGAACCTGCCGTCCGGGCTCCAGGCGACGGCGGCGTGGCTGCCGGCCCACTTCATGATCTGCGGCTTCTGTTCGGCGATGCGCGCGAACCACAGCCAGGCCCCGCCATAGGTGGCGGCGGCGAGGCGGCGGCCCTTGGCGTCGAAGGCGAGGCCGGCGACGGATTTCTCGTGCTGGAACGCGCGGCTGAAGGCGGGATCGGCGACGTCCAGAACCCGGGCCTCGCGTCCGGCGGCGAAAGCGATCAGGCCGGAAGCCGCGCTGGCGGCGACCACGTCGATCCATCGGCCCGGGGCCTCGGCCAGGACTTGCGGCGCGGCGCCGGCGCGGGTCCAGACCAGGCGGCCGTCGTCGCCGCCGGTGACGACGCCGTCGCCGCTCGGATGGGCGGCGGCGGCCAGCACCGCGCCGTCGTGCGCGACCTTGGCCTCGAAGCCCTCTCCGGCCTCGATCATCACCCGCCCGTCGCCGAGGGCGAACAGCGCGCGGCCGGCGGAATCGAACAGGGCGGCGGTGACGAAGGCGTCGAAAACGGCGGCAGGGGCGTCGGAGAGGTCAGGCATGGGCGCGAAATAGCGTCGCGGCGCCGATTTCGCCAGCACGACGGCGGATTCGTTCGCTTGGTGCGGGAAGCGCGGAAATGACCTGCCTTAGGCTTTGACTTACGTCTCCGGACGCGGCATTGGTTCCGCCGAGCAATGACAAGCCCGCTCGTTTGGCGGGCGTTTGGGAGAAGGTGGTCGATGGCCGCGAAACTCGCCGGTAGTGGCGGATCCAAGTACTCGCTCGGGCAGAACTCCGAGATTAACGTCACGCCTTTCGTCGACATCCTCCTCGTGCTGCTGATCATCTTCATGGTCGCGGTTCCGATGGCGACCGTGTCGATCAAGCTCGACCTGCCGCCGGCGACCCCGCCGCCCCCGGATGCGAAGCCGGTGGAGCCGACCTTCATCTCGATCCAGAAGGACGGCGGCATCTATATCGCGGACACCCAGACCCAGCTTGATCGCCTGGCGGTCGACCTGGAAGCCCGCATGAAGCAGAACAACCCGGAAATGACCGGCCCGGCCACGGAAGAGCGCGTCATGATCCGCGCCGACGCGGACGTGACCTACAACGACTTCATGACCGTGGTGAACCAACTGCAGACCGACGGCTTCTACAAGGTCGGCCTGATCAACGAAGACATCTCCTAAGCGCTTCCGAGCGCTGCTGGAGAACGGGCAAGCCCCGGCGTCCGAGACGCCGGGGCTTTTCTGTTTCTGGGGTCGATCTCTGTTCTGGGTTCATCCCGACGAAAGTCGGGACCCAGGAGTTTTATCGAAATGCAAAAGGCCGCCGGGTTCGCCCCTGCGGCCTTTTTCATGTGCTCGTGGCTGTCAGAAAAAGCCTGGGTCCCGACTTTCGTCGGGATGAACCGCGTTGGGGTCTACGCCGCGCAGGCCTCGAAGCCTTGGCGCAGGGCCGCCTCGTCGAGGTTGCGGCCGATGAAGACCATGCGGCTGTAGCGCTTCTCGTCGTCGCGCCATTCGCGCTGCAGGTCGCCTTCCAGGATCATATGCACGGCCTGGAAGACCAGACGCTTGGACTCGCCGGCCACGTCGATGATGCCCTTGGCGCGCAGGATGTCCGGGCCCTGCTGCTGCAGCAGCGCGTCCAGCCACTGGGTGATCTTGCGGCCGTCGATCGGCCGGTCGAGGGTCAGGGCCACGCCCTTCACGTCATCGCCATGGTCATGGCCGCCCGCGCCGTGGTGATGGTGGTCGTCGTGAGCGTGGTCGTGATCGTGGTCATGGTGTTCGTGGCCGCAATGCTCGTCGTGCACGTGGCCTTCCTCGCCGTGGGCCGGGTTCAGGAAGGCCGGCTCCAGGCTGACTATGTGGTCGAGGTCGAAGCCGCCGCGGCCGAGCACGGTTTCGAGCGGCACGTTCGAGCGCTGGGCGCGGTGGATCGGCGCCAGCGGGTTGATCCGGCGGATGCGGGCCTCGACCTGGGCCAGCTCGGCCGGGGTCACGAGGTCGGTCTTGTTCAGCACGATCTGGTCGGCGAAAGCGATCTGCTCGACCGCCTCCTTGCTGTCCGTGAGGCGCAGCAGAATGTGCTTGGCGTCGACCACGGCGGTGACGCTGTCCAGCCGCGTGCGGTCGGCGACGTCCTGGTCGACGAAGAAGGTCTGGGCCACCGGACCGGGATCGGCCAGGCCCGTGGTCTCGACGATGATCGCGTCGAACGCGCCCTTGGAGCCCTGGCGCTTCATCAGGCCCGAGAGCACCCGGATCAGGTCGCCGCGCACCGTGCAGCAGACGCAGCCGTTGTTCATTTCGAAGACTTCCTCGTCGGCGCCGACGATGAGGTCGTTGTCGATGCCCACCTCGCCGAACTCGTTGACGATCACGGCGTAGCGCTTGCCGTGGTCCTCGCTGAGGATGCGGTTGAGCAGGGTGGTCTTGCCGGCGCCGAGGTAGCCGGTGAGCACGGTGACGGGCGTTTTCGCCGAGGCGGCGGGAGCGGTGTCGAGAGCCATGGCGGCTATTTAAGAGAGCGCTCGCAGAATCCTAGAGTTCACTTTTGTTTGGTGCGCGACGGGCGCCAAAACCGGCGGCCGCCTTTGGCGGTCGCGCTTTAGAGTTCAACTGCGATCATCGCCACGCCGAGGGCGCACATCACCCCGCCCAGGATGGCCGGCTCGCGCCGCGCCAGCCAGTCGAGCTTCAGCCGCGAGGCCCCGGCGAGGCTGAGAGCGGTGAACAGCGTCATGCCCGCCGTGGTGGCGATCAACAGCACGGCGGAGAGGAGGGCGAAGGCGCCCCAGCCTTCGCCGACGTTGGCGAGATAGAGCGGCAGGAAGGCCTCGCAGGGGCTGACCGCCAGCAGGAGAAACAGGCCGGCCACGGCCGCCGCGTCGGAGCGGTAGCGGCGCGGCTCGCCGCCGTGGGCGTGGCCCGTCAATTGCCAGAGGCCGAGCGCGACCAGCAGGCCGCCAGCGATCCAGTGCAGGCCGTGACCCAGCCAGGGCGCGACGACCATGCCGGCCGCGAGTACGCCCGCGCCCAGCAGCACAGTGCAGGCCACGTGGCCCAGACCCGCGAAAGCCGCGACCGCCAGGGTGCGGGCCCGGCTCCACCCGCGGGCGCGCGACACCAGAACGAAAGGCAGCCAGTGCGTCGGCAGGGCCGCGTGCAGGAAGGCGACCACGAAGCCGGCGGCGGCGAGGGACAGGAGCGCGGGAGGAGCGGCGAGCATGAAGCGCATGTAGAGTGTTATGCTATAACAAGCTAGCCCGGCGCCGACGGATTCTGGGGATGACGCGCGCGCGCGGCGGCAAGCCTCGGTTTCGACTCGGGTTTCAGTGCGGTTTTGGCCCCGCCCCGCGTTGACTTGGAGAGTTTGGGCTGTATAAGACCGGCCCTCGCCCGCGGGTCCGGCTCGCGGGCGCACTCATTTTTGCGATTTCAGAATTCAAGGCGCGACCACGATGTACGCGGTGATCAAGACCGGCGGCAAGCAGTACCGGGTTCAACCGGGCGACCTGCTTGTGGTCGAAAAGCTGGATGGCGAACCCGGCGCGGAAGTCGCCTTCGGCGAGGTTCTTCTCCTGGGCGACGGCGCGGACGTGACCGTCGGCGCCCCGACCGTGGCCGGCGCCTCCGTGGCCGCCACCCTGGTCGAAACCCGCAAGGGTGAGAAGGTTAAGATCTTCAAGAAGATCCGCCGCCAGGGCTATCGCCGCACCAAGGGTCACCGCCAGCTCGAGAGCGTGCTGCGCGTCACCGGCCTGACCGTCGGCGGCAAGGAAACCAAGTGGGACGGTACGGTTGACCTGACCACCAAGGCCGAGCTGGACCTGCGCGCCCGCAACCTCGCCAAGCTGGTGAAGGCGGACGCCGCCGCGACCCCGGCCGGCGTGGAAGCCACCCCGGTGGTGACCAAGGCCAAGAAGTCGAGCCCGAAGGTCGAGGCCGCCGTCGTCGAACACGCCGACGCCGCCCCGGTCGAAGCCGCCCCGGCCAAAAAGGCTGCGCCGAAGAAGGCCGCCGCCCCGAAGGCCAAGAAGGACACCGGCGGCGAAGCCTAAGGGCCCGCCGTCAGTAGAGTTAGGAGAGCACAATGGCTCACAAGAAATCCGGCGGTTCCTCGCGTAACGGTCGTGACTCGGCCGGCCAGCGCCTGGGCGTGAAGAAGTTCGGCGGCGAAGCTGTGCTCGCCGGCAACATCCTCGTGCGTCAACGCGGCACCAAGTTCTGGCCGGGCGTGAACGTCGGCATGGGCAAGGATCACACCCTCTTCGCGCTGGAAACCGGCGCGGTGAAGTTCGTGACCAAGAAGCTCAACCGCACCTACGTGACCGTGGTCCCGGCCGACGCGCCGATGGCCGCCGAGTAGGCGATCCAGAGAATGCTCTCCGGATCGTCCCGTTAAGGCGATCCGGACAGACCATCCCAAGCGGGGAGTCCGGAACGCCGGGCTCCCCGTTTTTCGTTGTCGAGCCCCTGTTACAAAACCGGCCCACGAGGGCCACGATCGCGGCGCATCCCTTCCCCGCTTGGGAGGGCCCGGTCGAAAAAACAGAGGGAGGCGGACCATGTGCTCGATCGAGGCGCGGCCCACCATCGAAACCCGTCGGCTGAAGCTGCGGCCCCTGGCCAAGGGCGATATCGGCCGCATTGCCAGCTACGCCAGCGACTACGAGGTCGCCCGCATGACCACGCGCCTGCCGCATCCCTATGCGATGGGCGACGCCGAAGCCTTCGTGCAGCGCGCGGAACATCAGAACCTTGAGACCGAGGCCACCTTCGCCGTCGACCTCCAGGGCGAAGGCCTGATCGGGGTGACCGGCTTCTTCACGGCGCCGGGCCAGCCGCTCGAGCTCGGCTACTGGATCGGCAAGCCGTGGTGGAACCAGGGCTACGCCACCGAGGCGGCGCTCGGCGCGCTTAGCTGGGCGGGCCACGATTGGGGCAAGCGCATGGTCATGGCCGGCCACTTCTCCGACAACCCCTCGTCGGGGGCGGTGCTGTGCAAGGCCGGCTTCCTCTACACCGGCGACGTCGCCCTGCGCCCAAGCGTGGCGCGCGGCGAGCCGGCGGCTACCCGCATGATGGTCTGGCTGGCCTAGACAAGCCACAATGGGCGGGATCCGCGCGATCCCGCCCGCCCTTTCCTGATATTTTTGTGTCGGCCCGAACGAAGCTGGGCCAAAAGAAGCCCGCCATGAAGTTTCTCGACCAATGCAAGATCTACGTCCGCTCCGGCGACGGCGGCGGCGGGTCCGTCTCGTTCCGGCGGGAGAAGTATATCGAGTACGGCGGTCCGGACGGCGGCGACGGCGGCAAGGGCGGCGACGTGTGGATCGAGGCGGTCGAGGGGCTGAACACCCTGATCGACTACCGCTACCAGCAGCACTTCAAGGCCGGCACCGGCGTGCACGGCATGGGCCGCAACCGCCACGGCGCGGCCGGCGACGACGTGGTGCTGAAGGTGCCGGTCGGCACCCAGATTCTCGACGAAGAGCGCGAGGAGCTGCTCTACGACCTCGACGAGCCGGGGATGCGCGTGCTGCTGGCCCAGGGCGGCAACGGCGGCTGGGGCAACGACCGCTTCAAGGGGCCGATCAATCAGGCGCCTAAGCACGCCAATCCCGGCCAGCCCGGCGAGGAGCGCTGGATCTGGCTGCGGCTGAAACTGATCGCCGACGCCGGCCTGGTCGGCCTGCCCAACGCCGGCAAGTCGACCTTCCTGGCCGCCGCCTCGGCCGCCAAGCCGAAGATCGCCGACTATCCGTTTACGACCCTGACCCCCAATCTCGGGGTCGTCGACCTGTCGCAGGGCGAGCGTTTCGTCCTGGCCGACATCCCCGGCCTGATCGAGGGCGCCTCAGAAGGGGCGGGCCTGGGCACCCGCTTCCTCGGTCACGTGGAGCGCACCGCCGTGCTGATCCACCTGGTCGATGCGACCCAGGAGGATGTGGCCGGCGCCTACGCCACCATCCGAGGCGAGCTGGAGGCCTATGACGAGGGCCTGGCCGACAAGCCCGAGCTGCTGGCGCTGAACAAGATCGACGCGCTCGACGACGAGACCCGCGCCGAGAAGGCGGCGGAGCTGGAGGCCGCCTCGGGCGTGAAGCCCTATCTGATCTCCGGCGTCTCCGGCGAGGGCGTGCGCGACGTGCTGCGCCGCGCGGCCAGGCTGGTGCGGGAGGCCCGCGGCCTGGCGCCCGTCGAGGACGACGACGAGGATGAAGCGCCCACCCCCGGCGGATGGCGGCCATGAGCATCGTCGCGGGCGGCCCCGGAGGCCGCGAACTCGCCGCCGCCCGGCGCATCGTCGTCAAGGTGGGGTCCGCCCTGGTGGTGGACCCTCATACGGGTGCGCCCAACCGCGCCTGGCTCGCCGACTTCGCCGCCGACGTGGCGCGCCTGCGCGCGCGGGGCCAGTCGGTGCTGGTCGTGTCCTCCGGGGCTGGGGCGCTTGGCCGTAAGCGACTGGGCCTCGCCCGCCGCCCGAGCACCCTGCCGGAAAAGCAGGCGGCGGCCGCCGCCGGCCAGTCCCTGCTGATGCGCGTCTGGGAGGAGGCGTTCGAGCCGCACGGCGTGGTCTGCGCCCAGATTCTGCTGACCCGCGACGACACCGAGGTGCGCCGTCGCTGGCTGAACGGCCGCGCCACGCTCGAAACCCTGCTCGGGCTCAATGTCGTGCCGGTGATCAACGAGAACGACACGGTGGTCACCGAGGAAATCCGCTACGGCGACAACGACCGGCTGGCCGCCCGCGTGGCCCAGATGATCGGCGCCGAGGCCCTGGTGCTGCTCAGTGACATCGACGGCCTCTACACCGCCGACCCGCGACGCGACCCCGCGGCCCGCCACCTGCCGCGCGTGGGACGCATCACCGAGGAGATCGAGGCCATGGCCGGTGGCGCGAACGCCGGCGCGGGGGTCGGCACTGGCGGCATGGCCACCAAGCTGATCGCCGCCCGCATGGCGGGCGCCGCCGGCTGCGCCACCATCATCACCCTCGGCGCCCGGCCATCGCCGCTTTGGGAAGTGGAGGACGGCGCCCGCGCCACCGTGTTCGAACCCTCGACCTCGGCCACGGCCGCCTACAAGGCCTGGATCGCCGGCGCGCTGCATCCCCAAGGCGCGGTGCGTGTCGACAGCGGCGCGGCGATAGCGCTCGCCCAGGGCAAGAGCCTGCTCGCCGCGGGGATGACGGGCGTCGAAGGGCGTTTCGAAAAGGGCGACGCGGTGGTCATCCGCGACCTGGCCGGCCGCGAGATCGCCCGTGGGCTGGTGCGCTACGACGCCGATGACGCCCAGAAGATCGTCGGCCTGAAGTCCGCCTCCATCGAGCCGGTGCTCGGCTACACCGAGGGTCCAGTCGTTCACGCCGACGATCTGGCCTTCACGGACCGGCCGGTTCCGGTCTAGAGCGAAGACAATGGATGACGCTGATATGACGCTGGAAGCCCGCATGGGGCAGTTGGGCCGCGCGGCGCGCGTCGGCGCCGCGGCCCTGCGCACGGCGACGGCGGAGCAACGCACCGCCGCGATCCGCGCCATGGCTCGCGCCATTCCGCGCCACGCCGAGGCGATCCTGGCCGCCAACGCCCGCGACATGGAGGAGGCCGCCGCCAAGGGGATCAGCGGCCCGATGCTGGAGCGCGGCCTGCTCAACCCCGAGCGTGTCGCCGCCCTGGCCAAGGCCATCGACGAGGTGGCCGAGATTCCCGACCCCGTCGGCGGCGAAATCGCCCGCTGGACCCGGCCCAACGGCCTGGACATCGCCCGGGTGCGCACGCCCATCGGCGTGGTGGCCATCATCTACGAGAGCCGTCCGAACGTGACGGCCGACGCCGCCGCGCTCTGCGTGCGCTCCGGCAACGCCGCCATCCTGCGCGGCGGCTCGGAGTGCATCCGCTCGAACCTGGCCATCTACGCCGCCATCGCCGAGGGCCTGGCCGAGGCCGGGCTGCCGGCCACCTGCGTGCAGGTGGTCGGAACCACCGACCGGGCGGCGGTGGGCATGATCCTGGCGGGGCTGGACCGCAACGTCGACCTGATCATCCCGCGCGGCGGCAAGAGCCTGGTCGCCCGGGTGCAGGCGGAGGCGCGCGCGCCGGTGCTGGGCCATCTCGAAGGGCTGAACCACGTGTTCGTCCACGCCGCCGCCGACCCGGTCAAGGCGCGCGACATCGTCATCAACGCCAAGCTGCGCCGCGTCTCCGTCTGCGGGGCCGCTGAGACCCTGCTGGTCGACAAGGCGGCGGCCAAGACCTTGCTGCCCCTGCTGGCCGAGGGCCTGGCGAACGGCGGCTGCGAACTGCGCGGCGACGCCGCCGCCCGCGCCATCGCTCCGGGCATGGCCGAGGCGGTCGAGGACGACTGGACGACCGAATACCTGGAGCCGATCATCTCGGTGGCCGTGGTCGACGGGGTGGAGGGCGCCGCCGCCCACATCGCCCGCTACGGCTCGGGCCACACCGACGCCATCGTCACCGAGGACGCTGAGGCCGCCGAGCGCTTCGTCGCCCTGGTCGACAGCGCCATCGTGCTGGTCAACGCCTCGACCCAGTTCGCCGACGGCGGCGAATTCGGTTTCGGCGCCGAGATCGGCATCGCCACCGACAAGCTTCATGCCCGCGGCCCGGTGGGGGCCGAACAACTGACGACCTTCAAGTATGTGGTTCGCGGGACCGGCCAGACTCGTCCCTGAGGCGGGCCGGCCCGGCGCCCTGCGCACAGGCTTCGCCCTGGCGCCGGGGATGCGCGTGGGCCTTTACGGCGGCTCGTTCAATCCGGTCCACGAAGGTCACCTGCATGTCGCCGAGACGGCCCTGACCCGCCTGGGTCTCGACCGGGTGATCTGGCTGGTCTCGCCGCAGAATCCCTTAAAGCCGTCGCACGAGACCGCCGGCCTGGCCGACCGCCTCGCCGCCGTGCGGACCCGCGCCGGGGGGCCGTGCATGGTGGTCTCCGACGTCGAGAGCCGGGTCGGCAGCCGCTACACCATCGACACCCTGCGCATCCTCAAGGCCCGCTATCCGGGGGTGCATTTCGTCTGGATCATGGGGGCCGACAGCCTGGCGACCTTCCACCGCTGGCGCGGCTGGACCCAGATCATGCGGACCATGCCCGTCGCCGTGGTCTCGCGCCCCTGGGCGGCGCTGAAGTCGCGAACCTCGCCGGCCGCCCGCCGTTTCGCCCATGCCCGCATCCCCGCGGACGCCGCCGGGGGGCTCGCCACGCACCGGCCACCGGCCTGGGTCTACCTCACCGGACCCCTGAACTTCGCTTCTTCGACGGCGCTGCGCGAGCGGTCGCGCAAGGGCGGCTGATTCGACCCCTGACGGGGCGGGGTTTTCGTGCTATGCCTGCTCTTCGCGTAAACGCACTGGAGCAATCCGCTGAGTAACGACCCCGCGCCCCTGGCGCATGAAGCGAGCGCCGACAAGGCCGCTTCCGAGGTTCCCAGTAAGAGCCGGACCCTGCCGGCCGAACGCCTGGAACCTCTGATCCTCGCCCGTCTCGACGACGACAAGGCGCAGGACGTTGTGCACATCGACCTGAAGGACAAGAGCTCGGTCGCCGACAGCCTCATCGTGGCGTCGGGCCGCTCGCACCGTCACGTCGGCGCCATGGCCGACCACCTGCTGCGCGCCTTGAAGGACGCCGGCGTCGGCAAGGCTCGCGTCGAGGGCCTGCCGCATTGCGACTGGGTGCTGATCGACGCCGGCGACGTGATCATTCACCTGTTCCGCCCCGAAGTGCGGGCCTTCTACAACATCGAGAAAATCTGGTCGGTCGAGCCGCCGCCGCGCGCGGCCTTCGCCAACTAGGTGAAGATCACCCTTCTGGTGGACGGCAAGCTCTCGGGCGCGCCCGAGGGCAAGCTGGCGCTCGACTACGCCCAGCGGGCGACGGCGTCCGGCCGGTCCCTGGGGCTCGGCCCGGTCGAGATCGTCGAAATCGATCAGGCCAGGGGTAAGCTGGAGCCGCACCTCGAGGGCGCCCGCATCATCGCCTGCGACGAGCGCGGCAAGGCCTGGGCCAGCCGCGCTTTCGCCGAGCATATCGGAAAGTTGCGGGACGGCGGCGAGCGCAAGCTGGTGTTCCTGATCGGTCCGGCCGACGGCCATGACCCGGCGATCCGCGCCCGGGCGCACGAGATGCTGGCCTTCGGGCCGCAGACCTGGCCGCACGCCCTGGCCCGCGCCATGCTGGCCGAGCAGGTCTACCGCGCCGTCACCATCCTGGGCGGCGGCCCGTATCACCGGGATTGAAGCGCCCTACTGAGCGCGGTGAAGCTGTCCGAAGCGGTCCTGCACATGCAGGGTCACCGGCAGTTCGACGATCTGTTCCGCCAGGCGCTGAGCCACGAGCTTGGCTTCGTCCACGGTGGCGAACGAGCCGAATCTCAGACCGTCTCCGATGATCGTCCACCGCCCCGCGATGGCGACCACTCCATAGTTCAGATCGAGCATGGGGCGCTCTCCCTAATGACGGGAGGTTGCGCCTCGATCACTCGCCTTGCAAGCGAAGCTGAGGGCGATCTGGTTAACGCGCGGCCGTTCGTCGATATCGCTCAGGGCGGTGGCGGCGGCGTCGCCAGCCTTGTCCCGGCGCAGGCTGGCGCGTTCCGCATACAGCCTTCCAGACGCAACCGACGATAGATCGTCGGGGGTCGGTCGCCAAAGGGTCCGCACCGCGTTCGATATTTTTCGATATATCGGACTTGACGTCCGGGCGGGGCAAGTTAGATATATCGGCAAGTTCGTTATATCGGAGTTACATCGAACATGTTTGGACGACATCACCATCACTTCCACGGCCGCCATGCCTTCGGGCGCGGCCCGTTCGGCTTTCACGGCCATGATCGCGAGGGCTTCGGCCGGGGGGAGGGCCGGGAAGGCTTCCGCGGTCGCGGCCGCGGCGGTCGCCATGAACGTATTGGGGGCCGCTTCTTCGAGCAGGGCGACCTGCGCTTCGTGGTGCTCAAGCTTATCGCCGACAAGCCGGCCCACGGCTATGAGCTGATCAAGGCGGTGGAAGAAGCCGCCGGCGGCGCCTATGCGCCCAGCCCGGGTGTGATCTACCCGACCCTGACCCTGCTGGAAGATCTCGGCTATGTCTCGGCGAGCGAAGGCGGCGGGCGCAAGCTCTACACCATCACCCCCGAAGGCGAGGCCTATCTGGCCGACAACCAGCCGATGGTCAGCGGCCTGTTCGAACGCATGGCCCAGGTCGCCGCCGCCAGCGCCGCCTTCTCGCCGCAGATCCTGCGGGCCCGCGAGAACCTGAAGACCGCCCTGCGGTTGAAGCTCACCGCCGGCGCCCTGACGCCCGAACAGGTGAAGGCCATCGCCGAGGCGCTGGACGCCGCCGCCCAGGCCGTGGAGCAGGTCTAATGGCTGAACCGATCACCGTGCGCGTGCCGACCGACAAGTCGGCCCGCTACATGACCCAGCTGGCCAAGCACTGGAGCCACAAGTTCGAGGTGCAGCTGACGGAGACGACCGCGACGGTTCCGCTGCCATTCGGCCTGCTGACCATGCAGGCCGAGCCGGACGCCATCGTCGGCCGGTTCGAACCGACCCCGGAGGCCGACATCAAGCGGCTGAAGGAGGTGTTCGAAAACCACCTCAACCGCTTTGCGTTTCGCGAGGGCGAGCTGGTCTACGAATGGAGCGCATAGGGCGTTCGTCATCCTGAGCGGCCCGCAGAAGCGGGCAAGTCGAAGGACGCACCGCATTCCGCCTTGCGTGCTTCGACTGGCGCTACGCGCCGCTCAGCATGACGAAGTGTGCCTCAGTCCATAAGCTTGCGGCTGAGGTAGACGTATTCGAGGGCGTATCGCATGGCGGTCTCGTTCAGGTTGGCCGCCCCGGCGTGACCGCCGTCGATGTTCTCGTAGTAGAAGAACGGATAGCCCAGCGCCTTCAGCCGCGCCCCGGCCTTGCGGGCGTGGGACGGGTGGACCCGATCGTCCTTGGTCGAGGTCTCGATGAACGCCTCGGGGTATTTCTGGCCCGCCTTGAGGTTCTGCAGCGGCGAGTAGCGCTCGATCACCGCCCGCTCGGCGGGCACGGCCGGGTCGCCGTACTCGCCGACCCAGGAGGCGCCGGCCCCGATCTGGGTGTAACGCAGCATGTCGAACAGCGGCACCTGCACGACGATGGCGTTGTAGAGGTCCGGCCGCTGGGTCAGGGCCACGCCCATCAACAGGCCGCCGTTGGAGCCGCCCATGATCCCGAGGCGGCGGGGCGAGGTGATCTTGCGGGCGATCAGGTCCTCGGAGACGGCGAAGAAGTCGTCGTAGGCCTTCTGGCGGTCGGCCTTCAGCGCCGCCTCGTGCCAGGTCGGGCCGAACTCGCCGCCGCCGCGGATGTTGGCGACCACATAGGTTCCGCCGCGCTCCAGCCACAGCTTGCCCATCGAACCCGAATAGGCCGGGGTCATCGAGATCTGGAAGCCGCCATAGGCGTAGAGCAGGGTCGGGGCCGAGCCGTCGTAGGTCACGCCCTTCGGCCGGACGACGAAATAAGGAACCTTGGTCCCGTCCTTTGACGTCGCCTCGAATTGTTCGACCACATGGGTGGAGGCGTCGAAACGCGGCGGCAGGGCCTTGATCGCCTCGACCTTCATGTCGGCGCCGTCGACCAGCCACAGGGTGGTGGGGGCGAGATAGCCGGTGACGCTGACTAGCAGCCGGTCGTCGTCGTCGGAGGCGGAGACCAGGTCGACGCTGCTGTCGGCCGGCAGGGCCGCCGCCTGGAAGCTCCAGCCGCCGGGGCCGTGGCTATAGACGCGCAGGGCGCCGCGAACGTTGTCGTAGAGCGAGACGGCAAGCTTGCCGTGGCTGATCGCCGTGTTTTCCACCGACTGCCGCGCGGTCGGCCGCACGATCAGCGTTGGCTTGGCCGAGGCGGGCGCGGCCTTGAGGGCGGCGAGGTCGTAAGACGCCAAATCGCCCGACTTAAGGCTCTGCTCCGGCCAGTCCTGCTCCAGGCTGAACACCATCTGGCCGTCGACCAGACCCCGGATGCTGGACCGCAGCGGCAGGGGCAGCTTCACCGGGGCGGCGGCGCCCAGGAGATAGAACTCGGACTCGAAAAAGCTGACGGCCCGCAGGATCATCGACGCCTGGGCGACACCGCGATTGTCGCGCAGCACCATCGGCTGGACTGAGACGTCCTCCGGCTTGCCGCGAAACACCTCGACGGCCTGGTCGAGCGGCTGGCCGCGCGTCCAGCGCTTGACGATCATCGAATAGCCGGAGGCGGTGAGGGTGTTCGGACCCCAGTCGCGGCCGATCAGCAGCGCGTCCGCGTCCTCCCACTCGATGTTCTGCTTGCTGGCCGGGGAGATGAAGCCGTCCTTCACGAAGCCGCCGGCCGCGATGTCGAACTCGCGCACCGTCACCGCGTCCTTGCCGCCGTCGGACAGGTAGACGAGGCAGCGCTTGCCGTCCGGTCGCAGGCAGTCGGTCCCCTTCCACACCCAGTTGGCGTTCTCGGCCTTGGCCAGGGCGTCGAGGTCGATCAGCGTGCGCCAGCGCGGGGCGGCGGTGCGATAGCTGGCCAGGGTGGTGGTCCGCCACAGGCCGCGCACATGCTCGGCGTCCTGCCAGAAGCCCCGCAGGCTGCCGTCGGCCGCGAAGCCGGCGGGCGGGATGCGGTCCTTGGCGGTGAGAATGTCGAGCGCCTTCTGGCGGAAATCGACGTAGCGGGCGTCGCCCCGCAGCACGGCCAGCGAGCGGGCGTTCTCCGCCCGGGCCCAGTCCAGCGCCTGCTGGCCCTCGATCTCCTCCGTCCAGCCGAGACCGTCGGAATCGAGCGCGGGAACTTGGGACATGGCGACCGTGGAACTGAGGGCGAAAGCGGCGAGGGCGACGAGCATCAGACGCATGCCGACAGCCTAGCTGGGCGGCCTATGCCAGAGCCAGGGGTTATAAAGCCTTCGATTGACATGGGGGCCTGGCGGGCGTGTCCTCCGCCCGTCGAGGGAGCGAAGGCTCCCCGCTCAGAAGGAACTCGTCATGAAGCGTATGATCCTCGCCGGCGTCCTCGCGGCCGCCGCCTTCGTCGCCGGTACGGCCAGCGCGGCCACGGAGACCTTCACCGCCGCGCTCGCGCCGGGCGCGGGCATCACATCCTCCGGCAAGGGGACCGGGACCTTCACCTTCGACACCACCAGCAAGGCCCTGACCTATTCGGTGACCTACGAGGGTCTGACAGGCCCGGCGACCATGGCCCACATCCACGGCCCGGCCGACCCCGGCGCCAACGCCGGCGTGCAGGTGCCGTTCGCGAACCCCGCCAGCCCGATCACCGGCACGGCGACCCTGACCGACGCCCAGGCCGCCGACCTCGAGGCCGGTAAGTACTATGTGAACATCCATACGGCGGCCAACCGCGGCGGCGAAATCCGCGGCCAGCTGACGAAGAAGTAAGGGCTTATCCGCCCTGCGTGCTTCGACACGCGCCTGCGGCGCTGCTCAGCATGACGAAGGTGGATTGGCCCTCGATCCGCTGGGATCGTCATCCTGAGCGGGCCGCGAAAGCGGCCGTGTCGAAGGGGACGCAAAGACTGTAAGCGCGAGCGTGACCTTGCTGCACGTGCGCTTGGGCTCTGCTTGCCCTATATACCGCCGGCCATGGGCCGCTCGTTCTTGAAGATGAACGGGCTCGGCAACGACTTCGTCGTTATCGAGACCCGCACCCAGCCGTTCCAACCGACGGCCGAGGAGGTGCGCGCCATCGCCGACCGGGCGACGGGCGTCGGCTGCGACCAACTGATCGCCATCGATCCCTCGGCCAAGGCCGACGCCGGCATGCGCATCTGGAACGCCGATGGCTCGGAGGTCGAGGCCTGCGGCAACGCCACCCGCTGTGTCGGCTGGATCCTGATGCAGTCGTCCGGCCGCGACGCCGCCAGCATCGAGACCGCCGCCGGCATCCTGCACGCCCGGCACGGCGAGGGGACCGATGTCAGCGTCGACATGGGCGAGCCCGGTCTCGACTGGACGCAGGTGCCGCTCGCCGAGGCGATGGACACCCGCAACATCGAGCTGCAGCTCGGCCCGATCGACAATCCGCACCTGCACACGCCCGGGGCGGTGAGCATGGGCAATCCGCATGTGGTGTTCTTCGTCGACAGCGCCGAGGCCGCGCCGGTGAAGGAAGCCGGCTCGCTGATCGAGCATCACCCGCTGTTCCCGGAAGGCGTCAACGTCGGCTTCGCCGAGGTGCGCGCCCGTGACGACATCCGGCTGAAGGTGTGGGAACGCGGCGCCGGCCAGACGCTGGCCTGCGGCACCGGCGCCTGCGCGGCCTTGGTGGCGGCGGCCCGCCGCGGCCTGACCAACCGCCGCGCCAAGGTCGAGATGGACGGCGGCGTGCTGCAGATCGAGTGGCGCGAGAGCGACGGCCACGTGATCATGACCGGCCCGGCCACCTTCGACTTCGCCGGCCATCTGCCGTGAACGCGCCCTTCAAGCTCGCGGCGTCGAAGGCCAAGGCGGCGCCCGCTTCCGCGCCCGACGTCGAGGTCGTCACCTTCGGCTGTCGGCTGAACTTCTATGAATCCGAGGGGCTGAAGGCCCGCGCCGCCGCCGACGGCGTGACCGACGCGGTGGTGTTCAACACCTGCGCCGTCACCGGCGAGGCCGTGCGCCAGGCCCGGCAGGCGATCCGCAAGGCCCGCCGCGAGCGTCCCGGCGCCCGCATCGTCGTCACCGGCTGCGCGGCGCAGATCGATCCGCAAGCCTTCGCCGACATGCCCGAAGTCGACCTCGTGCTCGGCAACGCCGACAAGATCGAGGCCGGCGCCCTGCTGTCCAACGAGCGGGTGGTGGCCTCCGACATCATGGCCCTGACCAAGGTCGCGCCGCGCACGGTGACCGGCCTGCGTGAGCGGGCGCGCGCGCACGTCGAGGTGCAGAACGGCTGCGACCACCGCTGCACCTTCTGCGTCATCCCCTACGGCCGGGGCAATTCGCGCTCGGTGCCGGCCGGCGATATCGTTTCCGAAGTGCGCCGCCTGGCCGCCGACGATTGCCGCGAGGTGGTGCTGACCGGCGTCGACCTGACCAGCTGGGGGGCCGACCTGCCCGGCCAGCCGAGCCTCGGCCAGCTGGTCGCGCGCATTCTCAAACTCGTGCCCGAGCTGCCGCGCCTGCGCCTGTCGTCGATCGACGCGGCCGAGATCGACCCCGATCTGCTGCGCTGTCTCGCCGAGGAGGAGCGCCTCGCGCCCTATCTGCATCTGTCGCTGCAGCACGGCGACGACCTGATCCTCAAGCGCATGAAGCGCCGCCATCTGCGGGCCGACGCCCTGAAGCTGGTCGCCGATGTGCGCGCCGCGCGGCCGGATATCGCCTTCGGCGCCGACCTGATCGCCGGCTTCCCGACCGAAACCGACGAAGCGTTCGAAAACCTCCTGAGCCTGGTCGAGGAGACCGGCCTCGCCTGGGTTCACGCCTTCCCGTTCAGCCCGCGCCCCGGCACGCCCGCCGCGCGGATGCCGCAGCTGCCGCGCGGCCTGATCAAGGACCGCGCGGCCCGCCTTCGCGCCGTCGGCGAGACGGTGCTGGCGCGCCATCTGGCCGCCCAGGTCGGCCGCGTCGTGCCGGCCTTGGTCGAGAAGGAGGGCGTCGCGCGCGCGCCGGACTTCACCGAGATTCGTCTGCAGGGACCGGCGGCGCCGGGCGAGATCACCGCCATCCGCATCACCGGCCATGACGGCAAGCACGCCCTCGGGGTCGCGGCGTGAGCCGTTCCGGCGGCTGTCAGTGCGGCGCGGTGCGCTTCCACGTCGAGGGCGAGCTCGGCCGCGCTTCCATCTGTCATTGCCGCATGTGCCAGAAGGCGTTCGGCGGCTTCTTCGGCCCGCTGGTCTCGGTGCGGACGGCGGGCCTGACCTGGACGCGCGGCGCGCCCGCCCGCTTCCAGAGCTCCAACAAGGCCGCACGCGGCTTCTGCGCCGCCTGCGGCACGCCCCTGACCTTCGAATGGAGCGACAAGGTCATCGACCTGGCCATCGGCGCCTTCGACGATCCGGCGGAGATCGCGCCGGCGGTACAGCTCGCCGTCGAGCGGCGCCTGCCCTACGTGGAGGGCCTCGCCCGTCTGCCGGAGCGCGCGGTTGGTCTGTCGGACGAGAGCGCGGACTATCTCGGTGTTGTTTCGCACCAGCACCCGGACGAAGACACCGAGGTCTGGCCGCCGCGTTAGGAGGCCGGCGGGTCCGCCTTCTCGAACAATCCCTTGCGGAAGCCGGGCAGTGTCCAGCCGTAGTGCAGCGCCAGGCCGCGAATGGCGAAGGCGATGACGAAGCCGGCCAGGGCCGCCGGCCAGAATGGGACGTGCGCCACGCTCAGCGCGGTGAACAGGCCGGAGCCGAGCATGGCGGGGGTGACATAGATTTCCCGCCGCAGCAGCACATTGGGCTCGTGGGCCAGGATGTCGCGCACGATGCCGCCGAACGCGGCGGTCAGCACGCCCATCACCGCCGCCGGGACAGGATGGACGCCGAGCGACAGGGCCTTGGCGGCCCCGACCACGCAATAGGCGGCCATGCCGAGGCTATCGAGCCAGAGCAGGAGGTTAAGGCGCCCGCCCTTGCCCGGGCCGAACAGCCATACGCCGGCGGCCCCCAGCAGGCTGATCAGCAGATAGTCGGGCCGCTGCACCCAGAACACCGGCGCGCCGATCAGGAGGTCGCGCAGGGTGCCGCCGCCGACGCCGGCGACAGCGGCGAAGAAGACGAAGGTGACGACATCGCGCCCCTGCCGCGCCGCCGCGAGAGCGCCCGACGCGCCGAACACCAGCACGGCGCCGTAGTCGAGCCAGGGCAGGGCGGCGAGCAAGGGTTCCATCCGCCCGTTATGGCGCGGCCGGCATCGTCTCGAAAGCCGTCAAAGAGGGGCCGAAGCGATCCTCACGCCTCCCCGGCGATTTCGCCGAGCCGGGGTACGATCTGCCGCCAGCCCTTGCCCATGTTCTCGAAGGCGCCTTGGTTGCGCGGCATGGCGAAGCCGGAGTGGACGAGTTGCACGCGCGTGCCGCCCTCGGTCGGCGTCAGGGTGAAGGCGACGATGGTGTCGAGCGGGGCGCCGTAGCCGGTCACGTTGTCCGGGTGGCCGCCCTTCCAGGCGTAGGCCAGGCGACGTTCGGCGACGACCTCCAGCACCTTGCAGTGGATCACCCCGTCCCAGGCCCCGCCGGGCGTGGTCTGGTAGGTGAACTCCGTGCCGACCACGGGGGCGAATCCCTTGGGCGCCATCAGCCAGCGGCCGATAAGACCGCCGTCGGTCAGGGCGCGCCAGATCAGGTCGGGGGCGTGGGGCACGGTCTCGTCGACGACGATGTTGCGGGTTTCGGGCATGAGGGCGGCTTGGATCATTGTTCGGAGTCCTTTGGAGGATCGAGGTCCTTGAGGAGGGCGCGCAGATCGCCGAAGCGCTCGCGCCAGAAGACGGCGTAGTGGTCCATCCAGTCGAACAGCGGGGCGAGGCCCTCAGGCTGCACGCGGTAGTAGACTTTGCGGCCGTCCGGACGTTCGGCGACGAGGCCGGCCTGCTTGAGGGTCTTCAGGTGCTGCGAGACCGCGCCCTGGGTCACGCCGCTGACACGGGTCAGGTCGGCGACGGTGATCTCCTCGCCGCGCGCCAGGCGTTCGTAGACGGCGCGACGGGTGGGATCGGCCAGGGCGCGGAAGACGCCATCGATGGAAAATACATCAGTCATGGCTAATTCATTAGTCAATACTAATTGATGAGTCAAGCGAGACACGATGCGATGGCGCGCGGCCTTCCATCCCGCTATGAGCAGCGCCCATGACGCAGCAGAAAAAAGGCTGGTTCCAGCGGCTGACCGACGGGCTCTCGCGCTCGTCCAAGGCGATGGGCGACCAGGTGGCCGAGGCCTTCGGGGTTCGTAAGCCGCTCGACCAGGAGCAACTCGACCAGCTCGAGGAGATGCTGATCGAGGCCGACCTCGGTCCCGCCGCCGCCGAGACGATCACCGAGCGCTTCAAGGCCCTGCGGTTCGGCAAGGAATCCAACGAGCGCGAAGTGAAGGAAGCCCTGGCCGAGGCCGTGGCCGCCGAGCTGATCCCTCGCCAGGGCCGGTTCGATCCCCTGGGCGGGCCGAAGCCGTTCGTGGTGCTGTTCATCGGCGTGAACGGCTCGGGCAAGACGACGACGCTGGGCAAGATCGCCAACGACCTGACCGGCCGTGGAGCCAAGGTGCTGATCGCCGCCGGCGACACCTTCCGCGCCGCCGCCGTCGAACAGCTGAAGGTGTGGGCTGACCGCGCCGGGGCCGACTTCATGTCCAAGGAGACCGGCGCCGACGCCGCCGCCCTGGCCTATGAGGCGGTCGAGCGCGCCAAGGCCGAGCACTACGACGTGGTGCTGATCGACACCGCCGGCCGGCTGCAAAACAAGCAGGGGCTGATGGACGAGCTGCTGAAGGTCATCCGCGTGGTCAAGAAGGTCGACGCCGAGGCGCCGCACGAGACCCTGCTGGTGCTCGACGCCACGGTCGGCCGCAACGCGCTGGCGCAGGAGAAGGTGTTCGGCAACTCAGTGGGTGTTTCGGGCGTGGTGATGACCAAGCTCGACGGCACGGCGCGCGGCGGGGTGCTGGTGCCGGTGGCCCAGGCCTCCGACAGCCCCATCGTGCTGATCGGCGTCGGCGAGGGTATCGACGACCTGCAGCCGTTCGACGCCAAGGCCTTTTCGCGCTCGCTGGTCGGCCTGGACGAAGGATTTTCCGCTTAATGGCTATGACCGACAAGCAGCGCGGCTGGTTCCGTTACGGCGTCGACTACCTCGCGCCCCTGGCCTTCTTGGTCACCTACTTCGTGACGAAGGACATGATGAAGGCGTCCGGCGCCCTGGTGGTCGGCTCGCTGATCGCCCTGGCCGCCGGCCTGATCGTCGAGCGCCGCATCGCGCCGCTGCCGGCCTTCGCGGCGGTGGCGGGCATCGTGTTCGGCGGCCTGGCCCTGGCCTTCCACGACGAACGGTTCGTGAAGATCAAGGCCACGGCGATCAACGCCGCATTGGGGGGGCTGCTGCTCGGCGGCGTGGCGCTGGGCAAGAACCCGCTGAAGCTGCTGCTGGGCGAGGCGGTGAAGATGCCGCTCGAGGCCTGGCGCAAGCTCGCGGTGCGCTACGGGGTTTTCTACCTGTTCCTGGCCGGGCTGAACGAGATTGTCTGGCGCAACTTCTCCAACGAAATCTGGGTGCCGTTCCGCATGCCGGGCCTGATGATCCTGACGCTGATCTTCAGCCTCAGCCAGGTGCCGTTCTTCATGAAGTACGCCGACCCGAGCGACCCTGAGGCGGGTGAGCCCCCGCCGCCGCCAGTCGGGTGATCCCCAATGATCCCGCTCACTCCCGCGAAGGCGGGGGGTAGGCTTTTTATCGATAGGCGCAGTGGGATTCAGAAAAAGCCTGGGTTCCCGCCTTCGCGGGAATGAGCGGAATAGAAATCACACCTTGATGTCGATGAACGAGCCGGGGCGCAGGATGCGTTGCGGCGGCTCGTCGGGGATGGTCGCGCGCTGGCTGGCCTGGGGCGTGAAGCGGCCGGCGGCCTGAACCGGATCGACCGGCCGCGGCTTCGGCGTGGTCGGGGCCTCGACGCCGCCCATCGCCGCCTGGAAGAAGGCCCGCTGGGCGGCCGCGCGCGCGGTGTCGACGGTCGGTCGCGTCGGCGTCGTCGTTTGCGGCGTCATCGCGGTGCGGACGGGCGGCAGGGCCATGGCGATCTCATGCGGCGATTATGGTCAACGCGCAGTTAACCATAATTCGCACCGAGGTGTCGTCGGCGGTTGAAGCTCAGCCAGTGACGCGGAAACGGGCGAACAGCATCGAGCTCGTCGGGTCGCCATAGGCGGGTTTGATCGCCGCCGGCAGGTCGTAGCGGCTGACGAGGCCGCCGAGGTCGAGGGCGACGGGGCCGAAGGGCACACTGTGATAGGCGCCGAGGCTGAGCTTGCCGACGGTGAACACCCGGCCCGCCAGGGGATTGGCATGGTCCTCGCCGAACAGCTCGTCCTTGTCCACGCGCTCGGCGCGGCCGAACAGGGTGTTGCGCCCCCATTGGACCGCGCCGTCGAGCAGCCAGGCGTCGGTGACCTGGCCGTCGTGGCCGCCCGTCGGGTCGTTGCGGCCCCAGGCGAGGGTGGTCTGCCAGAGCTTGTTTTCGCCGAACGACCGGCCCCAGGTCGCCGAGGCGGTGGTGCGGCGCACGTCCTCTTCCGGGTGCAGGGACTCGGGGCTGTTCAGGCGGCCGTGGCTGACCTGCAGCGAAAGGTCGGAGGTCGGGTTCCAGCTGGCGCGCGCCGACCAGCTGTCCATGCGCGGGCGCTCGATGTCCCAGCGCCTCTCGTCGGGCTCGCGACCGGTGAAGCGCGAAGCCTCCAGCTTGACGTCGCGCCAGACGAGGCCGGCGGTGGCGACGCCGAAGGTGACGTGCGTCGAGTCCAGCCAGTGGTGGTCGATAGGCGCTTCCGGGTTCGCCAGGCCGGAGAAGCGGTGCATGTAGGTTGCGGGGCCAAGCGCGGGTTCGCCCGGCAGGCCGAGATAGACGAAGCCCGAGACCCCCTCGCTGATCGGGCGGCTGTAGACGGCGGCCAGTTCCATGAAGGCGTCGTGCGGATGCTGGCGGTCGACCAGCTCGGTCTTGCCGTCGGCCGTCTCGCCGGTGGCCAGCAACAGGGGATAGCCGCGCTTGCCCATCAGGGGGTCGAGGCTGCCCATGGCCTTGAGGGTCAGGGTCCCGCCCGCGGCCGGACGCTGGGCCATGAAGCCGATCATCGAGGCGACGAACGTCTGATCGTCGCCGCGTGGACCGCCCTGCCGGTCGGAGACGGCGGTGGCGAAGCCGTGGAGCATGGTCGACCAGCCGCCGGCCTCCCCCATGATCGCCATCATCGGGGCGCTGTCGGGTTGCCAGGCGGTGCCCGAGGCGTCGCGGGTCATGGCGTAACCGCCGAGCGCGCCGGTCATGCCGTGGTTCATGCCGGCCATGTCGCCATGGCTCGTGGTCGCATGATCCATCTGGGAATGGTCCATCTGCGAGTGATCCATGCCGGGCATCGACATGCCGGGCATCTCTTGGGCGAAGGCGATGGCGGGGGCCAGCAGCAGGGCGGCGGCGAGGGTGGTTCGGGCGATCATGCGAGCAACATCCAGGCGGCCATGGCCACCATCATCAGGTTTTCGGTGAGGGAAACGAAGCCGAGCGGCACGGTGCTGGAGCCGCCGACGCAGGCGCACTTGAGCTGGCGCTTGTCGATGTAGACCGCCTTGAACACCGAGACCGCCCCGACGCCGCCAATGAACAGGGCGACCGGCGCCGACAGCCAGGTGAAGGCATGCGCCGCCATCAGGAGGCCGGCCGCGCCCTCCGCGAACGGGTAGATCACGCCATAGGGCGGCCAGCGGCGAGCCAGCAGGTCGTAGTTCAGGAACATGGTCGAGAAGCGCTCCACGTCCTGCAGCTTCAGGATCGACAGGACGACCATGGAGAAGGCGATGAACCACTCGCCGGCGGCGACGGTGAAGGGCGAGCCGAAGGCCATGTGGCTGGCGGCGAGGGCCAGCAGGGCGGTCATGGCGAAGACGGCGATCACCGGCCGGTAGCTGGTTTCGCCGGGCGCGGCGACGTGCAGGCCGAAATGGCGACGCAGGTCGTCGTAGCCGCCGATCCGCTCGCCGCCGACGAACACCTGCGGCGTGGTCTTCACGCCGTGCTCGGCCTTGAAGGCGTCGGTGGCTTCGCGGGTGGTCAGGTGTCGATCGTCGACGGTGAAGCCGCGGGACTTCAACAGATGCAGGGCTTTCAGCCCGTAGGGGCAGACGTGCTCGGGCATCACCATGCGGTAGAGCACAGCCGTCTTGGGAGCGGGGTCGGTCATGGTCTGGCGCCTCCGTTGCGCCGGTCTCCAGACCCTTGTACGGTCCGTACCATGGTACGGAGTCAACCGATGAATGCGCTGACCATCGCCAGGCTCGCCGACGAGGGCGGCGTCGGGGTGGAGACCGTTCGCTACTATCAACGCCGGGGCCTGCTTGCGGAGCCGGACCGGGTGCACGGCGGCGTGCGCCGCTACGGCGAGCCGGAGGTGAAGCGCCTGCGGTTCATCCGCGCCGCCCAGACGGCGGGCTTCACCCTGGAGGAGATCGGCGAGCTGCTGACGCTCGACGCGCGGGATGACCGCGCCGAGGCCCGAGCCATGGCCCGTTCGCGGGTGGCGGCGCTGGACGAGAAGATCGCCGAACTGCAGGCGGCCCGCGCGGCGCTCAGCCGTCTGGCCGACCAGTGCGGCGCGGGCGGCAAGGGGCCGTGCCCGATCCTGACCGCGTTCGAGGCCTAGCGCGCCTTGGCCAGCATGGCCTGGGCCTGCTCCATGGTGAGCGGTCCGGCGGCATATTTGGCCAGGATCTTCCCGTCGGTCCCGACGAGATAGGTTTCCGGCACCCCGGTGGCGCCGAACTCGATGCCGGCGCGACCGTCGGGATCGGCCAGCACGATGCTGAAGGGGTCGCCGAACTTCTCGAGGAAACCGCGAGCGGTCTCGACCGAGCCGCGCGGCGGGTCGTCCTCATAGTCGATGCCAACGATGTTCACGCCCTGCTGCTTGAGTTCCATTAGCACCGGCGCCTCGATCTGGCAGGGGGCGCACCATGAGGCCCAGATGTTGATCAGGGTCGGGCCCTTCAGAGTCGAGGCCAGGGGCGTCATCTCGCCGGTGTCGAGGCGGGCGAGGGTCAGGGCCGGGACGGGTTTGCCGACCAGCTTTTCCGGTTCGATCTGCGGATTCCGCTTCAGGGAGAAGAAGAGGAACATCAGGCCCAGCGCCACCAGGATCAGCAGGGGCGAAAAGGCGATCCAGCGTTTCATCGAAGGCGTCCTAGTCGTTGGCCCGGCGCGCCTGGGCGGCCTCGGCCTTGCGCTTCCAGGCGCGGGTGCGCAGCAGGCTGTCGCCGATCATCCAGGCGAAGCCCAGGGCGGTGGCGATGAAGGCCGGCCAGATATAGGGCGCGTACTTTCCGAACTCGAACATCGGCTCAGGCTCCGGCGGCGCGAAGGGCGGCGGCGCGGGCGCGGCGGCGCCACACCTCGCCGCGGATGCGCACCAGCCACAGGGAGCCGAAGGCGGCCATGAAGCCGAGGCTCATCAGCAGCAGGGGTACGAGATAAACGGTCGGCAGGCGGTCGCCTTCGTCGGCCCCGAAGGTCGAGCTGCCTTGGTGCAGCGAATTCCACCAGACCACCGAGTAGTGGATGATCGGCAGGTTCACGAGGCCGACGAGGGCCAGGATCGAGGCCATGCGCGAGGCCTTGGTCTCATCCTCGATGGCGGCGCGCAGGGCGAGATAGCTGAGGTAGAGCAGGAACAGGATCAGCACCGAGGTGATCCGCGCGTCCCACACCCACCATGTGCCCCACATCGGGCGACCCCAGAGGGAGCCAATGATCAGGGTCAGGGCCGTGAATACGGCGCCCAGCGGGGCGGCGGCCTTGGCGGCGGCGTCGGCCAGCAGCTGGCGGAAGACCAGGGCCAGGAAGCTCGCCCCGCCCAGGCAGGCGTAGGCGAACATCGACATCCAGGCGGCGGCCACGTGGATCGGCAGCAGCACGACCGTGCTGCCCTGCTGATAGTCGCCCGGGGCGGTCAGGGTCAGCCAGAGGGCCGGCAGGATCATCGCGGCGGCCAGCACGCCGAGCGTGGGCGCGAGCCAGCGCGAGACGGTCATGAACCGCTCGGGGTTCTGCAGGAAATCGAGCGCGCGGGGCAGCTTCATGAGCTCTGATTACAGACCGCCTGTCCCGCGCGCAATTGACCTCAACCCGCCCGTGGCGGAGCCGGCGGACGCGGCGGGGCGGGCGGCGCCGGGGGCGGGCCTTCGAAGCGCATGACGCGGGTCCGCATCATCGGGCCGCCGCCCATGCCGGCGGTGGTGTCGAACACCTTCTTCTGCGACGGGGTGAGGGCGGCGTAGAAGGCGCGGGTGGCGTCGGCGCGCTTCTTGGTGTCGGCGGCGATGCGGGCGGTGGCTTCCGCCATGCGGTCGGCGCGTTCGACGGCGGTCTGCGGCCCGCGTTCGGCCACGGCCGGACGGAGGACGTCGCGGCGCGGCGGGGCGGTGGCGGTGAGGAAGGCCTGCAGGGCGCCCTCCTGGTTGGCGGTCAGTTGCAGCATGGTCCGCAGGCGCTCGGCGCGGTTCTCGGAGCTGCGCATCATGATGTCGGCGCGATCGCGGCCGGGGCGGCGAACCTCGACCCGGCGCGGGCCGTCACGGTCGTCGCGGCGGATGATGACCTGGCGCTCCTGTCGGACGACAGGCGCGTTCGCCGCGGGCGGCGGAGCGGGCTGGGCCACGGCGGCTCCGGCCAACGACAGGGCGGCCACGGCGCCGAACGCCAGGCCTTTGCGGGTCAGGTGAGGCATGAGGGTCAATCCTTGCGGGACAGGTGGGAAAACACTGGTCTCAGGCTGACCCTGGTTTAAGGCGAAGGCGTGTCCGGAAAAGTTACGTTTGTTTCATGTTCACGCCGAATTTGTCGCGTGAAGACAATCGGTTGCAATGCTGCTCAGGGTCAGGAGAGCGCGTTGCGGCAGGCCGCGGCCATGCCGATCGGGGCGAGGGCGACGGCCGCCGCCGTATAGCCGCCGAGCAGCAGCAGGCCGGAGGCCCAGGGCAGGCCCTCGGAGAAGGCCCACAGGGCGCCGGCCCCGAAGATCACCGGCGGGGTGAACAGAGGCAGCACGATCACCGCCACCAGCAGGCCGCCGCGCCGGCTGCCGAGCGACAGCGAAGCGCCGAGGCCGCCGAGGAAGGCGAACGAAAGCCCGCCGACCAGGGCGGTGAAGACGGTCAGGGGGGCCAGCGAGACCGGGGCGCCTAGGGCGATGGCGGCGATCGGGGCGGCGAGGGCCAGCGGCGCCCCGGTGGCCAGCCACTGGGCGAGGCACTTGGTGGCGCAGGTCAGTTCCAGCGGGATGGGCCCCAACGCCAGGAGGTCGAGCGCGCCGTCTTCATAGTCGCGTTCAAAAAGCCGTTCGAGCGACAGCAGGCTGGCCAACGCCAGGGCCAGCCAGGCCAGGCCCGGCGCAACGGCGGCCAGGGTCTCGGGCGCGCGCCCGGCGGCCAGCGGCGCCAGCGAGGTGACGCAGGCGTAGAAGGCCAGGGCCAGCAGCGGCCCGCCGCCACGCCCGAAGGCGAGCGAGAACTCGCGGCGCAGAAGGGCTGAAAAGGCGCTCACTGGATCTGCGCCTCGCGGGTCTGCACCGGCAGGGGGTCGTGCACCGCCGCCAGGATCAGGCCGCCGCCGGTCAGATGCCGGCCCATCAGGTCGCCGAAGCGCACACGCTGTTCCGCGTCGAGCGGGGCCAGCGGCTCGTCGAGCAACCACAACGGGCGGGGCGAGGCGACCAGGCGCGCCAGGGCGAGACGCCGGCGCTGGCCGGCCGAAAGCCGGCGCACCTCGATGTCCAGCAGGCGGGCCAGCTGCATGGTCTCGATCGCCTGTTCCACCGCCTCGGCCCTGGCGCCGGTCCATTGCCCCTGGAACTGCAGCTCCTCGCGGGCTGTGCGGCCAGACTTCAGGCCGTCGTGGTGACCCATCAGGTGCAGGCCCTCGGCGCGGGCGGCGTCCGCCTCCAGCGGTCCGGCCGCGCCTTCGAAGCGCACGGCGCCCGCTTCGGGACGAATCAGGCCGGCGACGGCGCGCAGCAGGCTGGTCTTGCCGGCCCCGTTGCGCCCGGTGAGGGCCACGGCGTCGCCCGCGCGCAGCGCAAGGTCGAACCCCTCGAACAGCAGGCGTTCGCCCCGCCGCAGGGCGAGGGCGTCGATCTCAAGGGCGACGATCATAGAAAGACCATGCCGCCGACATGGACGAGTAAGGGTCTCGCGTCTATGAAGCGCGCGGCTGCCCATCGCACGGGCGCAAGCGACGCTGCCGGGGACGCTGTGAGTCCTCCGCCGCAGGCGCAGCGCATCGGGAGCGGGTCCAGGTCGGCCGGGAACAGAAAAGGATCTCCCACCATGGCGTCTATCGACAGCCTTCAAGTTCGCCGCACGCTCAATGTCGGCGGCGTTCCGTACGTCTACTACAGCCTTCCGGCCGCTGAGGAAGCCGGCTTGAACGGCGTCTCGCGCCTTCCCTACTCGCTGAAGGTCCTGCTGGAGAACCTGCTGCGCAACGAAGACGGCGTGGAGACGGACGGCGCGGACTTCAAGGCCATGGCCGCGTGGGTGCAGAACCTCGGCGCCGAGCAGCACGAAATCGCCTTCCGTCCGGCCCGCGTGCTGATGCAGGACTTCACCGGCGTTCCGGCCGTGGTCGACCTCGCCGCCATGCGCGACGCCATGTCGGCCCTGGGCGCCGACGCCACCAAGATCAACCCGCTGGTCCCCGTCGACCTCGTGATCGACCACTCGGTGATGGTCGACTACTTCGGCGCCAAGACCTCCTTCGAGCAGAATGTCGACAAGGAATACGAGCGCAACCTCGAACGTTACCGCTTCCTGCGCTGGGGCTCCTCGGCCTTCAACAACTTCCGCGTCGTGCCGCCCGGCACCGGCATCTGCCACCAGGTGAACCTGGAATACCTGGCCCAGACCGTGTGGACCGCCAAGGACGCCGGCCACGAAGAGGCCGGTGAGGTCGCCTACCCCGACACCGTCGTCGGCACCGACAGCCACACCACCATGGTCAACGGCCTGGCCGTGCTGGGCTGGGGCGTCGGCGGCATCGAGGCCGAGGCCGCCATGCTCGGCCAGGCGATCCCGATGCTGATCCCGGAAGTCATCGGCTTCCGCCTCGACGGAAAGGTGCCGGAAGGCGCCACCGCCACCGACTTGGTGCTGACCGTTACCCAGATGCTCCGCAAGAAGGGCGTGGTCGGCAAGTTCGTCGAATTCTTCGGCCCGGGCATCGCCAGCCTGACCCTGGAAGACCAGGCGACCATCGCCAACATGGCCCCGGAATACGGCGCCACCTGCGGCTTCTTCCCGATCAGCCAGGTGACCGTCGACTATCTGCGCGCCACCGGCCGCGACGCCGCCCGCGTCAACCTGGTCGAGGCCTACGCCAAGGCCCAGGGCATGTGGTTCGACGCCGACGCGCCGGAACCGGTGTTCACCGACGTGCTGGAACTGGACCTCGCCACGGTGATGCCGTCGCTGGCCGGCCCGAAGCGTCCGCAGGACCGCGTGCTGCTCAACGAGGCCGCCGAGAAGTTCAATGAGGCCCTGGCCAACGACTTCGGCAAGAAAGAATCGGCCGATCTGCGCACCAAGGTCGAAGGTTCGGACTTCGACGTCGGCCACGGCGACGTGGTCATCGCGGCCATCACCTCCTGCACCAACACCTCCAACCCCAGCGTGCTGATCGCCGCCGGCCTGGTCGCCAAGAAGGCCGTGGCCGCCGGCCTGAAGGTCAAGCCGTGGGTGAAGCCGTCGCTGGCGCCGGGATCCCAGGTGGTCACCGACTACCTGGCCAAGGCCGGCCTGACCAAGTCGCTGGACGCCCTGGGCTTCAACCTGGTGGGCTACGGCTGCACCACCTGCATCGGCAACTCGGGCCCGCTGCCCGAGGCGATCAGCGCCGCCGTGCAGACCGGCGACCTGGTGGCCTGCTCGGTGCTGTCGGGCAACCGCAACTTCGAGGGTCGCGTGAACCCCGACGTCCGCGCCAACTACCTGGCCAGCCCGCCGCTGGTCGTCGCCTACGCCCTGGCCGGTTCGATGAAGATCGACCTGACCAAGGAGCCGCTGGGCAAGGGCAAGGGCGGCAAGGACGTCTACCTGGCCGACATCTGGCCGACCAACCAGGAAATCGCCGACGTCCAGCGCAAGGCCGTCACCAAGGAGATGTTCGACAGCCGCTATGGCGACGTCTTCAAGGGCGACAAGCACTGGCAGAACATCCCGATCTCGGGCGGCCAGACCTATGCCTGGGAAGCCAGCTCCACCTACGTGCAGAACCCGCCGTACTTCGTCGGCATGTCGATGACCCCGAAGCCGGTGACCGACATCGTCGAGGCCCGCGTGCTCGGCATCTTCGGCGACTCGATCACCACCGACCACATCAGCCCGGCCGGTTCGATCAAGAAGACCGGCCCGGCCGGCGTCTATCTGATGGAGCACGGCGTCGAGCCGGCGGACTTCAACAGCTACGGCGCGCGTCGCGGCAACCACGAAGTGATGATGCGCGGCACCTTCGCCAACATCCGCATCCGCAACAAGATCACGCCGGATATCGAAGGCGGCGTGACCAAGCACTTCCCCTCGGGCGAGGTGATGTCGATCTACGACGCGGCCATGAAGTACGAGGCGGAAGGTCGTCCGGCCGTGGTGTTCGCCGGCAAGGAATACGGCACCGGCTCGTCGCGCGATTGGGCCGCCAAGGGCGCCAAGCTGCTCGGCGTCCGCGCCGTGATCGCCGAGACCTTCGAGCGTATCCACCGTTCGAACCTGGTCGGCATGGGCGTGCTGCCCTTGCAGTTCCTGGCCGACGGCTGGCAGCGCCTGGGCCTGACCGGCGAGGAGATCGTCTCGATCCGCGGCCTGGCGGACCTGGCGCCGCGCAAGCAGCTGATCGTCGAGCTCTATCGCCCGTCGGACGGCCGCATCGCGCGCTTCCCGGTGCGCTGCCGCATCGACACCGCCACCGAGCTGGAATACTTCCGCGCCGGCGGCGTCATGAACTACGTCCTGCGCAACCTGGCCAAGGACGCGGTGGCGTAAGGCGCTTCACAAACGGCGGGGCCGGCCCTCACGGGCTCGTGACGGTCGGCCCCGACCGAGTTCGCATAAAGAAGGCGGGATGCCCAAGGCGCTGATCTTCATCGCTGGCCTGCTGGCCGCCGCCGCTTCGCCGGCCCTGGCCCGCCCGCCGGTCGTCGTCGAACTGTACACCGCCCAGGGTTGCGCGGCGTGCAGCGGCGCGAACGACACCCTGGCCGAGCTTTCGAGCGACCCGGACGTGCTCGCCCTGACCTTTCCGGTCGACTACTGGGACTATCTCGGCTGGGAAGACACCTTCGCCAAGCCGGAGTTCGCCGAGCGGCAGCGCGCCTACACCGAGGCCCTGGCGCTGCGCGACGTCTTCACCCCGCAGGTGGTGGTCGACGGGCGCGTGCAGACTTCCGCCGCTCGCCCCGACGCGGTGGAAAAGCTGGTCGCCGCCCAGGCCAGGGCGCCGCGCAATCCGCCCGACATGGAATTCCGCCGCGATGGCCGCGTGGCCGTCGGCTCGGGCCCGTCGCCCCGCGGCGGCGGCGAAGTCTGGCTTGTGCGCTATGACCCGCGGCCGCAGGAGGTCGTCGTCCGGCGCGGCGAGAACCGCGGTCAGACGGTGAATCAGAAGAATGTGGTGCGCGAGATCGTGCGCCTCGGAAGCTGGAGCGGCCGGCCGCGCGTCTATTCCCTGCCGCCCAGCGCCGACGAAGGCCTGCAGAGCGTCGTGCTGCTGCAGGGCGCCAAGGGCGGCCGCATCATGGGCGTGCTTCCCGGCAAGGACGGCTGAACCAGCTCCGCCCGCGCTCCCGGCGATTTGCCTGAACCCCAGACAGCGAAAAGCCCGCGCGGCAGGGGGGAGGACCGCGCGGGCTGGGGATATCGCTTGGTATAGCGTCGGCCGACCGATCGCCCCGTTGTCCAGGGGGGCTGGGGGGGCTGTTCAGGATCCGGGACCTCGGGACGCCGATCAGCCGACCTGTCTTGTATCGAGGGTCGATCAGGCGGCGGCTGGACCGAAATAAGGTCTTATCGTGGCCGTACGCTACAGCTTCCGCACAAAGCTGAGCAGTGTGTCGCCGCTGCGACGCTCGCCAAATCAGCAATTTGCGCGTTAGCCTGCTGGGCGATGGCTTTGGATCCTGTTTCCGGGTCAGGACCGTCTTCCGGCGGCCTGCCCCTCATCTTCTTCGAGCGGCGCGAGCTCGACCGGTTGATGCGCCTCTATGGCCAGCGCGTCGCCGCGGGCGAGTGGCGCGACTACGCCATCGCCGGCCTGGCCGAAGTGGCGGTGTTTTCCGTGTTCCGCCGCGCTTCCGAACAGCCGCTCTACCGCATCGAGAAACGCCCCGCCCTGGCCCGCAAGCAGGGCGCCTGGAGCGTGGTCGGCGAGGGCGGGATGATCCTGCGCCGCGGCCACGAGCTGGAGCAGGTGCTCAAGGTGTTCGAGAAGGGCAAGTTCAAGGTGGTGGATTAAGGAGCGGCGGCCTCGGGGCAAAACGATCCCGGCGATACAAGCTACCGCCTTTCTCGCCCTTGTGCCGCGGACCCCTGCGTCCGCCCCGATGCGCCCGTCGATCAAGTACAGCAGCGCCGCCGAGAGGAGCCCTCGGCACAAAGCCGAGGGAAGCGGGATCTGGGTGGGAGTTTGCACAAAGAAAAAGCCCCGGCGGTTTCCCGCCGGGGCTCTTCGTTCCGGTCTGGCTGGCGGTTAGCGGCGGTTGCCGAGGAACTGCAGCAGGAATTGGAACAGGTTGATGAAGTTGATGTAGAGGCTCAGCGCGCCGTAGTTGGTGGCCACGCCCATGGCCGCCTGGTCGCCGCCCAGCTGGTAGTAGGTCATCTTCAGGCGCTGGGTGTCGTAGGCGATCAGGCCCGCGAAGATCAGCACGCCCAGGGCGTTGATCACGAAGGCCATGGCCGGGCTCTTCAGGAAGATGTTGACCAAGCCGGCGATGATCAGGCCGAACACGCCCATGATCAGGAAGCTGCCGAAGCCGGTCAGGTCCTTCTTGGTGGTGTAGCCCACCAGCGAAAGGGCGCCGAAGGCGGCGGCGGTGATCAGGAAGGTCTGGAAGATCGAGGCGCCGGTATAGACCAGCACCACGGTGCCCAGGCTCGCGCCGATCAGGCTGACGATCGTCCAGTACAGCGCGCCGGAGCTGGCCGGGCTGGGATTGCGCAGGGCGAAGCTGCCGAACAGCATCACGGCCAGCGGCGCGAAGGCCACGATCAGGCCAAGGATGGTGAAGCCGGCCAGGCGGCCGTCCGGCGTCACCTGGTACATCAGGTCGCGAACGGGCGGGAAGGCGCCGGTGACGAAGGCCAGGGCGGCGGACAGGACGAGACCCAACGCCACCTTGTTGTAGACGCCGAGCATGAAACTGCGGAGGCCGGCGTCAACCGACATGTCGGCGCGATCCGCGGGGATCGAGCGCGCGTAGCCGCGGTTGAAGTCGCTCATCGAGGGTAAACCCTTGTTTTGGCGCGTCCCAAGCGGACGCCCGTCAAATATCGGCGTGGAACCCGCCGTATGCAAGGCGCCCCCGCGCCGCCCCGTCGCGGGCGTTTGCGACAAAGGATTGCCGGGCCCACATGGAGATCATGAGCTTCGACGACAAAACCGACCGCCGCGCCGTGCTGGGAGCCTTCGTCGCCGCGGCGACCGGCGCTCCGGCCCTGGCCCAATCCCGCCGGAAGGCGCCCGCGCCGCCGCGTCCCCGCACCGTCGCCCTGCTCGGCGACTCGATCACTGCCGGCTTCGGCCTGCCGATGGCGGCCGCCCTGCCGACCCAGCTGCAGGCTGAAATGACCCGCCTCGGCTCGACGGCCCGCGTCCGTCCATTGGGCGTCTCGGGCGACACCACCGCCCTGGGCCTGGCTCGTCTCAATCTGCTGACCGACGCCGAGGCCGATCTCTGGGTGGTGGCGCTGGGCGGCAACGACCTGCTGCAGGGGCTCGATCCCACCATCACCCGCGCCAACCTCGAGGCCATCGTCGCCCACCTGAAGACGCGGGGCGAACCGATCGTGCTGGCCGGAATCAAGGCGCCGAAGTTTCTGGGACGGGCCTATGCCGCAGCCTTCTACAGCGCCTTCACCGAGACCGCCCGCAACAACCGCCTGCCGTTCTTTCCCGACCTTCTGGAGGGAGTCATGGGCGTGCGGCGCCTGAACCAGGGGGATGGCATTCACCCCAACGCCGAGGGCGTGAAGGTGATCGCCAAGGCGCTCGCGCCGGAGATCGTCAAGGCGCTGAGCTTCATCCGCTAGGCAAGCGCTGCTCGGCGGGTCTAGGCTCGGCGCTCGCCGGAGACCGCCGTTGGCCGACAGCACGCCCGTTCTCACCCTCGAAGACCTGACGGTGACGTTCGACGCCGTCGAGGGGGCGGTTCAGGCGGTGCGGGGCGTGTCGCTGACCGTGCGTCGCGGCGAGTGCCTGGGGGTGGTGGGCGAAAGCGGCTCGGGCAAGAGCCAGACCTTCATGGCCGTGATGGGCCTCCTGGCCGGCAACGGCCGGGCGACCGGCTCGGCCCGCTTTCGCGACCAGGAGCTGCTGGGCCTCAAGCCGCGCGCGCTGAATCGGCTGCGCGGCTGCAAGATGACCATGATCTTCCAGGATCCGCTGACGGCCCTGACGCCGCATGTGCGGATCGGCGAGCAGATCGCCGAGCCCCTGCGGGTGCATCTCGGCCTGTCGCGCAAGGCCGCCGAGGCGCGGGCGCTGGGGTGGCTGAAGCGGGTGCGCATCCCCGAGCCGGAGCGGCGGATGCGGCAGTATCCGCATGAGCTATCCGGCGGCATGCGCCAACGGGTGATGATCGCCGCCGCCATGGCCTGCGGGCCGGAGCTGCTGATCGCCGACGAGCCGACCACGGCGCTCGACGTCACCGTCCAGGCCGAGATTCTCGACCTGATGGCCGAGCTGATGCGCGAGACGGGGACGGCGATGGTGCTGATCACCCACGACATGGGCGTCATCGCCCGCCTGGCCGACCGCGTCTGCGTGATGAAGGACGGGGCCTATGTCGAGGAAGGCCCGGTCGCCGAGGTCTTCACCGCGCCCAAGGCGGCCTATACCCAGGGGTTGCTCGCCGCCATTCCGCGCCTGGATCGCGACGATCGCGGCGGTCGGCCGACCTTGCCGCCGGCTCCCGAGGACGCCCCGGTGGTGGTCGAGGCGCGCGCGGTGAAGGTCTGGTTCCCGATCCCGCAGGGCCTGTTTCGCCGATCGAAGATGCTGCGCGCCGTCGACGGCGTCGATCTCGTGGTGCGGCAGGGCGAGACCCTGGGTGTGGTGGGCGAGAGCGGCTCGGGCAAGTCGACCCTGGCGCGCGCGGTGCTGAATCTCGCGCCGCCCACCGCCGGCGCCGTGACCGTCATGGGGCGGGACATCACCCACGCCGACCGCGACGCCCTCCGCAAGGCGCGACGCGATCTGCAGATCGTCTTTCAGGACCCGCTCGCCAGCCTCGATCCGCGCATGACCATCGGCGACTCCATCGCCGAGCCCCTGCGCGCCTTCCGGCCGGACCTGAGCCGCCGGGCCGCCGAGGTCGAGGTGCGGGCGATGATGCAGCGGGTCGGCCTCGCCGAGGCCCTGATCAACCGCTATCCGCACGAGCTGTCCGGCGGGCAGAACCAGCGGGTCGGCATCGCCCGGGCGATGATCCTGAAACCGAAGCTGGTGGTCTGCGACGAGGCGGTCAGCGCCCTCGATGTTTCGATCCGGGCGCAGATCATCGACCTGTTGATCGCCCTGCAGGCCGACCTCGGCATGGCGATGATCTTCATCAGCCACGATCTGGCGGTGGTGCGCGAGATCAGTCATCGGGTGATGGTGCTCTACATGGGGCGGGTGATGGAGGCGGGCTCGCGCCAGCGGCTCTACGAACACCCGCAGCATCCCTACACCAAGGCGCTGCTGTCGGCGGTTCCGATCCCCGATCCGGCGCGCGAGCGCTCGCGGATGCGGGTGAAGCTTTCCGGCGAGCCGCCCAGCCCGATGAATCCGGCCGCCGCCCTGCGGTTCCTCCCCTCGAAACTGCCGGTCGATCCGGGTCAGCCGTTCTATGTTCCGGCGCTGCGCGAGGTGGCGCCGGGGCATCTGGTCAGCGAGTTCGACGCGGTTTGATGGGGGGCCGCCGGCGTTCTGGATCAGCGCCAACCCACGACGGGCAGGATCTGCGGCGTTCGCGCGGCGTAGGCGTCATAGGTCTCGGCCCCCAGTTCCTGGCGTAGGAAGCGCTCCTCGGCGCGGGACTTGAGGATCATCAATCCGGTCAGCCAGGCGGCGCCCGCGAGGCCTACGGGGGCGGCCAGGATCAGCGCCAGGCCCCAGGCCGCGAGGATGAAGCCGGTGTAGATGGGGTGCCGAACCAGGCGAAAGGGACCGGTGTCGACCACGCGGTGATCCTCGCGCACCTCGACGCCGCCCGACCATAGACGGCCCATGTGAATCCGCGCCCACCAGGCGAAGGCGAATCCCGCGACTTCAACGGCCAGAAGCCCGGCGGCGGCGGGCTCGGGGGTGCGCCAGAGCGAGGCGAGCACGGCGGGGAGGTCGTGGCCGCGCAGGGTGGACCAGGTGCTGAACAGCAGGGCGAAGCCCACGCCCCAGCCGATGTTCCAGGCGGCGACCCGCCCGCGACCGGCGTTGGCCTTTCCCCGAGACACCCAGAAGGCGGCCAGCCACCAGCTGAGCATGAAGAGGCCCCAAAGCTGGAAGGCGAGCAGCCCGAGGGTCATGCCGTCAGCCCGGAACCCCGGCCTCCAGTTCGGCCAGCCACGCCGTCGCCGCCCCGTCGCTCGGCGCGCGCCAGTCGCCGCGCGGCGAGAGAGCGCCGCCGGCCGAGACCTTCGGGCCGTTGGGCATGGCCGAGCGCTTGAACTGGGCGGTCTGGAAGAAGCGGCGACAGAAGCCGGCCAGCCAGCGCTTGATGGTCGGCAGGTCGTAGGCGACGCGGTCCTCCAGCGGGATGGCCGGGGGCCACAGGCCGGTCCCGGCGTCCTTCCATGCGTGCCAGGCCAGGAAGGCGGCCTTGCTGGGGCGCTGGCCGTAGCGGGCGATGTGGAACAGGCTGAAGTCCTGCAGGGCGTAAGGGCCGACGACGCTTTCGGTCGACTGGGCCTGGCCGTTCTCGGCGGGCTTCAATTCCGGGCTGATCTCGGCGGCGACGATGGCGTTGAGGACGGCGCCGACCTGCGGCTTGAAATCGGAAAGGCCGGCCGTCCAGCGGATCAGATGCTGGATCAGGGTCTTCGGCACGCCGGCGTTGACGTTGTAATGGCTCATGTGATCGCCGACGCCATAGGTCGCCCAGCCGAGCGCCAGTTCCGAAAGGTCGCCGGTGCCGACCACGAGGCCGCCGCGCTGGCCGGCCGCGCGGAACAGATAGTCGGTGCGCAGGCCGGCCTGCACGTTCTCGAAAGTGAGATCGTAGACGGGCTCGCCACGGGCATAGGGGTGATCGAGGTCTGCCAGCATGCGCAGGGCGGCGGGCTTGATGTCGATCTCCTCGGCGGTGATCTCCAGGGCGCGCATCAGGTCCCAGGCGTAGCCCTTGGAGGCCGCGCCGGTGGCGAAGCCTGGCAGGGTGAAGCCGAGGATGCCGGACCGCGGCTTGCCCATCAGGTCGAAGGCGCGTGCCGCGACGATCAAGGCGTGGGCGCTGTCGAGGCCGCCCGAGACGCCGATGGTCACGGTCTTCGAGCCGGTGGCCTCCAGGCGGCGGATCAGGCCGTGGACCTGGATGTTGTAGGCCTCGTAACAGTCCTGATCGAGGCGGGCCGGATCGGCGGGCACGAAGGGGAACCGGGCGAGGTCGCGCTTGAGGCCGAGATCGCCCTTCGGCGGATCGAGAGTGAACTCGACGGTGCGGAACAGCTGCTCCGGCTCGCCCTCGGCGCGGGCCGAGTCGTGGAAGGTGCCGGTGCGCAGGCGCTCCAGATGGACGCGTTCGAGATCGACGTCGGCCAGCAGGATGCGGGGGTCGAGGGCGAAGCGTTCGCCGACCGCGATCTCCTCGCCGAGCTCATAGACCGAAGCCTGACCGTCCCAGGCCAGGTCGGTGGTCGATTCCCCCACGCCGGCCGCGCAATAGACATAGGCCGCCATCAGCCGGTTCGACTGGGCCATGCAGAGCGTGCGGCGCACGTCGGCCTTGCCGATGACGATGTTGCTGGCCGAGAGGTTGAGCAGAAGGGTCGCCCCCGCCAGGGCGCCGTGCTGGCTTGGCGGGGCGGGCGACCACAGGTCCTCGCAGATCTCGGCGTGGAGGGTCAGGTGCGGCAGGTCCTCGGCCTGGAAGATCAGGTCGACGCCGAACGGCGCGGTCTGGCCGGCGAGGCGCACGTCGAGGCCGACGGAGTCGACGCCCGAGGCGAACCAGCGCTTCTCGTAGAACTCGCGATAGTTGGGCAGGAAGCTCTTGGGCGTCACGCCGAGGATGCGGCCGCGGTGAATGAAGACCGCGCAATTGTACAGCCGGCCGCCGCGGCGCACCGGCGCGCCGAGCACGATCACCGGCGTCAGGGCCTTGCTGGCCTCCACCACCTCGGCGAGGGCCGTCTCGACGGCGGCGATCACCGTCGCCTGCAGGTGCAGGTCGTCGATGGCGTAGGCCGAGAGGCCGAGTTCGGGGAACACCGCCACCGCCGCCCCGGCCGCGTCCGCTTCGCGCGCCAGGGCGATGTGGGCCGCCGCGTTGGCGGCCGGATCGGCGATGACCGCGCGTGGGGTGCATGCGGCGACACGCGCGAAACCCTGGGCGTAGAGCGAATAGAACGGGTGTGTGCTCATCTGATCTCGACTTCTAACCGAAGACGCCCGGCTTCTAAACCTTACCTCAAGTGTTGGGGGCGTAAGAGCCGCGCACCGATCTTGTTCCAAAGGCTCGACCGAGACCGAAGCGTGGACATCGACGTCATCAATCCGCTGGACCTGTCGGCCTCCGCCGTCGCGCGCTGGAGCGCGCTGCAGGAGCAGGCGCTGGCCTATGACAGCCCGTTCCTGTCGCCCCATTGGGCGCGGGCGGTGGCGCGCGCCCAGGCCCCTGAAGTGGAGCGGCAGGGCGGCGGCACGCGGGTGCGCGTCGCGGTGATGTCGGACGGCGAAGGCCTGCAGGGCTTCATGGGCGCCCGGGTCGGCGCGATCACCGCCATCCCGGCCGGGGCGCCGATGTGCGACTATCAAGGGCTGATCGCCGCGCCCGAGGCCGAGGTCGACCCGCGTCGGCTGGTCCAGGCCCTCGGCGTGGCGCGCTACGACTTCACCCACATGCTCAGCGAGCAGCCCGCCTTCTTTCCTCACCTGCGCGGGGCGGTCGACAGCTGGATCATCGACGCTCGCGACGGCTACGAGGCCTGGGCGGCGCAGCGCAAGGCGGCCGGGGTCGGCATCATCAAGGACCTCGACAAGAAGGGCCGCAAGGCCGAGCGCGATCTCGGCGCGCCGGAGTTCACCGCCTTCTCGCGCTCGCGCACCGACTTCGACCAGTTGATCGCCTGGAAGCGCGAGCAGTTGAACGCCACCGGCCAGACCGACATCTTCGCCTCGTCATGGGTCAACCGTCTGGTCCGCGACCTGTTCAACAGCCGCGATCCGGACTTCGGCGGCGTTCTGTTCACCCTGCACTACGGCGGCGAGCTGGCGGCGGCGCATTTCCACCTGCACGGCCGCCACACGATCCACGGCTGGCTGATCGCGCACAACGCGGCTTTCGAGAAGCATTCGCCGGGGCTACTGCTGTTCCAGCACATCCTGCGCTGGATGGATGAGACCCCCTACCGCCGTCTCGACCTTGGAGCCGGCGACTATCGCTTCAAGCGCGAGCTGGCCAACGCTGTGCAATCGGTGGCCCACGGCTTCGTCGGCGTGCCCTCGCCGGTGACCTTCCTGCGTCAGGCGGCCTATGGCGTGCGCCACGCCGCCGAGCGCCTGCCGCTCGGCAAGGTGTCGGAAATCCCCGGCAAGGCCATGCGTCGCCTCGACGTTCTGCGCGCCCTTCGCTGAACCTGGTCGCGGCGTTTCGACGTCGTGACATTGCGGCGCCGCCAAGCGCCCGCTAGACCGCCACGACCATGACCCTTTCTCTCGACACTATCCGCGCCGCCGCCGCCCGTCTCGCGGGCCAGATCGAGCGCACGCCCTGCCGCTATTCGCGCACCCTGTCGCAGATCACCGGCGCCGAGGTGTGGGTGAAGTTCGAGAACCTGCAGTTCACCGCCGCCTACAAGGAGCGCGGCGCGCTGAACAAGCTGCTGCTGCTCAGCGAGGAAGAGCGTTCGCGGGGCGTCATCGCCGCCTCGGCCGGCAACCATGCCCAGGGGCTGGCGTACCATGGCGCGCGCCTCGGCGTGCCCACCACCATCGTCATGCCGCGTTCGACCCCGTTCGTGAAGGTGCAGCACACCCGCGACTTCGGGGCCAATGTGGTGATGGAGGGCGACAGCTACGACGACGCCTCGGCCTTCGCCCGCCGCCTGCAGGAAGAGCGCGGCCTGACCTTCGTCCACCCGTTCGACGACCATGACGTCATGGCCGGCCAGGGCACCATCGCGCTGGAAATGCTGGAGGACGTGCCGGACCTGGAAATCCTGCCAGTGCCGATCGGCGGCGGCGGCCTGATCAGCGGCGTCGCCACCGCGGCCAAGGCGATCAATCCCGAAATCCGCGTTATCGGCTGCGAGCCGGCGATGTATCCGTCGTTCACCGCTCGCATGCGCGGCATGAACGCCCCGGCTGGCGGCGGCAACACCATCGCCGAGGGCATCGCGGTCAAGCGCGTGGGCGACCTGACCTACGCCACGGTCCGTCCGTTGCTGGAGGACGTGCTGCTGCTGGAAGAGCCGTATCTGGAGCAGGCGGTCAGCCTCTACGCCAATGTCGAGAAGACCATCGCCGAGGGCGCGGGCGCCGCGTCGCTGGCGGCGCTGTTGGCCTATCCGGAGCGCTTCCGCGGTAAGAAGGTCGGCCTGATCCTCACCGGCGGCAACATCGACACCCGCCTGCTGACCGGCGTGCTGACCCGCGAACTGGTGCGCGCCCAGCGCCTGGTCTCGCTGCGGATCATCGGCGACGACCGGCCGGGCCTGCTGGCCACGGTCTCGACCGTGATCGGCCAGCAGGGCGCCAACATCATCGAGGTGGCGCACAACCGCCTGGCGCTCGACGTGCCGGCGAAGGGCGCGGAGTTCGACCTCTTGATCGAAACCCGCGACGCCGCCCACACCCAGGAGATCGTCGACGCCCTGCGCGAGGTCGGTTACCCGCCTCGCACCGTGGGCTGATCGGCTTTTAGAGCAGCGCGGTGATGGCGGCGCGAGCCGCCTCGCCGAGGTCGGCGCGCTTCAGAGCGAGGCCGACGTTGGCGCGCAACAGGCCGATCTTGTCGCCGCAATCGTGGGTCACGCCCTGATAGGCCAAGGCGTGGAAGGCCTGCTCGCCCATCAGCGCGGCCATGGCGTCGGTGAGTTGGATCTCGCCGCCGGCGCCCTTGCCCTGCTTGGCCAGCATCGGGAAGATTTCCGGCTGCAGGATATAGCGGCCGGCGATGGAGAGATTGGACGGGGCCGTGCCCGTCGGCGGCTTCTCGACCATGCCCTTCATGGCCACCAGCGGGCCCGAGGCGTCTCCCGAGGGATCGACGACGCCGTATTTGTGGCACTCGCTGTCCGGCACCGGCTCGACGCCGATCAGGTTGCCGCCGACGGTCTCGTAGGCGTCGATCAGCTGCTTCAGGCAGGCGGTCTCGGCGTCGACGATGACGTCCGGCAGCATTACCGCGAACGGCTCGTCGCCGATGATGTCGCGGGCGCACCACACGGCGTGGCCCAGGCCCAAGGGGGCCATCTGGCGCACGAAGCTCATCTCGCCCGGCTTCGGCAGCTCGGCGAGCAGTTGGTCGAGGATGGCGGTCTTGCCCTTGGCGGCCAGCTGGGCCTCCAGCTCCACCTGGTGGTCGAAGTAGTCCTCGATGGCGCCCTTGGAGCGGCCGGTGACGAAGACGAAGTGCTCGATGCCGGCCGCGCGGCCTTCCTCGACGATGTAGGACAGGATCGGCCGGTCGACGACGTTCAGCAGCTCCTTGGGGGTCGTCTTGGTGCCGGGCAACACCCGCGTGCCCAGACCCGCCACCGGCAACACCGCTTTACGGACGCGCTTCTGACTCATCGATCGTTCTCCAAACCTTTTGCTCGCCCCCGCGAGCCAGCAAGACTTACGCCATGCCGGTTGACGCTATGCGTGCCAGTACGGCCTATGCCGGTCCAGAACCTAACCGAGTGTTTCGATGAATCGGCGACTAGTGCTCTCTTCCCTGACCGCTTTCATTCTGGCCGCCTGCGGAAAGCGCGAGGGCGCAAGCCGCGCCGACGCGGACGCCAACCTGACCAAGGCCAAGGCCTTCATGGCCGAGAACGCAAAGGCCGAGGGCGTGAAAAGCTTTCCCGACGGCCTGCAGTACAAGATCGTGCGCCAGGGGCCGGGCGAAGGCCCCAATCCGCGGCCGCAGGACCTGGTGAAGGTGCACTACGAGGGCAAGCTGACCGACGGCTTCGTCTTCGACAGCTCCTACGACCGTGGCGCGCCGGCGGTCTTCCCCCTGCGCGGGCTCGTGCCGGCCTGGGTCGAGGCCCTGCAGCAGATGAAGGCCGGCGACGAATGGACCTTGTGGGTGCCGCCGGAGCTCGGCTACGGCGCCGAGGCCAAGGGGCCGATCCCGCCCAACAGCGTGATGATTTTCCGCATCGAACTGCTGGGCGTGTCGCCGCAGGGCGGCTGATAGTGGGGCCGTCCTCGTGCTTCGAGGCCCGCTCACGCGGGCGCCTCAGCATGAGGACTGCTTGAGGCTCGGCGTCTCACTCGAAATCCTCATGCTGAGGTGCGAGCATGGCGAGCCTCGAAGCACGAGGATTTCGCTCCTCAGTCCGTGAACACCACCGTCTTGCGGCCGTTGAGCAGCACCCGGTCCTCCAGCTGCCAGCGCACGGCGCGGGCCAGGACGCGGCGTTCGATGTCGCGGCCCTTGCGGATCAGGTCTTCCGGCGTGTCGCGGTGGCTGATGCGCTCGACGTCCTGTTCGATGATCGGACCCTCGTCGAGGTCGCCGGTCACGTAGTGGGCGCTGGCCCCGATCACCTTCACCCCCCGCGCATGGGCCTGGTGGTAGGGCTTGGAGCCCTTGAAGCCCGGCAGGAAGGAGTGGTGGATGTTGATGCAGCGCCCCTCGAGTTTGGCCGAAAGGCCTTCCGACAGCACCTGCATGTAGCGGGCGAGCACGACCAGCTCGGCGCCGGTCTCGCGAATCAGGGTCCAGAGCGCCGCTTCCTGCTCCAGCTTGGTCTCCTTGCTGATCGGCAGGTGGTGGAAGGGCAGGTCGGAAAGGTCGACGTGCGGGAAGCTGTCGGCCGGGTGGTTGGAGACCACGGCGACCACGTCCATGGGCAGCTCGTCGATGCGCCAGCGGTAGAGCAGGTCGCTGAGGCAATGGTCGAAGCGCGAGGCGAGGATCAGCACCTTCTGTCGCACCGCCCGGTCGCGCATGCGCCAGGTCATCGAGAAGGCGGCGGCGATCTCAGCGAAGCTGAGACGCAGGTCTGCGACATTGGACTGCGCTGGATCGAACACCACCCGCATGAAGAAGCGACCGGTCTCCTGGTCGTCGAACTGCTGCGCGTCGAGGATGTTGCAGCCGGCGTCGAACAGGAAGGTCGAGACGCGGGCGACGATGCCGGGGCGGTCGGGGCAGGAGAGGGTCAGGATCATAGCGGAGGCTGTTTAGCGTTCCTACCGGGCCTCTGTCATGCCCGGCTGCTCGGCGATTGGGCGTTCGCGCCCTGTTTGCGTGTCCGCGAGGCGTGGCGGGGCGGCCGAACGAGGTCTAGAGTTCGGCGATGACGTCCACCGAAGCCCTGGCCCAACGCGCCGTCGACATCCTCGCCCGCCTGGTCGCCTTCGACACCACCTCGCGCAATTCGAACCTCGCCCTGATCGAGTGGGTCGAGGCCTATCTCGCCGACCTCGGGGTCGAGACGCGTCGCGTGCCCAACCCCGACGGGCACAAGACCAACCTCGTCGCCACCTTGGGCCCGAAGGTCGACGGCGGCGTCGTGCTCTCGGGCCACACCGACGTGGTGCCGGTCGACGGCCAGCCGTGGAGCACCGATCCCTGGACCCTGACCGAGAAGGACGGGCGGCTCTACGGCCGCGGGACCTGCGACATGAAGGGGTTCCTCGCCCTGGCCCTGGCCGCCGCGCCGGACCTCGTGGCCGCACCGCTGGCCCGCCCGGCTCACCTGGCTTTTTCCTATGACGAGGAGGTCGGCTGCCTGGGCGCGCCGGACATGATCGCGACGATCGCCCGCGAGTTTCCCAAGATCTCGGCGGTGGTGGTCGGCGAGCCCACCGATATGCAGGCGGTCAGCGGTCACAAGGGCATCGCCACCTTCCGGGTGACCGTGACCGGCCGCGAGGCTCACTCCAGCCTGCCGAGCCAGGGCCTTTCGGCCAACATGGTCGCCATCAAGCTGATGAGCCGCCTGGTCGCCCTGTCCGAGCGGCTGGCGGCCGAGGCGGACCCGGCCTCCCTGTTCGCGCCGTCCTACCCGACCCTGACGGTCGGCCAGGTGAACGGCGGCACGGCCGTGAACATCCTGGCCCGCGAGTGCGTCTTCCTGTTCGACCTGCGCTGCCCGCCGCCGGCCGATCCGAAAGCCATCCTGGCCGACTTCTTCGCCGAGGCGGCGCGAATGGACGCCGAGATCAAGGCCCGCTTCCCCGAGTGCAGCGTCCGCATCGAGACCCGCTCCCAGACGCCCGGCTTCGCGCCGGAGCGCGACGGCGCCGCCGAGGTCCTGGCCCGCCGCCTGGCCGGGGACAACGGCCCGCCCCGCGTGGTCAGCTACGCCGCCGAGGCTGGCCAGTTCCAGGGCGCGGGCTTCTCGGTGGTGATCTGCGGCCCTGGCTCGATCGAACAGGCGCACCAGCCGGACGAGTATGTCGAGATCAGCCAGATGCAGCGCGGCGCGGCGTTCATGGCGCGGTTGATCGAGGAACTCCAGGCCTAGCCGCGGATGACGATCCTTCGGCCGAGGAAGGCCACCGGGTCGAGGGCCATGACGCGCAGGATGTCGATGGCCGGTGTCTTGCGCGCCGCCTGAATGGCCCGTCGCTGGGCAAGCACGGGCTCAAGATCCTTCAGCGCCGCGCGGATGCCGCGCATCACCGGCCCGGCGTCGCGCCGCCGAAGGTGCAGCAGCAGGAGGCCGGCGGTGACCGCCGCGTGCAGGGGCGCGGACCACCACAACATGGCCGAGGGGGTGTTCTTGACGAAGGTCCACACCCGGTTGCGCGAGCCGTGGAACAGGGCGAAGTCCGAGCGGACGCCGAGGGTCGCCGAGCCGACGTGGCGGACCACCGCCTTGGGCGCCAGCCGCACGCGTTCTCCGGCCAGGCGCAGGCGGTAGCCGAGGTCGACGTCCTCGCAGTAGCAGAAGAAGCGCTCGTCGAAGCCGCCGAGGTCGAGGAACAGCGGGCGGTCGATCAGCATGGCGGCGCCGCAGGCGCTGAACACCTCGCCCTCCTCCAGCGCCTTGGGACGCTGGCGACGATAGCCGCCGCGGAAGGGGATGCCGGCGCTGGTCATCACATCGCCGGCGCCGTCGAGGCGGGTCGGATCGGCGGCGTCGAGCTGCAGGCTGGTGAGGCATCGGGCGTCGGGATGGCGCGCGGCGGCGGCTAGCAGCTCGGCCAGCCACTCGGGCTCGGGCGTGGCGTCCGGATTGAGCAGGGCCAGCCAGCGGCCCCTGGCCGTGCGGGCGGCGAGGTTGTTGGCGGCGGCGAAGCCGAGGTTGTCGCCGGCCTCGATCAGCCGGAGGTGCGGGTGGGCCTCGGCGACGGCCTGGGGCGCGCCGTCGGTCGAGGCGTTGTCGACCAGGATCACCTCGAAGTCGCGGAAGGTCTGGGCGGCCAGACCCGTCACGGCCTCGGCCAGCAGCGGACCGCTCTGATAGGCGACGATCACCACGCTGACGGCCGGCGCGGCGGGCGGTTTGGGCAGGGTGGAAGCGGCGGCCATCGCATCGCTTATCGCTGCTGGCCAGGCGCTTGGCGAGGGGGCTACATCTTGGCCATGTTCACCGACATCTACTGGACGGCCGCCGACGGCCTTCGCCTCCACGCCCGCGACTACGCCCCGGCCTCAGGCGGCGGGGCGACGCCGGTGATCTGCATCCACGGCCTGACCCGCAACGCGCGCGATTTCGAGGACCTTGCGCCGCGCATCGCGGCCCTGGGCCGGCGGACGATCGCCGTCGATGTGCGTGGCCGGGGCCTGTCGGCGCGCGACCCCGAGCCCATGCGCTACCAGCCGCCGATCTATGCCGCCGACGTATTGGCGCTGATGGCCGACCAGGGGATCGAGCGGGCGGTGTTCGTCGGCACCTCGATGGGCGGGCTGATCGCCATGGTGGCGGCGGCGATGAACCCGAAGGCCGTGGCGGGCTCGGTGCTCAACGACGTCGGGCCGGAGCTGTCGCCCGTGGGCCTGAAGCGCATCGGCGGCTATGTCGGCGCCAAAGACGGTGCTTGGGAACCCGTGACGACTTGGGCCCAGGCCGGCGCCTATGCCGCGATGATCAACGGCGTCGCCTTCCCCGACTACCAGACCGACGACTGGGACCGCTTCGCGCGGCGCCTGTTCGACGAGGGCGAGGACGGCGTCCTGGCCCTCGCCTACGACCCGGATATCTCCGCGCCCTTCAAGGCGGCGCCGACTGGCCCGGCGCCGGACCTCTGGCCGCTGTTCAAGGGCCTCGTCGCCTGCGGCCCGACCTTGCTGGTGCGTGGCCAGCTGTCCGATCTGGTCGACGAGGAGATCGCGGCGAAGATGCGCGAGGCGGCGCCGGACCTGCGTTACGTCGAGGTTCCCCGCGTCGGGCATGCGCCGGAACTGACCGAACCGGAGGCCTGGACGGCGATCCGGCAACTGCTGGCGGACGCGCCTTAGGCCGCCCATTCGGCGAGGACTTCGCGGTCGCTTTCGGCCAGGTCCTTAAGCTTGAAGGCGTCCTCGCCCAGCAGGCGCCGCGCCGCCCAGACCGCCGCGCCGCGCACGACGGAATCGGGATCGCCCAGCAGCGGGACGACGACCGCCGCCAAGCTTGCGTTGCCGCTGTTGCCCAGGGCGTAGAGCACATTGCGCACGAAGCGGTCGCGGCCGATGCGCTTGACCGGGCTCTTCGAGAACATCGCCCGGAAGGCCGCGTCGTCGAGGGCCGCGAGCTCGGCGAGCAGGGGCCCGCGCAGGGCCTCGCGGGCGTGGAAGGCGCTCTCCCGCGCTGTCTGGGCGAACTTGTTCCACGGGCAGACGGCCAGGCAGTCGTCGCAGCCGTAGATGCGGTTGCCGAGCAGGGGGCGGAACTCGGTCGGGATCGGCCCTTTCAGCTCGATCGTCAGGTAGGAAATGCAGCGCCGGGCGTCGAGCTGGAACGGCGCGGGGAAGGCGTTGGTGGGGCAGACGTCGAGGCAGGCGCTGCAGGCGCCGCAGTGCTGATCGCCGGCCGCGTCGGTCGGCAGATCGAGGCTGGTCAGCACCGAGCCGAGGAACAGCCAGGAGCCGAGCTCGCGCGAGACGAGGTTGGTGTGCTTGCCCTGCCAGCCGAGGCCGGCGATCTGGGCCAGAGGCTTTTCCATCAGGGGCGCGGTGTCGACGAACACCTTCACGTCGCCGCCGAAGCCGCGCTGCATCCATCCGGCCAAGCGCTTGAGCCGCTTCTTAATCACCTCGTGGTAGTCGTCGCCCTGGGCGTAGACCGAGATCGCCGCGCGGGTCCGGTCTTCCAGCACGTCCAGCGGATTGCGGTCGGGCCCGTAGTTGACCCCCAGCACCACGGCGGAGCGCGCCTCGCCCCACATGGCGGTGGGGTGGCTGCGGCGCTCCCGCGTCGTCTCCATCCATTCCATCTCGCCGTGCCGACCGGCCTCGACGAACTCCGCCAGCCGCGCGCCGGCCGGCCAGGGATCGGCGGCCGAGGCGAAGCCCACGACGTCGAAGCCGAGCGCGAGGGCTTCGGTTCGGATCAGGGCGCGGGGGTCGGGGGGAGAGGGCACGAAAGGATTGTAAGGCAAAACGCTGCGTCATGCTGAGCCGCCGCCTTGGCGGCTGTCGAAGCACGCAGGGCGGTGCAGCCATGCATCCTTCGACCGTCCGCTGCGCGCTCGGGATGAGAAGTCAGGAGATTCTCAGAAATCCAAGTCGTCGTAGAACGCCGCCGGGGCGAGACCCGGCCAGCGGTCGGCGAGGATCGGGCGGAAGCAGGGGCGGGATTTCAGCTTCATGTACCAGGTCTTGGCGCTGGGAAAGTCGCGCCACGGCACGTCGCCAAAGTAGTCGATCACCGAAAGGTGCGCCGCGGCCGCGAAGTCGGCGAGGCTCAGGCGGCGGCCGGCCAGCCAGTCGCGGACCTCGAGCAGGCCCTCGATATAGACCATGTGGGCGCGCAGGGCCTCGCGACCGCGCCGCAGGGCGCCGAGGTCGGGGGCGCCCAGGCCGAGCACGCGCTTCTCCATCTTTTCGTGCAGCAGCAGGCCGTTGACCTCGAAATTGAACTTGCGGTCGAACCATTCGAGCAGGCGGCGCGCCTCGGCCCGCTCCTCCGGCGATCGGCCCAGCAGCGCGGGCTCAGGGGTCTGTTCCTCGAGATGCTCGAGGATCGCGCGGTTCTCGCAGACGGTCAGACTTCGGCCGCCCTGGGCCTCGACCAGCACCGGCGTCAGGCCGGAGGGGTTCAGGGCCAGGAAGTCGCGCGGCCCTTCCCAGTAGCGCACCACCACGTCGGTGAACGGCAGACGCTTTTCGCCCAGCACGAGGCGCACCTGGCGCGAGGCGGGGTCGAGCGGGAAGTGATGGAGGGTTCGTTCGAGGCTCATGCCGGTGGTGCGACGCAGTTGGACGCCACCTTAAACGCCAAAGCCGTTAAGAGCCCGTTCACCACGCGGGCGTCGATGTCGCACCCCCCTAGGGGCGCGACATCGATTTTTCGGATCAGGCGCGCTCGAACATCGCCTCTTCGCGCGCCAGCGGCACGTCGAGGCGACCCAGCATCTCCTTGGGGGTGACCTGCCAGAAGTCCGGCAGGGCGCGGTCCCATTCGCGCAGCAGTTCGCTGGCGAAGCGGCTGTGGGTCTCCTCGGCATGTTCTTCGACGAGGGCCTTCAGCACGCCTTCCCAATGCGACGAACGCAGACGGTCGATGACCACGCTCTCCGGGTTACACTCGGCCGGGAAGTGGCCGTGCGGATCGTAGACGAAGGCCATGCCGCCGGTCATGCCGGCCGCGAAGTTGCCGCCGGTCGGCCCGAGGATCACCACCTGGCCGCCGGTCATGTATTCGCAGCCGTTGGCGCCGCAGCCCTCGACCACGGTCACGGCGCCCGAGTTGCGCACCGCGAAACGTTCGCCCGCCTGGCCGGCGGCGAAGACGCGGCCCGAGGTCGCGCCGTAGAGGCAGGTGTTGCCGAGGATGGCGTTCTGCTCCGGCTGGGCCAGGTGCGTCGCCGCCTTGACCACGATGGTCGCGCCCGACAGGCCCTTGCCGACATAGTCGTTGGCCTCGCCGGTCAGCTCGATGCGCAGGCCCTGGACGGCGAAGGCGCCGAGGCTCTGGCCGGCCGAGCCCTTGAGCTGGACGGTCAGGTGGCCGGGGGCCAGGCCCTTCATGCCGAACTTGCGCACGATGTGGCTGGAGGTGCGCGAACCGATCGCCCGGGCGGTGTTCCGCACGGTGTAGGTCAGCTGCATCTTCTCGCCGCGTTCGAGCAACGGGGCCGCGTCGCGCACGATCTGGGCGTCCAGGGTGTCCGGCACGGCGTTGCGGCCTTCCACGGTGCAGTACGGCTTGCCGCCGCCGACGTCGGCCTTCACCAGCAGGGGGTTCAGGTCGAGGTCGTCGAGGTGTTCGCCGCCGCGGCTCACCTGGGCGAGCAGTTCGGTGCGGCCGACGACCTCCTGCAGGCTGCGGAAGCCCAGGGCCGCCAGGATCTCTCGCACTTCCTCGGCGATGAAGCTGAAGAGGTTGATGACCTTCTCCGGCGTGCCGGTGAACTTCTTGCGCAGGTCCTCGTCCTGGGTGCAGACCCCCACCGGGCAGGTGTTGGAGTGGCACTGGCGCACCATGATGCAGCCCATGGCGATCAGGCTGGCGGTGCCGATGCCGTATTCCTCGGCGCCCAGCATGGCGGCGATGACCACGTCGCGGCCGGTGCGGATGCCGCCGTCCGTGCGCAGCACCACCGACTGGCGCAGGTTGTTCAGGGTCAGCACCTGGTTGGCTTCCGACAAGCCCATTTCCCACGGACCGCCGGCGAACTTCACCGAGGTCTGCGGGCTGGCGCCCGTGCCGCCCACGTGGCCGGCCACCAGGATGACGTCGGCCTTGGCCTTGGCGACGCCGGCGGCGATGGCGCCGATGCCGGTGGCCGAGACGAGCTTCACCGTCACCCGGGCGATCGGGTTGATCTGCTTCAGGTCGTAGATCAGCTGAGCCAGGTCTTCGATCGAGTAGATGTCGTGGTGCGGCGGCGGGCTGATCAGGGTCACGCCGGGGGTGGCGTGGCGCAGGCGCGCGATCAGCTCCGTGACCTTGAAGCCGGGCAGCTGTCCGCCTTCGCCGGGCTTGGCGCCCTGGGCGACCTTGATCTCGATCTCGCGGCACTGGTTCAGGTATTCGGCGGTGACGCCGAACCGGCCCGAGGCCACCTGCTTGACCGCCGAGTTGGGGTTGTCTCCGTTCGGCAGCGGCTTGTAGCGGGCCTCGTCCTCGCCGCCTTCCCCCGACACCGACTTCGCGCCGATGCGGTTCATGGCGATGTTGAGGACGCCGTGCGCCTCCGGCGCCAGCGCGCCCATGGACATGCCGGGCGTCAGGAACCGCTTGCGGATCTCGTTGACGCTCTCGACCTCGTCGACGTTCACGGCCGGGCGGTCGCTGCGCCAGTCCAGCAGGTCGCGCAGCTGGATCGCCTTGGCGCCGCGCAGGCCGTCGCTCCAGCGCTTGTAGGTCTCGTAGTCGCCGGTGTCGCAGGCGGATTGCAGCGTATGGATGAGCCGGGCTTCAAATGCGTGGGCCTCGCCCGCGCGGCGCGACTTGTAGAAGCCGCCGACCGGCAGGGTGACCGCCGCCGATTCCCAGGCGCGACGGTGGATCTCCACCGCCTTGCTTTCCAGACCGGCCAGGCCGATGCCGCTGATGCGCGAAGGCATGCCGGGGAAGAACTCGGCGGCCAGGGCGCGCGACAGGCCGACGGCCTCGAAGTTGTAGCCGCCGCGATAGGACGAGATGACGCTGATGCCCATCTTGGAGATGATCTTCAGCAGGCCTGCCTCGATGGCGCCCTTGAAGTTCAGGCACACGTCGCGAAGCGTGCGCTCGCCCAGCAGGCCGCGCTCCATGCGGTCCAGGAAGCTCTCCTGGGCCAGCCAGGCGTTGACCGCCGTGGCGCCGACGCCGACCAGCACCGCGAAGTAGTGGGTGTCGAGGCATTCGGCCGAGCGGACGATGATCGAAACGTAGGAGCGCAGGCCCTTGGAGACGAGGTGGGCGTGCACGCCGCCGGTGGCCAGGATCATCGGCAGGGCGACGCGGTCCGGACCCGACTCGGTGTCGGTCAGGACGATGGCGCCGCAGCCGCGCAGCACCGCGTCCTCCGCCTCGGCGCGGATGCGGTCGAGGTTGGCGCGCAGGGCGTCACCCTGCCGCGCTTCGTCGGCCGGCAGGGGCATGGTGCAGTCGATGATCGCGACGCTCTTCTCGCCCAGATGGCCGATGATGCGGTCGTACATGCCGGTGGTCATCACCGGGCTGTTGAGCACATAGACGTCGGCCTGGGCCGCGTCCTGCGCCAGGATGTTGCCGAGGTTCTTGAACCGCGTCTTCAGGCTCATCACCCCCGTCTCGCGCAGGGGGTCGATCGGCGGGTTGGTCACCTGGCTGAAGTTCTGACGGAAGAAGTGGCTGAGCGGACGGTACTTGTCCGACAGCACGGCCAGGGGCGCGTCGTCGCCCATCGAGCCGACGGCTTCCTTGCCGTCCTCGACCATGGGGGCGAGGACCATCTCCATGTCTTCCAGCGTCAGGCCGGCGGCGAACTGGCGGCGAACCAGCTCCTCGCCGAAGGCGCGGCGCGGCTCGGGACCCGGCAGGATCTCCTTCTCGAGATCGACCATGTTGCCCAGCCACTCCGTATAGGGGTGGGACGAGGCCAGGCGGTCGATGATGTGGTCTTCCGAGTAGAGCTTGGCCTCCATCAGGTCGACGGCGATCATGCGCCCGGGGGCGATGGCCGACTTCTTGACGATGCGGCTGTCGGCGACGCCGCACATGCCCGCTTCCGAGCCGACGATCAGGATGCCGTCGTCGGTCTGCGCGACCCGCAGGGGACGAAGCCCGTTGCGGTCCTTGCCGGCCACGACCCAGCGGCCATCGGTGGCGCAGACGGCGGCCGGGCCGTCCCACGGCTCCATCACGGCGTTGCAGTAGGAATAGAGCGCCTTGTGCGACGGCGGCATCTGCTCGTCGGTCTTGCCGTTCCAGGCTTCCGGCATCAGCAGGGCCTTGGCCATCGGAGCGTCGCGGCCGGCGCGGACCAGCACCTCGAAGGTGTTGTCGAGCGCCGCCGAGTCCGAGCCGCCCGGCAGGATGACCGGCTTCACGTCGTCCCCGAAATCGCCGAAGGCCTGGGCGGCCATCTTGATCTCGTGGCTCTTCATCCAGTTGATGTTGCCCTTGACGGTGTTGATCTCACCGTTGTGGGCCAGCATGCGGAACGGCTGGGCCAGGCGCCATTCCGGGAAGGTGTTGGTCGAATAGCGCTGGTGGAAGATCACCACCGCGGCGTGGAAACGCTCGTCGCGCAGGTCGGGGTAGAACTCGTCGATGTGCTCGGCGAGGAACATGCCCTTGTAGATCAGGCTCTTGGCCGAGAACGAGCACAGGTAGAAGCCCACGTGGTTGGCTTGGTGGGCGCGCTTCTCGATCCGCTTGCGGCACAGATAGAGCGCGCGCTCCAGCGCTTCGCCTTCCAGGCCGGCGGGCGGCGCCAGCATGATCTGCTCGATTTCCGGACGCGTGGCGTTGGCCTTCTCGCCGATGACGGCGATGTTCACCGGCACCTGGCGCCAGCCGTAGATGTAGAAGCCGAAGCGCAGGGCTTCCGCCTCGACGATCGTGCGGCAGGCTTCCTGAGCGCCGAGGTCGTTGCGCGGCAGGAACACCTGGCCCACGGCGATGGGGCCGGGACGCAGGGCGTGGCCCGTGCGCTTCACCTGGTCGGCGAAAAAGTCCTGCGGCACGGACAGCAGGATGCCGGCGCCGTCGCCGGTCTTGCCGTCGGCGTCGACCGCGCCGCGGTGCCAGATGGCCTTCAGGGCCTTGATGCCGAGCTCGACCACTTCACGGCGCGGCTTGCCGTCGATGGAGCAGACGAGGCCCACGCCACAGGCGTCGTGCTGGGCGGTGATGTCGTAGCCGTTGGCCTCGAACAGGCGCTCGCGCACCGCCTCGTAGGCGGTGGTGTATTCGGCGGCGCTCATGCCTTCAGGCAGGGAGGTGTGATCGGTCATGTCGATTACTCCGCGGCCGCCAGCGCGGGGCCTTCGACCTTGGCGCGCAGGTAGCGATGCATGGCTTCGGCGGCGTCGCGGCCGTCGCGAATGGCCCAGACGACCAGCGAGGCGCCGCGAACGATGTCGCCGGCGGCGAACACGCCGTCCAGGTTGGTTTGCAGGGTGCGCAGGTCGGCTTTCACCGTGCCCCAGCGCGTGGTCTTGAGGTCCGGCGCGGACCATTGGGTCGGCAGGTCCTCCGGTTCGAAGCCGAGGGCCTTGATGACCAGCTGGGCCGGCTTTTCGAAGTCGGCGCCCTCGATTTCCTCGGGCGACTGACGGCCGGAGGCGTCGGGCGGGCCAAGGCGCATGCGGGCCGAGCGGACGCCGGCGACGTGGTCGGCCTCGCCCAGCACGGCGCGCGGGGCGGCCAGCCATTCGAAGGTCACGCCCTCCTCCTCGGCGTTGGCCACCTCGCGCATCGAGCCCGGCATATTGGCCTTGTCACGGCGATAGAGGCAGGTGACCGACTTGGCGCCCTGGCGGACGGCGGTGCGCACGCAGTCCATGGCGGTGTCGCCGCCGCCCACCACGACCACGTCCTTGCCGGCCGCTTCGAGGTGCGGCGCGTCGACCGCGTCGCCAAGGCTGCGGCGGTTGGAGGCGATCAGATAGTCGAGGGCCGCGGCCACGCCGGTGGAGCCGGCGCCGGGGGTGGTCAGTTCGCGCGCGGCGTAGACGCCGACGGCGATCAGCACGGCGTCGTGCTCGGCCCGCAGGTCGGCGAGGCTGGCGTCACGGCCGACCTCGAAGCCCAGCTTGAAGACGACGCCGCCGTCCGCGAGCCTCTTGGTGCGGCGTTCGACGACGTCCTTCTCCAGCTTGAAGCCGGGGATGCCGTAGATCAGCAGGCCGCCGGCGCGGTCGTGGCGATCGTAGACGGTGACCTTGTAGCCTTCCTCGCGCAGGCGCTCGGCGGCGGCCAGACCGGCGGGGCCGGCGCCGACGATGCCGACGGACTGGCCGCGCTCGGCGCGGGCCTGCAGCGGCTTCACCCAGCCGTTCTCCCAGGCCTTGTCGGTCAGGTAGCGCTCGACCGAGCCGATGGTCACGGTGCCGTGGCCCGATTGCTCGATCACGCAATTGCCTTCGCACAGGCGATCCTGCGGGCAGATGCGGCCACAGACTTCCGGCATGGAGTTGGTGGCCTGCGACAGGGCGTAGGCTTCCTCCAGGCGGCCTTCGGCGGTCATCCGCAGCCAGTCGGGGATGTTGTTGTGCAGCGGGCAGTGCGATTGGCAGAACGGTACGCCGCACTGCGAGCAGCGCGACGCCTGCTCCTTCGCCTTGGCGTCAATGAAATCGGCGTAGATTTCGTGGAAATCGCCAGACCGGGTCTCGGCGGCGCGCTTATCGGGCGTTTGCCGCTGGACGACGGTGAATTTCAACATGCGCTCGGCCATGCCGCTTCCCCTCGAGGCGCTTTCCAGGGAAAACGCGATTGTCGGCGGCATAAAGCGGCAAAGTCTCAGCTCGAAAACGCGATAGTAAAATCATTCGACCATTTTTGCACGGCGTTTGGCGAAACAGCCGTGTTTTTGGCAGGGTGATAACGGTTATCAGTCAACCATTTTGACCAACGGTAGTTTGCCCATGCCCGACTGGCTCAGCGCCATCGTCCTCGGACTCATCGAGGGCCTCACCGAATTCATCCCGGTGTCCTCCACGGGCCACCTTCTTCTCGCCAAGACCGCCATGGGCCTGCAGGGGCCGACCTGGGACACCTTCGTGGTGCTGATCCAGCTGGGCGCGATCCTCGCGGTGGTGGCGCTCTACTTCCAGCGACTGTGGTCGGTGCTGGTCGGCCTGCCGACCTCGGCCGAGGCGCGGCGCTTCGCCCTGTCGATCCTGATCGCCTTCCTGCCGGCCGTGGTGCTGGGCCTTGCCCTGCACGACTTCATCAAGGCGGTGCTGTTCGAAAGCCCGGCGGTGATCTGCTGGTCGCTGTTGATCGGCGGGGTGGTGCTGCTGGTCATCGACCGCTTCGCCCCAGAGCCGCGCTTCAAGGACTCGATGAAGTATCCCTGGCTGACCTCGCTGGGCATCGGGCTGTTCCAGTGCCTGTCGATGATCCCGGGGGTGTCGCGCTCGGGCTCGACCATCGTCGGCGCCCTGCTGCTCGGCGGCGACAAGCGCTCGGCGGCCGAGTTCAGCTTCTTCCTGGCCATCCCGACCATGGTCGCGGCCTTCGCCTACGATCTCTACAAGAGCCGCGAACTGATCAACATGGACAGCGCCGGCCTGATCGCCGTCGGCTTCGTGGTGTCGTTCATCTCCGGCCTGGTGGTCATCAAGACCATGCTCGGCTTCGTGGCCAAGCGCGGCTACGGCCTGTTCGGCTGGTGGCGCATCATCGTCGGCGCCGGCGGCCTGCTGCTGCTGACCTTCGCGCACTGAGGGCGGCGTCGCCCTCGCATCGCGGCTAAGCCGCCGACGTCGCTTCCATGTCGGCGTACTGGCCGCCGTGGCGGTAGCGGTAGAGGTAGCTGTCGACGATGGCTTCCACCGGGGTGGCGGCGATGCCGAGGGCTTCGAGGCCCGGGGCCTGGCCGGAGGCGATGTTGTCGACCGCCAGCAGGCGCAGTTGGTCGCTCGTCAGCGGCGGCTTGACGCCGACGAAGGCGAGGATGTCGCCCAGCAGGGCGACCGGGCCGCTGAGCGGGCCGGGCAGGGGCAGGAGGGCGCGGCGACGGCCGGTTTCGCGCAGCACCAGTTCGGCGACCTCACGGAAGGTGAAGGTGGCCGGGCCGGCCAGCTCGTAGGTCCCGCCAGCATCATTCCCGGCCAGCTGGGCGAGCGCGGCGGCGACGTCGTTGACGAACACCGGCTGGAATCTGGTCTCGCCGCCGGCGGGCAGAGGAACCACCGGCAGGATGGCGGCCATCTCGCCGAGCTTGTTGAAGAAGTCGTCTTCCGGGCCGAACACCACCGAGGGGCGCACGATCGCGGCCTTGGGGTAGACCGCCTTCACCGCCGCCTCGCCGGCCGCCTTGCTACGGGCGTAGGCCGAGGGGCTGTCCGCGTCGGCGCCCAGGGCCGACATCTGCACGAAGCGCTTCACGCCCTTGCTCTTGGCCAGCTGGGCCAAGTGGCCGGCGGCCTCGCCGTGCAGGGCGAATTTCTGCGGGCCGGACTCGTAGAGCACGCCGACGAGGTTGATCACCACCTCGGCGCCTTCGAGGGCGCGCAGGATGGAGGCGTCGTCGCGCAGGTTGGCCTGCACCACCTCGATCTGGCCGACGTCGCCCAGCATGCGCAGGCGGTAGCCGCGACCCGGATTGCGTTGCGCCGCGCGCACCCGCCATCCGGCCTTGGCCAGAGCCCGCACCGTGGCCCGGCCGATGAAGCCCGAACCGCCGAACACCGTCACCAGGCCTTGCATCGCCTAAGTCCTCGTCAATCTTCGAGCGGGGTTAGACCAAACCGACCCCGCCGCGCAATGCGCCTTGCGGCCCGCGGCGCTGCCTATAGCGTCGGAACTACCGATTTGGAGCCGTCATGTCCCGCCGTCTCGCTCTTCTGGTCGCCTGCGCGGCGCTGGCCGTTCCCGTCGTCGCGGCGGCGCAGGCGACGCCTGACGCCCAGCTGTGGGCCGCCGCCCAGGCCGCAGAGGCGCCGGCGCTCGATCTTCTGGCTCAACTCGTCGCCATCGACAGCCAGACCGGCGACAAGGAGGGCGCGGCCAAGGTCCAGGCCCTGCTCACGCCGCGCCTGCGGGCGCTCGGCGCCGCTTCGGTCGAGGTGGTCGCCAGCGAAAACCCCGCGGTGGCCGACAATCTGGTGGCGAGATTCAAGGGCAAGGGCAAGGCGAAGATTCTGCTGATCGCCCACCTCGACACGGTGTTCCCGCGCGGCGCAGCGGCGGCTCGGCCGTTCCGGCGCGAAGGCGGCCGGGCGTTCGGACCGGGCGTGGGCGACGAGAAGGGCGGTCTGGTCGCCGGCATGACCGCGATTTCGATGCTGAAGGGTCTTGACCGCGCGGACTACGGAACCCTGACGCTGCTGGTCGACGGTTCGGAGGAGACCGGATCGCCCGGCTCCACCCAGCTGATCCGGCGGCTGGCGCGGGAGCACGACGTCGAGTTGAACCTCGAGCCCGGCGATCCGCCGGACGCCATCACCGTCTGGCGCAAAGGCTCGACCAAGTTCGCCATCGAGGTGAAGGGCCGCGCCGCCCACTCGGGCGTCGCCCCGCAGGACGGCCGCAACGCCGCGGCCGAACTGGTCAACCAACTGTCGCAGCTCGGCGGGTTTCCGAAGTCGGGCGAGCAGGAGACGGTGAACCTGACCGTGATGCGGGCCGGCGAGCGCAACAACATCATCCCCGACGCCGCCCAGGCCACGCTCGATGTACGGGTGCGTCGCCAGGAGCAGGTCGACGCCATCGAGGCCGAGTTGAAGCGTTACGCCGCAGCGCCGTCCATCGAAGGCGTGACGGTGAGCGTCAGCCACAGCACCTCCTTCCCGCCTCTGGCGGGGGACGCCGCGACGATGGCCCTGGCCGAGCGGGCGGCGCGCCTCTACGGCGAGCTTGGGCGCAAGATCGTGTTCGGCGGCAACGGCGGCGCCTCGCAGTCGGCCTTGGCGGCGGCCGAGGGCGCGCCGGCCCTCGACGGCCTCGGCTTCGTCGGCGGCGACTTTCACACCGACAAGGAGTGGATCGACCTGTCGACGGTGGCCCCACGGCTCTATCTGCTGGCGCGTTTGATTGAGGATCTGTCGAAGGCGCCGCCGAAGAAGAATTAAGCGCATTTTGCGCCGTTGACCGCTTGGGGCCGGCGCCCTATAGCGCTCGCCTTCGCGTCGACGCCCGGCCTGCCGGACGATCGGGTTGCGAGCCCAGGTGGCGGAATTGGTAGACGCGCTGGCTTCAGGTGCCAGTGGCCGAAAGGTCGTGGAGGTTCGAGTCCTCTCCTGGGCACCACCCCTCATTCGTTTCAGAGCGTGACAGCCCCTCGCGGGCTCCTCTAAACGGGGAGGCTCACCGGAGCGCTCTGACCTTGGCCAATTTCCTGCATCAAGGCGACCTGCCCGCCGGCCTGTTCGCCGACGCCACGGCGGTGGCCATCGATTCCGAGACCATGGGCCTGCGGTTGGGCCGCGACCCGCTCTGCGTGGTGCAGATTTCGGCCGGCGACGGCGCCGCCCATCTCGTGCGCCTCGACCGGTCGACCTATGACGCGCCGAACCTGAAGGCCTTGCTGACCGATCCGAAGGTGCTGAAGCTGTTCCACTTCGGCCGTTTCGACATCGCCATGTTCCTGCTGCATCTCGGCGTGCTGACGGCGCCGGTCTACTGCACCAAGATCGCCTCCAAGCTGGCCCGCACCTACACCGACCGTCATGGCCTGAAGGACGTGACCCGCGAACTGCTGGGCGTCGAGCTCTCGAAGGTGCAGCAGAGTTCGGACTGGGGCGCGCCCGCCCTCAGCGACGAACAACAGGCCTACGCGGCCTCCGACGTGCTCCATCTGCACAAGCTGCGCGATCGCCTGGACGCCATGCTGGTCCGCGAGGGGCGGATGGGCCTCGCCCAGGCGGCGTTCGACTATCTTCCGCACCGCGCGGCGCTCGATCTGGCCGGTTGGGAAGATGTCGACATCTTCGCGCACAGCTAGCGAGCCCTCCTGGTGAGCGCCGCCACCCTCGACCGGCCGATGCGGCCCGACCTGCGACGCTGGAAACGGCGCTCGCGGATGATCGCCATGTTCCGCCGGCTGCTGCCCACGGCGATCGGTCTGGTGATCGTGGCGCTCGCCGGTCAGGTGGTGTGGAACAGCGTCATCGCGGCCGAGGGCAAGCTGAAGGACCAGTCGGCGCCGATCCGCATGATCAACCCGCGTTTCCAGGGTCGAGAAGGCAACGGCCGAGCCTTCATCATCTCGGCCGACACCGCCACGCGCGACGACAACGACCTGCGCCGCGTCATGCTCGACAAGGCGGTGGTGACCCTCGGCGTCGATACGCCGAAGCCGACGCGGGTGACGGCCAACACCGGCGTCTATATCGAAGGCGATCCCATCGTGCGCCTGAAGGGCGACGTGCAGATCGACGACGGCACGGGCTACCATTTCAGCACCGAGATCGCGAACCTCGACACCCGGATGAACACGGTGCAGGCGGACGCGCCGATCACCGGCACCGGTCCGATCGGCGAGGTGCAGTCGGACGCATATCAGGTGTATGATCAGGGCGACCGGATCATTTTCCGCGGCAGGGTTCGCGCGAAGATCAATCGGGACTAGATGAAGACGTGTCGCGCCCCGCAGCAGGATTCGAGAGCATGAAGCGCCAAGTCAGCACCGGGCAGAGCCCCAGAGTCCTTGGGACTCCGCTGCGCGCCGTCCTGGGCCTGGCCTTCGCCGGCCTGCTGGCGACGGGCGCCGACGCTCAGCTCGCCTCCAACTCGAGCGCCCCGATCGACATCACCTCCGATGAGAGCGAGGTGATTTCCAGCCGCTGCCTGTCGATCTGGCGCGGCAACGTCGAGGCGCTGCAGGACACCTCGCGCCTGCGCGCCCGGGTGATCAACGTCTATTCCAAGCCGAGGCCCGGGGGCGGCGAGGGCCTGGGCCGCTGCGGCGTGACCGACCGGCTCGAGGCCGAGGGCGACGTCTATTACGTGACCCCGCAGCAGACCGTGAAGGGCGACCGCGCCGTCTATACCGCCGACAACGACACCATCGTCATGACCGGCAACGTCATCGCCGTGCAGGGCAAGAGCGTGGCCCGCGGGGATCGCATGACCGTGCAGGTGAAGAACGGCCAGATGCAGATGGAAACCAACGTCAAGGGCCGCGGCCGTCCGGGCCGGGTGCGGGGCGTGTTCTATTCGGAAGAGAAGCCGGCGGCTTCGCCGGCCGCCCCGGCTCCGCCGGTCAGGCGTTGAGGCTGCATGGCGTCCCCACAGATGGCCGTCGACGCGACGGCGGCTGACGACGGTCTGTTCGTCGATCAGGTCGGCAAATCCTTCAACGACCGCCCCGTGGTCAACAATGTCTCGCTGCGCCTGCGTCGCGGCGAGGTGGCGGGCCTGCTCGGCCCGAACGGCGCCGGCAAGACCACCACCTTCTATATGATCACCGGCCTGATCCAGCCGGACTACGGCGCGATCCTCCTCGACGGCGAGGACATCACCGGCCAGCCGATGTACCAGCGCGCCCGCATGGGCGTGGGCTACCTGCCGCAGGAAGCCTCGATCTTCCGCGGCATGACGGTGGAGGAGAACGTCCTCGCCGTGGTCGAGATGCGCCAGAAGAACGGCGCCCAGGCGCGCGAGACGACCACGCGCCTGCTTGAGGAATTGCGTATCGAACACCTGCGCAGGAGCCCGGCGGTGTCGCTTTCGGGCGGCGAGCGCCGCCGCGTCGAGATCGCCCGGGCCCTGGCGTCCGAGCCGTCGTTCATGCTGCTCGACGAGCCGTTCGCCGGCATCGACCCCCTCGCCATCGCCGACATTCGCGAGGTGATCGGCTATCTGAAAGGCCGGGGCATCGGCATTCTGATTACCGACCACAACGTCCGCGAGACGCTCGACATCATCGATCGCGCCTCGATCATCCATGCCGGCGAGGTGTTGTTCGAGGGCTCGCCGCAGGACGTCATCGACGACCCGGAAGTGCGCCGTGTCTATCTGGGCGACCGCTACAGCGGCTGAGGAAACGACGACCATGCAGACCCCCGCCCTGATCCACCATGTCTTCTTCTGGCTGAAGAACCCCGGGTCGGCGGAGGACCGGGCCGCGATCGTCGCCGGCCTGGAGACGCTGCGGGCCATTCCGGAGATCCGGCAACTGCACATCGGCGTTCCCGCCGCGAGCGAGAAGCGCGCGGTGGTGGACGACAGCTACGCCGTCTCCGAGCTGATGTTCTTCGACAGCGAGGCCGACCAGGCCGTCTATCAGCACCACCCGATCCACCAGGCCTTCATCGAAACGTGTGGCCACCTGTGGGAGCGGGTGCAGGTCTACGACGCGGCGCCGGTCTAAAAGGCCTCCGAGACGATGCGGCCGTTGGCGTAGGCGGCCGCGCGCTTCATGCCCTGCGAGCGGAACGGCAGGGCGATGTTTCCATCGACGTCCACCGCGATCAGCCCGCCTTCCCCGCCAAGCGCGGCCACGGCGTCGAGCGCCGCGTCGGCGGCCGTCGGCAGGTCCTGGCCGGCGAGGGCCATGCGGTGGGCGACCTCGGCGGCGGTGACGAGACGCTGAAAATATTCGCCCTGGCCGGTGCAGGAGACGGCGACGCGGCCGTCGGCCCAGCAGCCGGCCCCCACGATGGGGCTGTCGCCCACGCGTCCGAACAGCTTGCCGAACACGCCCGCCGTGGAGGTCGCGGCGGCCAGGCGGCCTTCCGCGTCGCGGGCGACGCAGCCGACCGTCCCATGCGCCAGGGCGCCGGGCGGATAGTTGGAATCCCGAGCCCCCGCATGGGTGAACCAGGCGTCGGGGTTGGCGATCCTCGGAAGGCCCTGGGCCTCCGCGAAGGCGGCCGCGCCGCTTCCCGCCAGCAGCACGTGCGGCGTTCTCTCCAACACGGCGCGGGCGGCGACGATAGGGCTCTCGAAGCCTTCCAGGGCCGCCACCGCCCCGGCCCGACCGGTGGTTCCGTCCATCAGGCAAGCGTCCAGCTCATAGCCGCCGGCGGCGTTGGGCGAAGCGCCGCGTCCGGCGACGTAGAGGCCCGACGCCTCCAGTTCGCCGACCACGAACTGCGCGGTCTCCAGCGCCGGCTCTCCGGCCAAAAGCCGTTGGCGGCCCGTCTGGACGAGCAGGCGCATGTGTTCGATTTCGCGGCCGTAATCGACGCCGCGCCTGGCGCCGGCCCCGCCATGCAGGGCGAGGGCGACGCGATCTGGGGAGGAGGCGGTCATGGCGCCAGGTTAGGCCGCGGGCCCGGAGCCCGCCACCTTTCCGATCCTTAACCATTGCTTGCGTGCGCCCGTCCTTTCTATGGGCTATGCACGGCGCAAGGGGCGCCCGCGACGGAGACGGAATAAGGCATGGCCAAGGGAGCACCGCGCACGCGCGCCCAGACCATCCTCTATTGGGGCGCCGTTCTCGGCGTCTGGGGCCTGATCTTCCTGGCGGCGTTATTCGCCGTGTTCGCCACCGACCTGCCGGACACCTCGAAGATCTTCGACGCCAAACGCGCGCCTTCGGTGTCCTACCTCGACCGCTCCGGGGCGGTGATCGCCGTGCGCGGTAGCCAATTCGCGCCTCCGGTCGATCTCGACAGCTTGCCGAAGTATGTGCCGGCCGCTTTCATCGCCATTGAGGACCAGCGCTTCTGGTACCATCCAGGGTTCGATCCGATCGGGATCGCCCGCGCGTTCGTGGGCCTCGTCCGCGAGCGAGAAATCGTCGGCGGCGGCTCGACGATCACCCAGCAGCTGGCCCGAAACCTGTTCCTGACCCTCGACCAGACCTGGAGGCGGAAGGGCCAGGAGTTGATCCTCGCCATCTGGCTCGAGCTGAAGTTTTCCAAGAAGGAAATCCTCTCACTCTACCTCAACCGGATGAACTTCGGCGGCGGCGCTTACGGCATTGAGGCCGCGTCGCAGCGCTACTTCAACCACCCTGCCAAGGACCTGACCGTCGGCGAGGCCGCCCTGCTGGCCGGGGTGATGAAAGGGCCGTCGCGTTACAGCCCGGTCTACAACGTCGAGCGCTCGCAACGCCGCGCCACCATCGTGCTCGACCAGATGGTCAAGACCAAGGCCATCACGCCCGAGCAACGGGACGAAGCCTTCCGCACTCCGGTGCGGGTGTCGGCCGTGCTGGCCAACCAGCGGGCGCAGTATTTCACCGATTGGATCGACGGCCAGGTGCGCGCCATGGTCGGCGAACCGACCGAGGATCTCGTCGTCGAGACCACGCTCGACCTGCCGATTCAGGCCGCCGCCGAGCAGGCGGTGCGCGCCACGGTTCGCGCCCGCGCCAGCCAGGGCGTGCAGCAGGCCGCCCTGGTCGCCCTCGACGGCGAAGGCCGGATCCGAGGCTATGTCGGCGGCGTCTCCTATGCCGACAGCGAATTCGACCGCGCCACCGCCGCGCGGCGGCAGGCGGGGTCGGCGTTCAAGCCGTTCGTCTATCTGACCGCCATGGAGCAGGGGCGTACGCCCAATGTGCCGGTGGTCGACGAGCCGATCACCATCGGCAATTGGTCGCCGCGCAACTACGATGGCGACTTCAAGGGGCCGATGACGCTGCAGGAAGCCCTGGCGCGATCGATCAACACCGTCGCGGCGCGCCTGGCCAACGAGGTCGGCACCGGCAATGTCGCCCAGACCGCCCGCCGCCTCGGCATCACCTCGCCGATCCAGCAGGCGCCCTCGATGGCGCTCGGCGCGGTGGAGGTCAGCCCCCTGGAGATGGCCCAGGCCTACGCGCCGTTCTCCAACGGCGGCTTCACCGCCAAGGGTTACGGCATCGAACGCATCCGCACCGCCTCGGGCAAGGTGCTCTACGATCACAACCTCGAAAAGCCGACCCGCCAGCAGGTGATCGGCACGCCGGCCCTGCAGTACATGAACCAGATGCTGCGCGAAGTGGTGCACGCGCCCTACGGCACCGGCGGCCGGGCCAACGTCGCGGGCTACGACATCGCTGGCAAGACGGGCACCACCAGCGATTACAAGGACGCCTGGTTCGTCGGCTACACCGGCGGCTTCGTGGCCGCCGTGTGGACCGGCAAGGATGACAACACCCCGATGCGGCGGGTCACCGGCGGCGGCGCCCCGGCCGAGATCTGGAAGGCGTTCATGGGCCAGGCCCTTCCGCGGCTTAAGGCCCAGGCGATTCCGGGCGGCACGATCGAAGCCCCGCCGTCCGAGCCCGATCCGATCGGCGACCTGCTGGGCTCCGTCGGCATAGGCGGAGGCGCCGAGCCTCCGGCGCCACAGCCGACCGGGCCGGCTCCGGCGCCCGCGCCCCGGCCGCAGGACCTGCCTTACTGACCGGCCGGCGGGCCGGACGAAAAAGCGCTAAATTCAGGCTTCCGTTTTGCGAAAGCTCGAACTAGGTTCCGCCCCTCGCTCAGCGGGCCCTTCGGACCTCGGTCCTCAAGGCCCGTTTTCGCTTCGACGGAGAGGTGGCTGAGTGGTCGAAAGTACCGCACTCGAAATGCGGCGTAGGTGGAAGCCTACCGTGGGTTCGAATCCCACCCTCTCCGCCAGAAGCCGAGGCTGACGAACGCCTCACCGCGGGTCAGCTTCCGGTGATCTCGGCGACCTTGTCGAAGAAGCCGCGCTTGCGGGCCGAGGAGATGCCCCAGTCGGCGGGCATGCTCTGGTAGCCGTCGCCGAACGCGGTCTCTCCCTTCAGTCGATAGTCGAAGAAGCCCCAGCCGGCGTAGGCGCTGACGGCGGCCGTGAAGTTGTTCACCGGCTTGTCGAAGTCGAAGTGATCGTCCTCGTTGAACACGATCGGCTGGTTTCGATAGTTGGCCAGGGCGCGGGTCTTGGTCACCATGTCGGTGATGCCGGCGGGTTCGGCCACGCCGTTGCCGTGCAGCAGCAGGTAGTCGGCCACCTTGGCGACGTTCTCGCCGGGGATCGTGCGGCCGCCGTAGCTGGTGCTGACCAGAAGGCGTCCGGCCGGCGTGTCCACCTTGCCCTGGCTGCGCTGCTGCACCCGGGCGATCAGTTCGTGGGCCCGGTCGGGTTTGATGATCGGCGGGTGCTGGCCGATGTTACATTCGTTGGCGATTTCGACGAGGACGTTGGCGTAGCGCTTGGCGAGCAGCCAGTCGGTCGCGGCGTCGGTCGCGGCGATCACCGCCTGTTCGCTCGCGAAACGCGGCGATTGGCCGAAGTAGAAAAGCCCCACCATCGGGACCATGCCGAGCGCGTCGGCGGCGTCGAGGATGCGCTCGAGCCTCGACATATAGGCCGGCTTCAGCGCCCCGGTCTGAAAGTCGAAGGCCGAGTTGGTCCAGGCCTGGGCGTTGGAATATCCGTAAGGGCTGCCGCCCTGCAGGTTGATGTCGAAGCTGATCAGCCCCTTCCGCCGCCATTCCGGCATGGCGGCGATGAACTCGCGGGTGTTGCGGTCGGCGTCGTAGGGGCCGTCGGGATAGGCCCAATTGCTTCGCGTCTCGGGGTTTTCGTCGTCGAAGACCCCTTGAACCATCCGACTGTTGATCAGAAGGCCCTCGATCTTCTTTCCCTGCCAGACCCGGCCCCGATAGGTCGGCTGTCCGTTGATGTGGAAGGCCTGGCCGGAGATCGTGACCTTGGTCTTGCGCGCCGGGGCCTGGGCGGCCGCGCCTGCACCAAGGCCAATGGCGACGGTAGCGTATACGCTTTTCGAGATGAAGCTGCGTCGATCCATAGTTTCACTCCGTCTAGGCGTTGGGGGATGGGGCGGCTTCTAAGCCGGATCGAAGCTTTTCATAGGCGCGGGCCGGAGTCCAGGCGGCGACATCAAGCGTGTCAGCGGATGCATAACTGGGCCTTGCGGGGGCCGACCCGCGCGTAACAGACTGCGCTGGCTGAAGGCCCGTCTTCAGGAGGAAGCATCATGATTGTCACCACGACACCCACGGTCGAAGGGCGTCCGGTCCAGGAATATCTGGGCGTGGTCGCTGGCGAGGCCATTCTCGGCGCCAACGTCTTTCGCGACCTGTTCGCTGGTATTCGCGACATCGTCGGCGGGCGTTCGGGATCCTACGAGGAGGTTCTGCGGCGGGGGCGGGAAACGGCGCTGGCGGAACTGGCTGAGGAAGCGCGGCGGCGCGGCGCCAACGCGGTGGTCGGGGTGGACATCGACTACGAGACCGTCGGCAGCGCCGGTTCGATGCTGATGGTCACGGCCTCGGGCACCGCCGTTCGCCTCTAGGGCCGGTCGGCGTCTTCGGCTTGCCGACGGCCTCGGCGGGGGCTTAGGTCTGCGGCATGGACCTGCTCAACGAACTTGCGCCCCAGCACGCCGTGCTGCCCGCCGACCTCGCCGACGGTCTCCGCGCCATCCTCGGCGACCGCCTGCAGACCGGCGAGGCGATCCGTCTGCAGCACGGTTCGCCCGAGACGCACCACGCGCCGCGGTTGCCGGCCGCCGTGGCCTTCGCCGAAAGCACGGCGGAGGTGGTCGAGATCGTCAAGCTCTGCGCCGCCTACGATTTCCCGATCATCCCGTTCGGCGCCGGCACCTCGCTGGAGGGCGGCTTCATCCCGGTGCGTGGAGGCCTCAGCCTCGATCTGACGCGGATGGACAAGATCCTGGCCGTCAACGCCGCCGACTTCGACTGCGTGGTGCAGCCAGGCGTGCGACGCCAGCAGCTGAACGCCTGGCTGCGCGAGACCGGCCTGTTCTTCCCCATCGACCCGGGCGCCGACGCCACCATCGGCGGCATGGCCTCGACCCGCGCCTCGGGCACCAACGCGGTGCGCTACGGCACCATGAAGGACGCGGTGCTGGCCCTGCGGGTGGTCACCGCCGACGGCCGCGAGATCGTCACCAGCCGCCGGGCCAGGAAGTCGGCCGCGGGCTATGACCTGACCCGCCTGTTCGTCGGCTCGGAAGGCACGCTCGGGATCATCACCGAGATCACCCTGCGCCTGCACCCGATCCCCGAGGTGATGGGCGCGGCGGTGTGCAGCTTCGAGACCCTGGAGGGCGCGGTCGAGACCACGGTGCAGACCATCCAGATGGGCGTGCCGGTGGCGCGGGTCGAAATCCTCGACGACGTGCAGATGCGGGCGATCAACCGCTGGGCCAAGCTCGATTACCCCGAGAGCCCGACCCTGTTCTTCGAATTCCACGGTTCCGAGCGTTATGTGCAGGAGCAGTCCGAGATCGTGGCCGAACTGGCGGCGGCCAACGGCGGCTCCAACTTCGTCTGGACCGCCAGCCCCGAGGAGCGCACGCGCCTGTGGAAGGCGCGGCACGAGGCCTACTACGCGGGCCTGGCCCTGAAGCCCGGCTCGGTCGGCTGGCCCACCGACGTCTGCGTGCCGATCAGCCGGCTGGCCGACTGCGTGCGCGAGACCAAGGCCGACGTCGACGCCTCTGGCATCCTCGCCCCCATCGTCGGCCATGTGGGCGACGGCAATTTCCACGTCTGCTTCCTGATCGATCCGAACAAGCCGGAGGAGGAAGAGGCGGTGAAGGCGATGAACGCCCGCCTGATCGCCCGGGCGCAGGATATGGACGGCACCTGCACCGGCGAGCACGGCGTCGGCCTCGGCAAGATGGAGTGGCTGGAGCGCGAGCTCGGCGAGGCCGTCGACCTGATGCGCGACATCAAGCGCGCCCTCGATCCGCAAAACATCATGAACCCAGGCAAGGTGTTCACCCTCGACGCCTGAGTCGCCTCGCGCGTTGTCCGGTCCGAAGCGGTTGGGAGAAGCCATTGCGCGGCATCGATTTCACGTCCTGGCAGAGCGTGGTCTTCAGCCTGCTCGGCCTGGCGCTGGTGGCCTTGGTCGGGGTGGGCATCCGTCTGTTGGCGATGATGACCATCCAGCAGCGCCGCGAGCGGATGAACCGCCAGATCAACGAGCGGCTGCGCACCCTGATCGCCGCCTACAAGACGCTGGGCGGCTCGTTCACCGGCGACCTGGCGACCGATCCGCGGCACCTGCGCGACCTGCGCAAGCCAGAGGCCGACAGCGAGGCCCCGCTCGATCTCGCGGGAGGGTCCGACCGGGCCCGACGCATTCGCGACGCGGTGGAGGCGGCGCTCTCCGATATCATCCTGCTCGGCACGGAGGCGCATGTACGGCTCGCGACGGCGGCGGCGCGGGAGCTGGTCGCCGGGCGGCCCGTGCACACGCATGAACTGGTGGCCGCCCTGCGGGCTTTCATCCGCGAAGCGCTCGATCTCGATCCCATCCCCGACGATCTGGAAATTCCGCGTCAGGGGCCGACCCGTCCGTCCGGCGGGGGCGGAAAAGGGGAGCGCGGCGGCAAGGAGGGTGGCGGTGGCGGCGGAGGCCTCGGCGGCATGGGCGGCGGGTTCGGCGGTGGCCTAGGGGGCGGCCTCGGCGACGCCGACGACCCGCACCATCCCAAGGCCTAGCGGAAGATCAGCAGCGCGGCGTAGCCGATGGCGAAGCCGGCGATGCCGAGCAGCGTCAGGCAGGTGATGTCGTCGTTCAGGCGACGCAGGTGATGGTGCAGATCGGGCGGGTCGAAGGCGCCGTCCCGGGATGGTCGGGAGATCGCCCGCCCGTCTTTCGTCCACGAATGGAGGACGAATCTCTCACGATCGATATGCGCCATAATGAACGGACTCGCGTTGCTTGCCCGCTCCAACTGCAGAACAGGCGCCGCTCCGAGCGAATACCGGGTGTCGTCAAACCAACGCGGAACCGCATCCGCCGCGTCATCGATCCGCCACGGAACGGCGACCATTCCGTGAAATGAGGGTCAAGAACGCCCCCTAACAGCCGCTCGTTTCGCGCTGCACAACAGGGGCTGCAGATGACCGACCGCCAAGCCATCCGCCACGTTTTGACCGGCCTGTTGGCCACCAGCGCGCTCTGCTCGCCCGCCGTGGTCTTCGCGCAGGAGGCCGCGGTCGAGGAGATCGTCGTGACCGGTCAGCGCGAGGCCCAGCGCGCCGCCATCGAGGTTAAACGCGAGGAGTTCGTCGTCGCCGACGTGGTTTCCGCCGACGACATCGGCAAGCTGCCCGACCACAACACGGCCGCCGCCCTGCGCCGCATCCCCGGCGTCTCGGTGATGGAAGACCAGGGTGAGCCGCGCTTCCCCGTGGTCCGCGGCCTGCGCTCGACCTACAACCGCACCACCGTTGACGGCGCCGTGGTCGCCTCGGTCGACGAAAGCGGCCGCACCGTGCCGCTGGACATCGTGCCCTCGGTGATGGCCGGCCGCCTGGAAGTCATCAAGACGGTGACGCCGGAGAACGACGGCAACGCCATCGGCGGCGTGATCGCCGTCAGCACCCGCAGCGCCTTCGACCACAATGGGCCGTTCTTCAACGGCATCGCCTCCTACGGCGACTACGAGCGCAGCGGGGGCGTGCGCAACGACAAGCCGTCTTACCGCCTGGCCTTCGCCACCGGCACGACCTTCGGCCCCGACGAAGCGTGGGGCGTGGTCGTCGGCGCCTCGTTCGAACAACTCGATTACGACATCCCGCAGGTGGAAGCGCAGGACCCGTCAGTGCGTGAGTACGACGCCGTCGGCGCGCCGGTACTGTCCGGCTCGCCGACCGGCAACGGCTGGCAGGTGCCGACCTACCAGCGGCTGTTCTGGTACAACAACACCAAGCAGCGCAAAGGCGTGAACGGCAAGATCGAGTTCCGCCCCACCGATAACTTCCGCTGGGACGCCTCGGGCCTCATCGCCAAGATGGAGGACGACGAGGAGCGTATCGAGAACCGCATTGAGCCGCTGAACAATGTCACCAACCAGACAGCCACCAGCGGGACGTTCGCCCGCGGGCGCGGCGTGATTCAGCTGAACCAGCCGATCACCAACCGTGAAATCATCCTGGCCCGCACCGGCTTCGAATGGAGCTTCGCCCCGGCCTGGACGCTGGACGGCGGCCTCGTGCGCTCCACCGCCGCGCTCGACGTGCCGAACCACTCGGTGGAGTTTCGCACCGTCGACGGGACCAACCCGGCGCCGAACGCCTACGGCTTCAACTACGACACCACCAACCCGCTGTTTCCGATCTTCAAGCCGATCGACGAGGCGGCTTTCCGCAATCCCCTCAACTACCGACTGCAGCAGCACCGCGACGCCCTGACGGCGACGGACGAGTCGACCACCGAGGCCAAGCTGAACCTCGCCTTCGACAACGAGGAGGGCCTCAAGGCCAAGGTCGGCGGCCTGTGGCGCAAGAGCGAGCGCGACTTCCACTCGACGCAGGTGACCTACACCGCCCCGGCCGGCTTCATCTACACCCTGGACGAGGTGGACGTCCCCGGCCCGAGCGAGTTGATCGCCGGCCGCTACCTGCTGAGCCCGCGTATCGGCGCCAGCCAGGCCATGGCCTTCTTCAACGCCAACAAGGCGCGCTTCAATGTCGCCACCGCCGCCCCGACCGGCGACTATCAGGTCGAGGAGAAGGTCTCGGCCGCCTACGGTCAGCTGAGCTACGAGATCGGCGACCTGACCATCCTCGGCGGCGTGCGCTATGAAAAGACCGAGGTGAACTCCGACGCCACGCGGGTCACCGCCGGCGTGCTGACGCCGGTCTCCAACTCGGGCTCCTACGACAACTGGCTGCCGAGCCTGCACATGCAGTGGAAGCCGCTGGAGAACTTCATCGTCCGCGCCGCCTGGACCAACACTATCGGCCGCCCCGACTACGGCTCCCTGGCCGCCAACGAGAACCTGAGCTTCGACGGCAGCGTGCCCACCCTGTCGCGCGGCAACCCGAACCTCAAGGCCCGCGAGAGCCAGGGTTTCGACCTGTCGTTCGAATACTATCCGCAGGACGGCCTGATCTCGATCGGCCTGTTCAACAAGTCGATCAAGAACGAGATCTTCACCCTGCAGTCGACCGAGCAGCTGGACGTCGGCCGCGGCGTCGAGCCGGTGCTGATCTCCACGCCGCGCAACGCCGAGGACGCCAAGATCAAGGGCATCGAGATCGCCGTGCAGCAGGCCTTCACCTTCCTGCCCGCGCCGTTCGACGGCTTCGGCGTCAACGCCAACGCCACCGTTCTGGACACCGCCTTCACCTTCCTGACGGCGACCGGTCCGCGCACCCGCGGCCTCTTCCAACAGCCCGAGCTGACGACCAACGAGTCGATCTATTACCAGCGGGGCCGGTTCGAGGCGCGAGTGTCGCACAACTACATCGGCGGCTTCCTGGAAACGATCGTCGACGCCAACACCAACTCCGACCAGTACTGGAAGGGCCGTCACGTGTTCGACGCCAACATCTCCTACCGCCCGAACGACTGGCTGACCGTCTTCGTCGAGGGGCAGAACCTGTCGAACACCGGCCGTCAGGAAGTGTCAGGTCCCGCGCGCCAGAATCTGCAGGAATGGGCGAACTACGGCCGCACCTACTGGGTCGGCATGGCGCTGAGCTTCTGACGGTCGACGAGCGGGAAACGGAGGGCGGACGATGTTGCTTGAGCTGATCACCGCGATGGCGCTGCAGGCGTCGGCCGCCCAGGCTCCGGCGCGTGAGCCGGACCTGAAGATTCCGCCGGTGGCGACCGGCAGGAAGGCCGAGACGATCCGGCGGTACCCGTCGACCGCCACTCAGGGCGCGACGGTGGGACCGAACGAGGTCTACGCCATCCGCAACTTCGAGATCATCCGCTTCGACAAGAACACGGGCGAGGAGAAGGCGCGCTGGCTGGGCGACAAGGCGCGCTTCCCGCACATCAACTCCTGCGCCCTGATCGGGAAGGAACTGGTCTGCGGCAGCTCGAACTTTCCGGGTTCGCCGCACGTCAGCTCGGTCGAGTTCTTCGATCCGATGACGCTGGCCCACAAGCGCAGCGTTTCGCTGGGTCTCGGCACGGGCTCGCTCACCTGGGTGGACCGCAAGGACGGCGCCTGGTGGGCCCTGTTCGCCAACTACAATGAGAGCGGCAAGGAAGCGCCCCGCGACCAGACCTGGACGACCCTGGTGAAGTTCGACGACCAGTGGCGCCGTCTCGAGGCCTGGGGCCTGCCAAAGTCGGTGCTGGAGCGACTGTCGCCGATGAGTTCGTCCGGCGGCGGCTGGGGGCCGGACGGCCGGCTCTATATGTCGGGCCACGACCGGCCGGAGCTCTACGCCCTGATCATCCCGCCCGGCGGCGGCGTGCTCGATCACGTCGAGACCATCGAGATGGAAGCCGAGGGCCAGGCCATCGACTGGGACGAGAGCCAGCCGGGCATGCTCTACGGCATCACCCGTCGCACGCGAGAGATCCTGGCGATGAAGGTCCCGGTCCCTACGAAATAGGAAGCGGGGCGCCTCGCCTCACCGAGGCGCGCGCTTGGCCAGGATGCGCTGCAGGGTGCGGCGGTGCATGTTGAGCCGCCGGGCCGTCTCCGAGACGTTGTGGCCGCAGAGCTCGTAGACGCGTTGGATGTGTTCCCAGCGCACGCGGTCGGCGCTCATCGGGTTTTCCGGCGGGGCGGCCGTCTCGTCCTTGCGGGCCAGCAGCGCCTTGACTACGTCGTCGGCGTCGGCGGGCTTTGAAAGGTAATCGAGGGCGCCGGCCTTCACCGCCGCGACGGCGGTGGCGATGTTGCCGTAGCCGGTCAGCATGACGATCTTGGCTTCCGGACGCTGGTTGCGCAGCTCCTCCACCACCTTCAGGCCGCTGCCATCCTCCAGGCGCATGTCGAGCACCGCGTAGGCGGGCGGCTTGGCCCGCACGGCGCTCATCGCCTCGGCGACGCTGGAGGCCAGTTCGGTTTCGAAGCCGCGCTGCTCCAGGGCGCGGCCGAGGCGCGTTCGCAGGGCGGAGTCGTCGTCGAGCAGCAGCAGGGTCTTATCCTGCAGGGCGGCGATTTCGCTGGCGAGATCGGTCATCGGATGCTCCGAGCGCTGAGGTCCCAGCCTCAACGCGTGACGCCGGGCAGGGATGCGGCAGTCTGTCGCAGGCCATCGGGAAGTGGCAAGCCTGTTCAGAGACTTCAGGCCGACTTTGGAAGCGGTTGGGTTAAAGAATTCCACGCACCAAGGGCCGCTGTTCAACTCCCCTGGACGGCGTCCTCGAAGGCGGGCGCTTCAATGGCGGCGCGCGGCCAGCGGGCCGAAACGATGGCTCCCAGCCGGCCGGCCGGGCCCTTGCCGTTGCGGAACTCCACTCGCGCGCCCGTGCGCTCGAGCAGGGTCTTGGCGATGAAGAAGCCCAGGCCCATGCCGACGTGGCCCGTGCGGCCGCCTTCTTCGCCGCGCCGCGAGGTGACATAGGGCTCGCCCAGCTTGGCCAGCACCTCCGGCGCGAAGCCGGGGCCGTCGTCGCGCACCTCGACGCTGACCGAGCGGGCGTCGAAGCGGGCGGTGACCAGCACTTCGGACTTGGCGAAATCGACGGCGTTCTCGACCATGGAGGTGATGGCGTGCAGCACCTCCTGCATGCGCCAGAGGTCCGGCGGATGACCGTCCTCGGCGCCGGCGCCGCCGGTGACCACGGCCTCGATGCGGACGCCGGCGATGTGGGTGTGGGGTTCGATGGCCTCCTGTACGAACTGCAGCAGGCTCATCCGCTCGTGGACCACGTCGGTGGCCTGGTCGGGCGTTTCGCCGAGGCGTTTGAGAATCTCCCGGCATCGGGCGGCCTGGGAGATCATCAGCTCCGCGTCCTCGCGCACCTCGTCGTTGGGGGCGTTGCGGGCCATTTCGCGAGCGACGACGGTGATGGTGGCCAGGGGGGTGCCGAGCTCGTGCGCCGCCGCCGCCGCCAGGGCGCCGAGGGCCGACAGGCGCTGTTCGCGCGCCAGCACCGTCTGGGTGACGTTGAGCGCCAGTTCCATGCGGGCCGCCTCATTGGCCGCCTGCCAGGCGTAGGCGCCGACGACCACGATGCCGGCGATGCGGGCGGCCAGGGCGCCGAGCCGCACCGTCAGCGGCGGATCGAACGGCGCGCCGATCGGGGCCGGCAGCGGCATGGCCACGATCGACAGAATGACGGAACCGATCACCGCCAGGGCTCCGACCGCCACCGTATGGCGCAAGGGCAGGGTGGCCGCGGCCAGGGCCACCGGCGCGATCAGCAGGATCGAGAAGGGATTCAGCGTGCCGCCGGTGAGGAACAGCATGCCCGTCAGTTGCAGGATGTCGAAGGCCAGCTGGATCGCCGCCTCCCAGTCGCGCGCCAGGCGCTGGCCCGGGGAGGCGAGCGACAGCAGAACGTTCAGCCAGGCTGACAGCGCGATCAGCGAGAAGCAGAGGGCGAAGGGCATGTCGTAGCCCAGGCCGAAGCCGACGATCAGCACCGCCATCGTCTGACCGGCGATGGCCAGCCAACGCTGGAACACCAGGGTGCGCAGGCGCAGCCGGCCGCGCCGTGGTCCGCCGAGCCAGGCGGCCCAAGCGTCTTGCGGTCCGCCCCGGCCGGCCTTAAGCGAACCGTCGGACTCCACGCCCGCCGGCGCGTCGGTTGGGCTCGAGGACATTTCGGAAGTCGAAGCCATGCCCCCGCAGCATCCTCCAGTTCCGCCATCGAAGCGAGAGGGCGCAACGCTCGCAACCACGCTTCGGCGCCAATGGCCGGTGTTGCTGGTCGCCTTCGTCGCCCTGCTGGTGGGCGCGGCCCTGGTCTCGCGCAGCGGCCTGTTCAGCCCCGCCCCGCCGCCCGCGGCCGTGGGCGGCCCCTTCACCCTTGTCGATCAGGACGGCAAGCCGGTCGATGAAAAGGTGTTGAACGGCAAGTGGAGCGCCGTCTTCTTCGGTTTCACCTACTGCCCCGATGTATGCCCCACGACCCTGCAGACCCTGGCCGCCGCCGCCGACCGCCTGGGGCCGCGCGCCAAGGACCTGCGTGTGGTGTTCATCTCGGTCGATCCGGAGCGCGACACCCCGGAGAAGATGAAGGCCTATGTCGAGGCGGCGCACCTGCCCGAGGGCAGCATGGGCCTGACCGGCACGGTCGCCCAGACCGACGCGGCGGCCAAGGTCTATCGCGTCTTCCACGAGAAGGCGGGCGAAGGGCCGAACTACCTAATCAACCACTCGACCGCGGTCTATCTGATGGATCCCAAGGGCCGCTTCGTGCGGCCGCTGGCCTACGGCCTGACCCCTGACCAGACGGCCGATCAGATCAAGGCGGCGATGCGGGGCGACTGAGCCTTGCGCGATGCAAGCGCCATTTGGTCGCGGAAGCGTGACCGATGGAACCTAGGCTATGCTGGACTCCGTTAAAGCGTCCTATGTTATGCTGCGTCGCAGCAACGGGATGGGATGAACCATGCTCTACGCCATGCACGAGGCCGCCTACTACGGCGCGACACCGATGAGGTTCGCGGCCCGAGCCGCGCGCGACTTCTGGGGCTCGTCGCTGAACCCAGCCCAGAACACTCGTTTCGGCCGCACGATGTATGCCGGCGCCGAACTGTTCGCCGACGTCACCCGCCGCTACGGCAAGCCCGAGTGGAACATCGACAAGGTGATGATCAACCAGACCGAGGTGCGGGTGCGCCCGACGCCGGTGTGGGAATCGCCCTGGTGCACCCTGACCCAGTTCGATCGCGACACCAGCGACATGCGCCGGGCCGGCAAGTTCGCTCTCGATCCGGCCGTGCTGATCGTCGCGCCGCTCTCAGGCCACTACGCCACGCTGCTGCGCGGCACGGTGGAAGGCTTCCTGCCGGATCACTCGGTATTCGTCACGGAATGGAAGAACGCCCGCGACGTGCCGATGACCGAGGGGCGGTTCGACTTCCACGACTTCATCGACCACATCCGCTCGATGTTGCAGGTGCTCGGCCCCCGCCCGAGCGTGGTGGCCGTCTGCCAGCCTGGACCGCCGGTGCTGGCCGCCGCCGCCCTGATGGCCGAGGACGGCGATCCCTCGCGCCCCTCGAGCATGACCTTCATGGGCTCGCCGATCGACGCGCGCCTGTCGCCGACGGTGACCAACAAGCTGGCCGAGACCAAGCCGTTCACCTGGTTCGGCGACAACATGATCCACACCGTGCCGCCGCCGTATCCCGGCGCCCTGCGGCGGGTCTATCCGGGCTTCGTGCAGCTGGCGTCGTTCATGTCGATGAACGCCCAGAAGCACCAGGAGGCGCACGAGCGCTATTTCCAGCAGCTGGTCGACGGCGACGGCGACAGCGCCGAAAAGCACCGCGAATTCTACGACGAGTATCTGTCGGTGCTCGACCTGACCGAAGAGTTCTACCTGCAGACCATCGACAAGGTGTTCCAGCGCTATCTGCTGCCGCTCGGCGAGCTTGAGCACCACGGCCGCCTCGTCGATCCGGGCAAGATCACCGACATCGGCGTGATGACCGTCGAGGGCGAGAACGACGACATCTCGGGCGTCGGACAGACCCAAGCCGCCCACGGGCTTACGCCGAACGTGCCTTCGTCCCTGAAGGAGCTCTATGTGGCTCCGAAGGTCGGTCACTACGGGGTGTTCAACGGTCGCCGGTTCCGCGAGGACATCTATCCGCGGGTGCGTGACTTCATCTTCAGGTGCGACCCCAACGTGGTGAAGGCCAAGGCCTGACCTCTGCTACACTGGCGGGGTGAGTCTCTTCCGCCCCGCCAAGCCGACGCTGACCGCCGGTGATCGCCTCGAGATCGCCGGCCATCCGGTGGTCCTGAAGGTCAATGCCCGCGCCCGCCGCGTGTCGCTGCGGGTCGACCGGGTCGGCGGCCATGTGGTCGCCACCGCGCCGCGCCTTTCCCGCCTGCCCGAGGCCGCCGCCTTCGCCCGTGAGCGCGCCGACTGGATCGCGGCCCAGATGGGCGCGCTGCCCGCCGTCCGGCCGCTGGCGCCGGGCGACGCGCTCTGCCTGTTCGGCCGGCCCATCGTCCTGGCCCAGGCCCCTGGACGGGCGCGGCTCGATCCGCTCGGCCGGCTGATCGCTCCAGGGGAGGGCGAGGCCTGGCGCGCCGCCGTGGTCCGCACGCTCAAGCGCGCCGCCCTGGCCGGCTTCACCGAGCGCACCGACGCGGTTCGCCTGCGCCTCGGCCAGCCGCCGTTGAAGATCGCGGTCGCCGATCCGCGCGCCCGCTGGGGCTCCTGCCGCCAGGCTCGGCCGGGGGCGCCGGCGCAGATCCGCTACAACTGGCGCGTGGCGCTCGCGCCGCCGGACGTGGTCGACTACCTGGTGGCCCATGAATGCGCCCACCTGATCGAGGCCAATCACGGGCCGCGCTTCTGGGCTATCGTCGACGAGCTGGTCGGCGATCACCGCCGGCAGCGCGCCTGGCTCAAGCGCGAGGGCGCCGGACTGCACGCGATCGGCTGAACGACCCTTAGGTCTTGGCTCGCAGGATCATCTGAGTGCAGCGGAAGAGGGCGATGGGCCGGTTGGTGGTCTCGTCGGTGATGGTCGCGTCCCACACCTGGGTCGATTTCCCGCCGTGGATCAGCTTGGCCTCGGCGACGATGGCGCCCTCGCGGGCGGTGCCGAGGAAGTTCGACTTCAGCTCGATGGTGGTGAAGTTCACTCCGCCCTCCGGCATCGCCAGGAAGCAACCGTAGCCGCAGGCGGTGTCGGCGAGGGCGATCACGGTCGCGGCGTGCAGGAAGCCGTTGGGGGCCATGTGATGCGGCTTCAAGGCGATGCGGCCCCGCATCAGACCCTTCTCGGCGTGCAGCCATTCGATGCCCATGTGACCGGGCAGCGTGTCTTCGTTGCGGGCGGTCAGGGCGGCAAGCACGCCGGGATCGGTGGGTTTGTCGGTCGGGGCCTGGCTCATCGGAATCTCCTAGAGCTCTGAAAGCGCCGCCTCCAGGGCGGCCATATCTTCGGGCAGGGGGCTTTCGAAACGCAAGGATTCGCCGGTGATCGGGTGCACGAAGCCGAGCACGGCGGCGTGCAGGGCCTGACGCTCCAGGCCCGACGTCTCGATGGCGGCGCGCACCGCCAGGGCCGGCGCGCCCGAGCCGTAGACCGGATCGCCCAGGCAGGGATGGCCGAGATGGCTCATATGCACACGGATCTGATGGGTGCGGCCGGTCTCGAGGCGGCAGATCACGCGGGCGGCCAGCGGCTTGTCCTGCGGGCCGAAAGTCGCCTGGGTCGTATAGTGGGTGATCGCCTCGCGGCCTCCGGTCTTGAGCACCGCCATCTTCTTGCGGTCGTGGGTCGAGCGGCCGATGCGGGTCTCCACCGTGCCCTTCGCCGGGCGCGGGGCGCCGCGCACCAGGGCGACGTAGGCGCGTTCGATATCGTGGGCGGCGAACAGGGCCGAGAGCCCCTGATGGGCGGCGTCGGTCTTGGCGGCGACCATCACCCCCGAGGTGTCCTTGTCCAGGCGGTGGACGATGCCCGGCCGGGCGACGCCGCCGATGCCGGAGAGGCTGTCGCCGCAGTGATGCAGCAGGGCGTTGACCAGGGTGCCGCTTTCCGTGCCCGGTCCTGGATGCGCGGCCATGCCGGCCGGCTTGTCGACGACGATCAGGTGGGCGTCCTCGAACAGGACGGCGAGCGGGATCGCCTCGGCGGCCGGCTCAGCCGGGGCGGCCGGCGGGATGTCGACGCGCCAGTCGCCGACGGCGATCTTGGCCGAGGGATCGCGCACCGGCCTTTCGTCGAAGCTTATGCAGTCGAGCGCCATCAGGGCCTGGACGCGCGCGCGCGACAGCTCGGGCAGCAGGCTCGCCAGGGCCTTGTCGGCGCGCTGGCCGGCCAGCTCCGGCGTCACGGTTACGATCCGCAGGCCGTGCGGCGCCGCCTCCTCGTCGAAATCGCCCTCGATATCCTCCGGCCGCATCGGCGGTCAGCCTCCTGAATGGCCTTGAGTATGAAATCAGACCGACGTCAGCCGAGACGTTCGAGGTCCATGGTCCGCAGGATGGTTTCGTCCAGCAGACAGGACGGGCCGTTGAGGCGGTCGATGCTGCCGCCGCTGCTGGCCGCCGCCCGGCACTTGGCGTCGCGGTCCTTGATCCACTGGCGCTGAACGTCGCGCAGCTTCAGCTCCTCTTCCGCCGGCAGCCTGTGCATGGCGGCGGCGTACTGAAAATTCAGCTTGTCGTCCTGAACCTTCAGCTCGGCGGCGATGCATTCGACCATGGCGGTGGTGACGCCGGCGGCCGCCTCGCCACTGTTGAGGCAGCTATTGTACGCCGGCGTGTAGCGGGCCTCGAAGGCCGCCGCCGCGGGATCGACGGGTGGGGCGGCAGGCGGCGCCTGAGCCGATTCCTGAGCGGGCGCCGCGGCCTCCGGGGCCTTGGCGGGTTCGGACCGCCCGCAGGCGGCGAGGGCGAGCAGGGCGACGATGGGCAGGGCTCTGGGGATCATCGGCGGGTCACTCCGGACGTTCGATCAGCTTTCCGTCTTCGGCGACGCGATAGAAGCAGCTGCGGAAGCCCACGTGGCAGGCGCCGCCGTCGCCTTGCGGCCGCACCTTGATCCAAACGGCGTCCTGGTCGCAGTCGATCCGTAATTCGACCAGCGTCTGCACCTGGCCGCTGGTCTCGCCTTTTTTCCACAAGGCATTGCGCGAGCGGCTGAAGTAATGCGCCTCGCCGGTCGCCAGGGTCTTCTCCAGGGCCTCGGCGTTCATCCAGGCCAGCATCAGCACCTCGCCGCTGTCGGCGTCGGTGGCCACCGCGGCGATCAGGCCATTGGCGTCGAACCGTGGGGCGAGCGTCGTTCCCCGCTCCAGTTCGTGTTTGTCGTGAGCGTGAGGAAAGGTCATGCGTTGCTGTATGGCCCCTGGCGCGGCCCTTCGCTAGCCTCGCGCCGCATGTCGCGGGTCGCCAACCTCAACGCCTGGGCCCAGGGGCGGGTCGTCGCCCTCGACGCCTGGGCGCGGCCGTGGGCGCGTGGGAGCCGCTGGCGGTCCTGGGCCTACGAGTTCCTGCTGTTCGGTCTGAAGCAGGCCTTCGCCTGCATCTTCGGCGGGCTGATGCTGGTCCTGATCGTTTCCACCCACCTGTGGTGGCCGGACGATGCGCCGGTCGCGCGCTACGACTTCCTGGTCGTCGCCTCGCTGGCCATTCAGGCGGGGCTGCTGCTGTTTCGGCTGGAGCGATGGGACGAAGCGCTGGTGATCCTGCTCTTCCATGTCGTCGGCACGATCATGGAGGTGTTCAAGACCGCCCACGGCTCGTGGATCTATCCCGAGCCCAGCCTCCTGCGGATCGGCGGCGTGCCGCTGTTCAGCGGCTTCATGTACGCCTGCATCGGCAGCTACATCGCCCGTATCACCCGCCTGTTCGACATCCGCTTCATCCGTTACCCGCCGGAGTGGACGACCTGGGTGCTGGCCGTCGGCGCCTACGTCAACTTCTTCACCCATCACTACCTGCCGGACATCCGCCTCGGCCTCTACGCCTTCTCCGCGCTGATCTTCTGGCGCTCGTGGTTCCAGTTCACGCCGGACGACAGGCCGCGCCGCATGCCGGTGATCCTCGGCCTGGTGCTGGTCAGCCTGTTCATCTGGTTCGCCGAGAACCTCGGAACCCTGACCTCGGCCTGGGTCTATCCCGATCAGCGCGAGGGCTGGCGGCTGGTCTCGATCCAGAAGCTAGGCGCCTGGTACCTGCTGATGCTGCTCAGCTGGGTGCTGGTCACCCTGGTGCACCGCCCGACCGGTCCGGAAGCGCCGCCGAAGAACAAGCCGATCGCCGAGGGCGGCGGGGTGACGGAAGGCTAAGGGCCGCCCCTACTTCCGGTTCGTCAGGTCGAGGAACCGCTGCTGCAGTTGCCTGTCGGTCTTGAAGACGCCGGTGAACTGGGTGGTGATGGTGCTGACGTCCCGGTGTTTCACACCGCGCGTCGACATGCACTGGTGCACGGCCTCGATCATCACCGCCGAGCCGGCCGGGCGCAGCACGTCGTCCATCGCGTCGATCACCTGCTGGGTCAGGGTCTCCTGCGTCTGCAGGCGCTTGGAGAAGATTTCGACCAGGCGGGCCAGCTTGGAGAGGCCGACCACGCGGCCCGTCGGCATGTAGGCCACGTGCGCCTTGCCGATGAACGGCGCCATATGGTGCTCGCAGAAGCTTTCCACCTCGATGCCGCGCAGCATCACCATGTCGTCGTAGCCCTGCACGTCCTCGAAGGTGCGCGACAGTTCGACGGCCGGATCGCCGGTGTAGCCCTTGAACCACTCCTCGTAGGCCTCGACCACGCGACCGGGGGTGTCGAGCAGGCCTTCGCGGCGGGGGTCGTCCCCGGCCCAGGCGATCAGGGTGCGGACGGCCTCCTCGGCCTGTTCGCGGCTCGGGCGGGCGATGGGATTGAGGTCGGCGCCGATCTGGTCGCGGTCGCGGGCGTAGGCATCCATGTCTGAGAGGTCCAAGGGCTGAGTTGCGCCGGGACGATGGCCCCGGGATGACGCGTGCCACCCTTCACATCCGAGAACGGTCAGGGCGGGGGATTCGCTCCACCCAAGGAGCTTCTCCCCAGGACGTGGCCAGTCGAGGGACGTCCCGCTATATGGGACCCAAGCCGCACCCGGCAAGTTCCCAGCGATCTGATGCTCAAGCTTTACGACACCATGACGCGCGAAAAGCGCGCTTTCCAACCGGCCGATCCTTCGCGGGTGACGATGTATGTCTGCGGGCCGACGGTTTACGGCTACGCCCACATCGGCAATGCCCGCCCCGTCGTGGTGTTCGACGTTCTCTTCCGCCTGCTGCGCCAGACCTATGGCGACAAGGCGGTGGTCTACGCCCGCAACGTCACGGACGTGGACGACAAGATCAACAAGAAGGCCGCCGAGGAAGGCGTCGGCATCAAGGTGATCACCGATCGCTATCTCGAGGCCTATCACGCCGACATGGATGCGCTGGGCGCCCTGCGCCCGACGCTGGAGCCGCACGCCACCGACCACATCGCCGCCATGCAGGCCCAGATCGGCCAGTTGGTGGAGCGCGGCTGCGCCTATGCCGCCGAAGGCCATGTGCTGTTCGACACCCAGGCGTTCCCGGAATACGGCCAGCTTTCGGGCCGTAACCTCGACGAGATGATCGCCGGCGCCCGCGTCGAGGTCGCCCCCTATAAGCGTCACGCCGCCGACTTCGTGCTGTGGAAGCCGTCCAAGCCCGGCGAGCCGGTGTGGGAGAGCCCCTGGGGCGCTGGTCGCCCCGGCTGGCACATCGAGTGCTCGGCGATGATCGAGGCGCAACTTGGCCTGCCCATCGACATCCACGGCGGCGGCATCGACCTCGTCTTCCCGCACCATGAGAACGAGTTGGCCCAGGGCCGCTGCGCCCACGGGACCGACAGCTACGCCCGCTACTGGATGCACAACGGCTTCCTCGACATGTCGGGGGAGAAGATGAGCAAGAGCCTCGGCAACGTCGTGATCCCCCACGACCTGCTGAAGACCGTCCCCGGCGAGGTGCTGCGCTGGGCCCTGCTCAGCGGTCACTACCGTGCGCCCCTCGACTGGACGCCGGAGCTGATCGAGCAGAGCCGCCGCAATCTCGACCGGCTCTACGGCGCCCTGCAGCGCGTGCAGGACGTCGAGGTCGGAGAGGGCGAGCCGCCGGCCGCCGTGGTCGAAGCCCTGAGCGACGATCTCAATACGCCGAAGGCCTATGCCGAACTCTTCGCCCTGGCCAAGACGCTGGAGCTGTCGAAGGGCGCCGAACGGGCCGCCGCCAAGGCCGACCTGCTGGCCGCCGGCAAGCTGATGGGTTTCCTGTCGGCCGCGCCCGACGCCTGGTTCGCCGGGGCGGCGGACGACGATCTGCGGGCCAAGGTCGAGGTGTTGCTGGAACAGCGCGTGGCCGCCCGCGCCGCCAAGGATTGGCCGAAAGCCGACGCCATCCGGGGCGAACTCGATGCGCTCGGCGTTGTGGTGATGGACGGCCCGGCCGGGGCCACCTGGCGTCTGAAGGAGCCCGCGTGATGGCGACGAAGGTCGAAGAACGGGTCGGCATCCCCCTCTCGCAGGAGCAGGTGTGGGACGTGCTGGCCGACCTCGAGGGCTGGAAGGACTGGAACCCCCTGCACCCGCGCGTCGAGGGCAAGCTCGGCATCAATGCGCCGATCCGGCTGGAGCAGCGCCTGGAAGGCCGCCCGGTGGAGACCATCGAGGGCGTCGTCGCCGACTGGGTGCCCTATGAGCAAATCCATATCGCTCGCACCCACGCCCGAGGCTGGGCCCGCAGCGTGCGCTACATGGAGATCGAGCCGCTGACGGCGACCAGCTGCATCTTCTCGGTGGGCGAGTTGTTCGGCGGCTTCCTGGGCGACCGCATCGCCAAGAAGGAGCGCCGGGCCCTGCGCGCCGGCTTCCTGGCCATGGGCGAGGCCCTGCGCGAGGCGGCGGTGCAGCGTGCGGTCGCGGCGCCGGCCGCGCCGGAAACGGCCGCTCCGGTCGAGACCGCCGAGCCCGCGCCTTCGGCGGCGGCCAAGAAGAAGACGGTCTTGAAGCCGATGCCCTTGAACCAATATGCGCCTAAGCCCCTCGGCATGAAGCCGCTCGGGGGCGTCAAGGCTCCGGGCTCGAAGTGATCGACGACCTCTATTCCGGCCGGGTTCTGACCCTGGCGGCCAATATCCCCCACCTGGGATCGCTACCCGCGCCCCAGGCCAGCGTCGAGAAGACCTCGCGGCTGTGCGGCAGCCGGGTGAAGGTAGACCTCGTGCTCGACGGCGACCGCGTCGCCGACTTCGCCCAGGAGGTGAAGGCCTGCGCCCTTGGCCAGGCGGCCGCCGGCGTGCTCGGCGAGGGCGTTCTGGGCGCCTCGGTGGCTGAGCTCGAAGCCGGCCGCGATACCCTGCGCACCCTGCTGGCCGGCGGTGAAGCGACCCCGCCGCAGCGGTTCGCCGCCCTCTCGGACCTCGCGGCGATCCGCGAATATCCGGCGCGCCACGCCTCGACCCTGCTGGCGTTCGAGGCCGTGGTCGAGGCGGCGCATCTGATCCAGGCCGCGCCTCAGCCCAGGGCGGCGCGAGGCTGACGCCGGCCTCGCGACCCGCGTTCCGCCGATCCTCATCCGCCGGGTTGGCGTCGGCGCCACGGTCGGAAACCGTTTCCATCGCGCCCTCATGCGTTCAACCCAGGCGGGTTGGCGTCGCGCGGATGACCGTGCTAGGGCAGGCGGCTCGCCTGATTGGGGAGCCCGTCCCATGGCGGTCCGCATCTACGAGCGCCTCATCCGCGGGGCGCTCTGGGCCTACAAGTCGACGTTGTCGCCGCTGATCGGCCGACAGTGCCGCTTTTTGCCCACATGCTCGCAGTATGCCGCCCAGGCGATGATCGATCATGGGCCGCTGCGCGGGTCCTGGCTGGCTGCTCGGCGGCTCTGCCGGTGCGGTCCATGGGGTGGTTGGGGATACGATCCCGTGCCGGCGCCCGCGCCGAGACGGGCCAAGCTGAAGTGTGACGGATGATCGAACTCGAGTTTCCGGATGGATCGCGGCGCAGCTTCGCCGAAGGAACCACCGGCGCCGAGATTGCGGCCGGCATCTCGCCCTCGCTGGCCAAGAAGGCCGTGCTGGTGCGCGTGGACGGCAAGCTGCTGGACCTGAAGCGCCCGCTGGAGGCCGGCGGCAGGTTCGAGATCCTGACCCGCGACGCGCCCGACGTGCTGGACACCATCCGTCACGACGCCAGCCACGTGCTGGCCGAGGCCGTGCAGGAGCTATTTCCCGGCACCCAGGTGACGATCGGCCCGGCCATCGAGGACGGCTTCTATTACGACTTCGCCCGCGACGAGCCGTTCTCGCTCGACGACCTGGCGACCATCGAAAAGCGCATGCGCGAGATCGTCGACCGTGACGAGCCGATCCGTCGCGAAGTGTGGGACCGTAACGAGGCCATCGCCCATTTCGAGAGCATCGGCGAGGTCTACAAGGCCGAGATCATTCGCGACCTGCCGGAGAGCGAGCCGATCAGCCTCTACTTCCAGGGCGCCTGGAAGGACTTGTGCCTCGGGCCGCACCTGCCCTCGACCAAGTTCGTCGGCAAGGCGTTCAAGCTGACCAAGCTGGCGGGCGCCTACTGGCGCGGCGACAGCAACAACGCCCAGCTGCAGCGCATCTACGGCACGGCCTGGGCCAGCGAAGCCGACCTCGAAGCCTATCTGCACCGCATCGAAGAGGCCGAGAAGCGCGATCACCGCAAGCTCGGTCGCGCCATGGACCTCTTCCACATGCAGGAAGAAGGCCGGGGCATGGTGTTCTGGCACGCCAAGGGCTGGCAGCTGTGGCGCACCCTGGAAGCCTACATGCGCCGCCGGCTCGACGCCGCCGGCTATGACGAGGTCAAGACGCCCCAGGTGCTCGACCGCTCGTTCTGGGAGGCCTCGGGCCACTGGGACAAGTACCGCGAGAACATGTTCGTTTGCGAAACGGTGGAGGGCGAGACCCTCTCCCTGAAGCCGATGAACTGCCCGGGCCACGTGCAGGTGTTCAAGTTCGGCCAGAAGTCCTACCGCGACCTGCCGTTGCGCATGGCCGAGTTCGGCGCCTGCCACCGCTACGAGCCTTCGGGATCGCTGCTCGGCCTGATGCGCGTGCGCGGCTTCACCCAGGACGACGCCCACATCTTCTGCCGCGAAGACCAGATCGTCGACGAGACGGCGAAGTTCGTGCGCCTGACGCGCCTGGTGCACGGCGATCTCGGCCTGACGACCCATCGCATCAACCTGGCGACCCGGCCGGAGCTGCGCGCCGGCTCCGACGCGTTCTGGGACAAGGCCGAGGCCATGCTGGCCGAAGCCGCCCAACAGGCGGGCGTCGAAGCGGTGATCGCCGAGGGCGACGGCGCCTTCTACGCGCCCAAGCTCGACTTCATCGTCAAGGACGCCATCGGCCGCGAATGGACCTGCGGCACCCTGCAACTCGACTACGTGCTGCCCGAGCGCCTGGATGCGACCTACATCGCCGAGGACGGCTCCAAGCAGCGCCCCGTCATGCTGCACCGGGCGATCCTCGGCTCCTTCGAGCGCTTCATCGGCATCCTGATCGAAAATTACGGCGGGGCCTTCCCGCTGTGGTTGTCGCCGGTGCAGGTGGTGGTGGCCACGATCACGTCAGACGCCGACGATTATGCGCGAGAGGTCGTCCAACGCTTGACGGCCGCGGGCCTGCGGGCCGAACTCGACCTGCGTAATGAGAAGATCAACTACAAGATTCGCGAGCACAGCCTCGCCAAGGTCCCGGTGATCGCGGTGGTCGGCCGCAAGGAAGCCGAGACCCGGCAGGTGGCGCTGCGCCGTCTCGGCGGCGAGGGTCAGCAGATTCTCGGTCTCGACGAGGCCGCCGCGCGCTTGGTCGATGAAGCTCTGCCGCCGGATCTGCGCGACGCCTCCATGGAGGCGGCATGAACCGCCACGTCGCCCACGCCGAACTGAGCTACGCCCCGGCGTTGGACCACCCGCGGCCGCGGGTGAGCGTGGTGATGGTCGTGTATTGGACGGGCGAGGCCCTGGCCGAGAGCATCCGCCACGTGCTGGCCGATCCGTTGGTCGATGAGTTCGTCGTGGTCGACAACGGCTCGCCGCCCGAGCAGGAGGAGATGCTGCGCGAGCTTGGTCGCCGCGAGCCGCGGGTGCTGCTGATCCAGGGCCATGGCAATGTCGGCTTCGCCAAGGGCGCTAATCGTGGCGCGCGCGCCGCGCGAGGCGAGACCCTGGTGTTCGTCAACCCCGACGCCTTCCTGCAGCATAACTGCGTGAAGATGCTGACCAATGCCCTGAAGGGCCGCGCGGCGCCGACCATCGTCGGGGCCTGCGTGCTCAACGCCGACGGCGCCGAGCAACGCGGCGGCCGTCGCGGCGAGGTGACCGCGATCACCACCCTGCTCAGCTTCGCCCAACTGACCGCGGCTTTCCGCAAGCTGAAGGGCTTCGAAATTCACCGCGAGCACGAGACGCTGCCGCGCGGCGTGGCGCCGATGCCGACGATTTCCGGCGCGTGCTTCGCCAGCCGCCGCGCCGACTTCATGAGGATGGGCGGCTTCGACGAGGGTTACTTCCTGCACGTGGAAGACATCGATCTCTGCTGGCGGGCGCGGAAGATGGGCGGCGAGGTGTTGTTCCAGCCGCGGGCCAAGGTCGTGCACCTGGGCCACACCAGCCTCGAGCATCCGGTGCGGGTCGAGTTCCACAAGGGCGTGGGCCTGGCGCGCTATTTCATGAAGCGGGCCGACAAGCCGCACCGCTTCCTGCTGGCGACGATCCTGGCGCCGCTGATCATAGCCACGGCGGTGATCCGCCCGGCGCTCTGGAAGATCACCGGCCGCCCGATCTGAGGCCCCAGTTCAACCCTCAAGTCCGGCGCCAAAGCGTCGCAGGGGGTGCGACGCGACGTCGTCTACAGCGTTTGGCATGCGCGATGCACCTTGGCTTTAGAAGCCGAAGGATCGCCCCATGCCGGGACCGCATCTGAACCAGGACCTGATCTCGAAAGATAACGCCCGCCTGCCGCGTCAGCCGTTTCCCTTGGCCCGCGCCCTCGCCGGCATGCTGCTGCTGGCCATGACCGGCGTCGCCGCCGGCCTCATCGCCTTCGCGCCGTTCTAGATCAGCCCTCGCGGGGCCAGGCCCCCGCCCGCCCGAGCGCCGAGCCGCCCCCGCGCCCCAGCCGCTCGCGCATCCGCCGCCCCTCGTCGATGAGGGCGGCCAGGTCATAACCGGTCTCGAACCCGGCGCGCCGCAGCATGTAGACCAGATCCTCGGTGGCCAGATTGCCACTGGCCCCGGGCGCGAACGGGCAGCCGCCGAGGCCGCCGACGCTGGCGTCCAGCACCTCCACCCCGGCCTCGACGGCCGCGAAGGCGTTGGCCAGGGCGGTGTTGCGCGTGTCGTGGAAGTGCATGCGCAGGCGGACGCCGGGCGCGGCGGCGCGCACCGCTTCGATGCGGCGGCGGACAGTCCAGGGATCGGCGACCCCGATGGTGTCGCCCAGCGCGATCTCCGGCACGCCCAGGCGCGCGCCCTCGCGAGCGATGTCGACGACCTGAGCCTCGCTCACTTCGCCGTCGAAGGGGTCGCCGAAGGCGACCGAAATCGTCAGGCTGATCGGCGGTCCGCCGTCGGCGGCGCGGCGGCCGACAACGACGCCCAGCATGGCGACCTGCTCGGCGACGGTGGAGCCTTGGTTCTTCACGGCGAAGCCGTCCGACGCGCAGACCACGACATTGGCCTCGTCGCAGCCGGCGGCGAGGCAGCGATCCCAACCGCGTTCGTTCAGGACCAGGCCGATGCGCGTGCGCCCCGGCGTCGGCGGCAGGGCGGCCATGATGTCCTCGGCGCCGGCCATCTGCGGCACGCGTCTGGGGTTGACGAAGGACACCGCCTCGATGCGCCGCGCGCCCGCCGCCTCGAGGCGCTGGATGAAGGCGACCCGCTCCTCGGGCGTCAGGGTCAGGGCCTCGTTCTGCAGCCCGTCGCGCGGGCCGACTTCGACGATCTCGATGAAGCGGGTCATGGAGCCACCTCGTTGGCGTTGCCGGCGGACGGCGGCGCCTGGGCCTGGGGTTCGCCGCGGTAGAGGCGGAGCGTCACCGCCTTGCCCTCGGAATAGTTGACGCCGCTCACCGCTCCCGCCTCGCGCGGCCTGAGGCCGTCCTCGGCCAGGGCGGCGCGGAAGGCCGCGTCCTCCCGCTGCTCGACGATGGCCGGCCGACCTTGGGCGACGGCGGCGGCGGCGGCCTCGGGGCCGACCAGGGCGGTTCCGGTGCCCAGGGAGAAGACCAGGCTCGGCTCGGCATAGCCGGTGACGGCGACCGGTCCCGGGGCGCCGTTGAGCGGGGCCAGTCCCGCCGCCGCCAGGGCGCGGGCGGCGCGGACGCCGGGCCACAGGGGCGCGAGGTGCGGAATCAGTCCGCCCATCAGGGCGGCATGCGCGAGGACGCCGAGTAGGCCGCCGGCCACCAGGCCGCTGGCCGCCGCGCGCCGCAGCACCAGATAGCCGCCGACCAGGGCGGCGATGACGTAGAGGCCGGCGGTCACCGCCGTCCAGGTGATGTCGCCGGTGTCGCCGTAACGCGAGAGGCCGACGACGGCGATCACGGCGAACACCAGCCCCGCCGCCAGGCCGAGACCGGCGCCGATCCAGCGAACCCGAGGGCCGAGCGGCGCGCGCAGGGCGGCCGCGATCAGCCAGGCGAGGGCGCCGTAGGCGGGCAGCGGATAGTGCACGAGCTTGGTCGGCAGGATCTCGAACATCAGCCAGATCGGGACCAGCCAGCAGATGGCGAAGCGCACGCCAGGGTCGCGCCGGCCCCTCCAGGCGGCCACGGCGGCGGCGGGCAGCAGCAGAGTGGCCGGGAAGGCGAGCATCGCGCTGGCCAGCAGGTGATAGCCGGGCGGGGCGCCGTGGGTCTCCTGGCCGCCGGCCAGCTTGGGCGCCATGTCGCCGGCGACGGCGGTGGTCCAGAAGGCGCCGTCGGTGGTCACGGTGATCGCCGCCGACCAGGGGAGGACGGCGACCGCCAGAATGATCAGCCCCCAGCCCCAGCCGAGGCTCTTCAGCCATTTGACGTCGCGCTCCCAGGCGCAGAGGGCGACGACGCAACCGCCGAGGGTGAAAGGTGCGACGGGCCCCTTGGTCAGGGTCGCCATGGCGAGGGCGACCCACAGCAACAGACGTTCCCGCCGACCGGCGTCGGGGCCGCCGCGCTGAGCGAGATAGAGGCGGGCCAGGGCGGCCATGGCCAGGGTGACGAAGCCGCAGAGCACGGCGTCGGTCTTGGCGATGAAGGCCTCGGTCGAGAGCAGGGCGGTGGCGCCGAGCACGGCGCCGGCGATCAGACCGGTGCGCGGGCCGAAGGCGGCGGCCGCGCCCCAGGCGCAGGCGGCGGCGGCCAGCATGGCGCCGAGAAGGCTCGGGATGCGGAAGGCCCAGATTTGCCGATCCTCGGCGGCCGAGACTAGGCTGACGCTGGCGGCCTGCAGCCAGTGTATTCCCACCGGCTTCTTGGCCCGCATCGAGTCCTGGAAGTTGATGCTGGTCAGGTCGCCCGTCTCCAGCATCTGAGCCGTGGCCTGGGCGAAGCGGCTTTCGTCGCGATCCAGCGGCGGCACGGTGAAGAGCCCGGGCAGGCCGGCGAAAAGAGCGATCAGCGCGGCTGCCAGCGGGCCCCGCCACCCCCGGGCCCAGCGATCGATTCGGGCGGAGATCGCGTCGTCGAACTTGTCCTGCAACGGGTGGGCGTGGCTCATCGCCGTCGTGATACCACGATCCTCATCCTGCAAAGTCACGATGCCGCGCGAGCCCGGTCTCGCCCGGGGCGACTTTTCGGGTATTGAGAGGCCATGGCCGCTGCAGACGCCCCCGCTCCCGACTTTTCCGTCGTCGTCCCCGTGTTCGACGAGAGCGGCGCCGCCCCGGCCCTGGCGCGCGAGATCGCGGCCGCTTTCCAGGGCTTGAGCCACGAGATCATCTTCGTCGACGACGCCAGCCGCGACGACACCAAGGCCCGGCTGGTCGCGCTCAAGGCCGAGCTGCCGCAGCTGCGCGTGCTCGGCCACCGCAAGAACGCCGGCCAGAGCCGCGCGGTGCGCACCGGCGTCCTGGCGGCCCGGTCCCCCATCGTCATCACCCTGGACGGCGACGGCCAGAACGACCCCGCCGACGCGCCGCGTTTGGCTCTCGCGCTGAAGGCCGCCGGGCCGGAGGTCGGGCTGATCGGCGGCGAGCGCGCCAAGCGGCAGGACGATTGGTCGAAGAAATACGCCTCCCGCATCGCCAACGCCGCGCGTCGCGCCATGCTGCATGACGAGACCGACGACGCCGGCTGCGGCCTGAAGGCGTTTCGCCGCGACGCCTTCCTGCTGCTGCCGTTCTTCGACCACCTGCACCGTTACCTGCCGGCGATGATGCTGCGCGAGGGCTACAGGGTGGAGTTCCAGAAGGTGAACCACCGGCCGCGGCAGACCGGGGTCTCGAAATACAACAACCTCGGCCGCCTCTGGGCTTCGTTCGGCGACATGACCGGGGTGATGTGGCTGCAGCGACGCGGCCGCAGTCCGGGCGGCTGGGATGAGGCTTAAGGGCCGCTTCCCGAAATTGCGAAAACAGGTCTAGGTTCGCGCGGGTTTCCTAGGGGGTCGACCATGCTTGCCGCCGCGCCGCTGCTGGTCCTGCCGGTTCTGATCTACAACCTGATCGCCCTGACGACGGGCGGCGGCTTCGCGGCCGAGGCGGCTCAGGTCCGCATGACCGCGGAGATGTTCACGGTTCACATGCCGAACGGCGCGAACTGGCCGGTCAGCCTGGGCGACCTGCTGCTCGCCGCCTCGCTGATCGTGCTGTTCGTCGAGCTTTTGAAATCGACCACCAGCCGGCGCAGCGCCATTATCAACCATTCGCTGTCGATGGTGCTGTTCATCGTCTGCCTGGTGGAGTTCCTGCTTTCGCCGGTCTTCGCCACCTCGGTGTTCTTCCTGATCACCCTGATGGTGCTGCTCGACGTGCTGGCCGGCTTCATCGTCACCATCGTCGCCTCCCGGCGGGACCTCGACTTCGGCTCGGGCGACTGACCTAGGTCAGCACCGTGAAGATCACGGCGACGACGGCGATGTCGAAGATCTTGGTGGCGAGCGCGAGCATGGGGCGGTCCGAAAGCGACAGGGTTGCTTTCGGTTAAGCAAGACCGGCGCCAGAGCGGCGGTCCCCCGGCCCGGATGTTTTAGATCTCGGTCTTGGTGATGCGGCCGGCGCGCGGGCGGCGGTCCGCCTGGCCGGAATACTCCGTGCCGAGATAGCGGATACGGGCCTCGTCCAGCACCGGCTGGCCGCCGCGAAGGCCACGACGGCGGTGTTCCTGGCCGATCAGATGGGCCGCGAGGGCCGAAGCATTGGCCTCGACGGCCGGCTGGCGGGGCGCGCGGCGCTCCTCGCGCGTCGGCTCGCCCTTGGCCATCGGCAGGTTCGGGGTGTCGGTGGTCTCTCCCGGCGCCAGGTCGTGCGGCGCGGGATCGTCCGCGCGCCGACGGTAGCGGCGCGTGTTCTGGATACGGCGAGGCGGATCGACAGGGGCGGTCATGCCGGGTCGATCCTGCCGGGCAGGCGTTAAGAACCCCTTCCGACCGGCGGGATCAGCTCTTGGAGGCCAGCTTGTCGAGCTGGGCGCGCATGGCTTCCATCTGACGCTTCAGCTCGGCGAGATCCTCGTCGGAGGCCTCCGCCTTGGGCGTGTCCTCGGCCTTGGCCGGAGCCGCCGGGGCAGCCGCCGCGGCGCCGGTGTAGGCGAAGGGGGAGAACATTTTCATCGCCCGGTCGAACATCTGCATGTTCTGGCGGATCTGCTCGTCGTAGGCGCCGCCGAGGCTCGGCGTGGCCAGGGCGCCGAACTGCTTGCGCATCTGCTCCTGCTGCTGGGTGAAGCTGTTCAGCGACAGCTCCAGGTAGCTCGGCAGGAAGGCCTGCATGCTGTCGCCGTAGAAGCGGATCAACTGGCGCAGGAACTGGATCGGCAACAGGTTCTGACCGCGGCTTTCTTCTTCGAAGATGATCTGGGCCAGCACCGGGCGAGTGATGTCCTCGTTGGTCTTTGCGTCGTAGACCACGAAGTCGACGCCTTCCTTCACCATGTCCGACAGGTGTTCGAGGGTGACGTAAGATGACGACGCCGTGTTGTAGAGCCGTCGGTTCGCGTACTTCTTGATGACGACCCGCGCGGTGTTTTTATCCCCGGTGTCAGACGCTTCAGTCATGCTCGTTCCCGACGCTCTCCTGTCGCGCGGTCACCCCGCCGCGCGATCTGTGCAACGCACTATCGCGGATGCGAGCAGAAGACGCCAGTGGCGAGGCAAATAGGCCGTTGCGGTGTCTCATGAATTCAGCACAAAAAAGGTAGAGGGCCCTTCGCCTTTCTTTCCATGCTCGCAAAATCGAGCAAATGTTCAGGGATTAGCCATGACCGACATCGTGATCGTCTCCGCCGCCCGCACCCCGGTCGGGTCCTTCAACGGCGCCCTGGCCAGCGTTCCGGCGCACCAGCTCGGCGCGGTGGCGATCAAGGCGGCTCTCGAGCGTGCGGGCGTGGCGGCCGAAGAGGTCGACGAGGTGGTGCTCGGCCACGTGCTGCAGGCGGCCGCCGGCCAGGGGCCGGCCCGCCAGGCCTCGATCGCCGCGGGCATCCCCAAGGAAACCCCGGCCTGGAGCCTGAACCAGATCTGCGGCTCGGGCCTGCGCGCGGTCGCGCTGGGCGCCCAGCAGATCGCCGACGGCTCGGCCAGGATCGTTGTCGCCGGCGGCCAGGAAAGCATGAGCCAGGCGCCGCACGCCGCCCACCTGCGCAACGGAACCAAGATGGGCGACCTGTCGATGGTCGACACCATGATCAAGGATGGGCTGTGGGACGCCTTCAACGGCTACCACATGGGTCAGACGGCCGAGAACATCGCCGAGAAGTTCCAGATCACCCGCGAAGATCAGGACAAGTTCGCCGTCACCTCGCAGAACCGCGCCGAGGCCGCTCAGGCCGCCGGCAAGTTCGTCGAGGAGATCGCGCCGGTGACCATCAAGGGCCGCAAGGGCGACACTGTGGTCGACCAGGACGAGTACATCCGCAAGGGCGCGACCGTGGAGGCCATGGCCGGCCTGCGCCCGGCCTTCGCCAAGGAAGGCTCGGTCACCGCCGGCAACGCTTCGGGCCTGAACGACGGCGCCGCCGCCGTGGTGCTGATGAGCGCCGAGGAAGCCGAGAAGCGGGGCCTCAAGCCGCTGGCCCGCATCGTTTCGGCCGCCACCGCCGGCGTCGACGCCGCGATCATGGGCACCGGCCCGATCCCGGCCAGCCGCAAGGCGTTGGAGAAGGCCGGCTGGACCGTGGCCGACCTCGACCTCGTCGAGTCCAACGAGGCCTTCGCCGCCCAATCGCTGTGCGTGACCCGTGAGCTCGGCCTCGATCCGGCCAAGACCAACGTCAACGGCGGCGCCATCGCCATCGGCCACCCCATCGGCGCCTCGGGCGCGCGCGTGCTCACCACCCTGCTGCACGAGATGAAGCGTTCGGGCGCCAAGAAGGGCCTGGCCACCCTCTGCATCGGCGGCGGCATGGGCGTGGCCATGTGCGTCGAGGCGGTCTGAGGTCGGGCGAACAAGAAACCTAGAAACGGGAAGGATACTGACATGGCGCGAACAGCGTTCGTCACAGGGGGCACGCGGGGCATCGGCCGCGCGATCGTGGAGCGGCTGAAGGCCGATGGGCTGCAGGTGGCCGCCGGCTATTCCGGCAATGACGAGGCCGCCAAGGCCGCCGCCGACGAACTCGGCATCATGGTGGTGAAGGGCAATGTCGGGGTGTTCGAGGACTGCCAGCGCGCGGTCGAGGCGGTGAGCGCCGAACTCGGCCCCATCGACGTGCTGGTCAACAACGCCGGCATCACCCGCGACGGCTTCTTCCACAAGATGACGCCGGCGCAGTGGAGCGACGTCATCCGCGTGAACATGGACAGCGTCTTCAACATGTCGCGCCAGGTGATCGAAGGCATGCGCGAGCGCAACTGGGGTCGGATCATCAACATCTCCTCGATCAACGGCCAGAAGGGCCAGGTCGGCCAGACCAACTATTCGGCCGCCAAGGCCGGCATGATCGGCTTCACCAAGGCCCTGGCGCTCGAGAACGCCAAGAAGGGCATCACGGTGAACTGCATCGCGCCCGGCTACATCGACACCGAGATGGTGATGGCCGTGCCGCAAAACGTGCTCGACGCCATCGTCGGCCAGATTCCGGTGGGCCGCCTGGGCAAGGGCGAGGAGATCGCGGACATGGTCGCGTTCCTGGCCGGAGAGCGCGCCGGCTATGTCACCGGCGCCACACTCTCCCTGAATGGCGGGCAATACATGGTCGGCTGAGCCTGAAGGCTTTGCAACGCCTCTCCGGCGCCCGAAAACGGCCGCAGTGCAAGGCCATGCGGGTGGGGATGGTCGATCGATCTATCGGTATGGGTTTTGTCGCGGGCGCAGCGTCGCTGCTCGCCAGCGCCGCCCTGGCTCAAGCTCCGGCCACCATGCGCGCGCCCGGCGGGCCGCAGCCGGGGCGCCCGATGATGCCGCCGGGCATTCCCGGCGGCGCCTTCGGGCCGCCGTCGATCGCCCTGCGCGACGCCCTGTTCGGCCAGCAGCTGAATGAAAGCCGGCGGCGCACCGCGCCGCCGGTGGCCCGTTTCGTTTCCGAAAACGGCGAGAGTTTCACTCTCGACCGCTCGTCCAGCCGGCCGCTGCTGCGTTTCGACGGTAGCGGCGAGGTATGGGCGCTGGAGGCCTCCGCCGCGCCGCGCGGCGACACGATCTACAAGAACGATCTCGGCGAGCCGGTGCTGCGCGCCACCCGCCTCGGCGGCCTGACGGTATTCACCAACAGCCAACCCTCGGGTATGGCCGCCGCCCTGCTGGGCAATGGGCAGCCCCTTCGCCTGCCGGCCATCAGCCCGCAGGAGCTGATCGTCACCACCGCCCGGGCCATGGAGCGGATCGCCCGCGCCGCCCGCCACGCGATTACGATCACCATCGACGCCGACGACGAGAGCGCCCCTCTGGTCGCCGACGCCGCCAACCGAGCCGCCGACGCCATCGTCAAGATGGCGAGCAAGCGAGCCTCCAAGCCATTCGTCGACAAGATCGCCAAGATCGACATTCGCGAGGGCCGCAAACCGGGCGCCACCATGGGCAGCGATGGGGTGGTGCGCATCCTGGTCACGCCGGAGATGGGCGTCGCCGGCCGCCCCTCCTCCGAACGCATCATGCTGGCCAGCAGCGGGAAGTAGGCTGGGCGAGGGGCGGGGTCAAAAGGGCTAGCCGCATTTATTCCGCCAGAAGGTTCTCAGTCTGTTCTTGCTTTGGCTTGAGCTGAGCGCGAAGATCAAGCGATCGTTGTCGTCAGCGACGATGGGCGATCTGGGGAAGGCGCGAAAGCCGCCGAAGAACAGGTGGGGGGGCATGGAAGAGCGCATGATGGCCCAAGCTTCATTCTCGGATCACGAGAAGAAGCTTTTCCGTCGTCGATTGATCTTGGGTCCTGTGACCGGCGTCAGCGGCCTGGCGGCGGTGGTTCCCATCGCCCTGAGGGCCAATGGCTGGTGGATTGCGCTGAGTTTCGCAGCTTTGGCCATAGCCTTCATCGCGGGAGCGGGGTTGGTCGTCACCGAGCGGGCGGCCGATCTCAGTCGCTTCGACACTGAGTTGGCGGCGGGACAGCGAGACGTCGTCGTCAAGGCGCGCCGCTTGCGTGGGTGGGCGAGCAACGCCTTTTTCCTGGTCCTCGTCGTTCTGGGAGCGTTTGATCGGCTCACCCTGGATTCATCGATGGTGGCGGTGGTGGCGCTTGTCGGTGCGGGCTGCGGCCTTTGCGCAGCATGGCTTCTGCGACGCGAGGCGGCGGCTGTCCGGGCGGTCGGCGGCCTGTAGAGTCAAGGCCTTAGGGCTCCCAACCCTCCGGCGCTATCTCGAACCCTGAAAACTCGAAACCCGGCGCCACGGTGCAGCCGACCAGGGTCCAGTCGCCGAGGCTCTCGGCGCTCTGCCACCAGTGGCGGTCGATGACGATCTGCGGCTTCTGGCGGGCCAGGATGTCCGGCCCGAGGGTCAGGGTTTCATGCACGCCCTTCGGCTCGGGCCGCGCCAGCCGCAAGCTTAGCGGAGCGCCAGCGTACCAGTGCCAGGTCTCCACCGCGTCGACCCGATGCCAGGCGGAAACCTGACCTGCCGCGAGCAGATAATAGATGACCGTCGAAGCGCTGCGGCCCGCCGCGTCGGTCTTGGCGTCGCGGAAGGTCTCGCGGAACCAGCCGCCCTCGGGGTGCGGCTTCAGGCCCAGTTCGTAGATCAGCGCCTCCACCGCCGTACGCGTCATCCCTGAAAGCCGTCTTTGGCGGCGCGGACGGCGGCGAAGGCCTCGGCGTCGCTGGCCCCGACCACGCCCATGCGATGGGCCAGTCGCGGCGCGCGCAGGAAGGGGTTGGTCGCCTTCTCCGCTTCGATGGTGGTGGGCACGGTGGGCTCGCCGCGCTCGCGGGCGGCGAAGATCGCCTCGGCGCGGGCGGCGACGGCCGGATCGTCGTCGAGGCTGAGCGCGAAGCGGGCGTTGGCGGCCGTGTATTCGTGGGCGCAGTAGACCACCGTCTCGTCGGGCAGGGCGGCCAGACGCTGAAGGCTGCTCCAGAACTGCGCCGGATCGCCTTCGAACATCCGGCCGCAGCCGAGGGCGAACAGGCTGTCGCCGACGAAGGCGATGCGGTCTGCGGCGTCGAAATAGGCGATATGGCCCAGGGTGTGGCCGCCGACGTCGATCACCTGGAATGTCGTCTCGCCGAGCACCACGCGGTCGCCCGCCCCAACGGTGCGGTCCAGCGGCGCGATGCGGGCGACCTCGGCCGGCCCGACGATCTCGGCGCCGGTCACCGCCTTGAGGGCGGCGTTGCCCCCCGCGTGGTCGGGGTGCCAGTGGGTGTTGAGGATCAGATCCAGGGTCCAGCCGGCGGCGGCTAGCTCGCGCTGGATCGCCGCGGCGTCCGGGGTGTCGATCGTCGCGACCTTGCCGCTCGTCGTGTCGCGCACAAGGAAACCGTAGTTGTCGGAGAGGCAGGGAAACTGTCGGACGGTGAGCGCCATGCCGCGAGTGTGGCGCGCGGAGTGTGGCGACGGCAAGTCGTGCTAGTCTTCGTCCATGCGCCGCGACGTGCTCGAACTCCGCGCCTTCTACGGCACGCCTCTCGGCCGGGCCGCCCAGACCATGGTCGGGCGCAAGATCGACGAGGCCTGGGGTGAGGTGCGCGATCTCGATGTCCTCGGCCTCGGCTACGCCACGCCCTTCATCGAGGCCATGCGGCCGCGCGCCCGCCGGGTGATCGCGGCCATGCCGGCGGCGCAGGGCGTCGAGGTCTGGCCCGCCTCGGGGCGCAACCTCGGCTGCCTGGTCGACGAGGAAGCCCTGCCGTTTCCCAACGCCCTGTTCGACCGCATCCTCGCGGTGCACGCCCTTGAGGAGAGCGACGCTCCGGGTCGCCTGCTCGCTGAAGCCTGCCGCGTGCTGGCCCCTGCCGGCAGGCTGATCGTGGCGGTGGCCGCCCGCAGCGGCTCCTGGTGCCACGCCGAGGGCACGCCCTTTGGGCACGGCCGGCCCTACACCCGCCGCCAGCTCGAATCCTTGCTGCGTGAGGCGGGCCTGGAACCCGCCGGCTGGACCCGCGCCCTCTACGCGCCGCCGCTCGGCATGTTCGCCGGCATGGCCGAGGGTTTCGAGCAACTGGGCGCCCGGCTGTGGCCGCCGCTCGCCGGAGTGATCCTCATGGAAGCGGTGAAGCAGACCTTCGCCGTGAAGCCGAAGGGCGCCCGCGCCCGCGTCCGTGTCTTCGCACCCGTGCTGCAACCGGCGCCGGCCGTCGGCCTGTCTTCGCCGGGCCTTGTGGCGGAACGGGTTTCCGCTCTTGGTGATTTGGACGTAAGCTGAGCCGAGCCTTCTCCCCAGGCTCGCACGAACCGACGGATTTCCCCATGAAGATGATCATCGCCGTCATCAAGCCGAGCCGACTGGATGCGGTGCTGGAAGCCGTCACCGAGGCGGGGGCCTCCGGTCTCACGGTCACCGAGGTGCGCGGCTACGGCCGCCAGAAGGGCAAGACCGAGGTCTATCGCGGCGCCGAATACGAGGTGAAGCTGCTGCCGAAGGTGAAGCTGGAGATCGCCGTGCCGGCCGATATCGTCGACCGCGTCTGCGAGGCCCTGGCCCGTACCGCCAACACCGGCAAAATCGGCGACGGCAAGATTTTCGTGCTCGATCTCGAACAGGCCTTGCGCATCCGCACGGGCGAGACCGACGCGGCCGCCATCGCCTCCTGATGCGCGGCGGAGCCCGCCGTCATCTCGTGCGTTAGCCCGTCGAGGCGACGGGGATGCGCATGGCGCGGGACATGAGCGACGATTTCGGCTTCGGGGACGGCCCGCCGGATCTCGATCCGCGCATCCTCAATCCCGGCGTCAACTGCTGGCGGATCGAGCCGACCGCCCGGCTTAATTTCCTGATCGACAGCGCCGACTATTTCGCGGCCCTCAAGGGGGCGCTGCTGCGCGCCCGCCACTCGATCTGGATTCTGGCGTGGGTGTTCGATCCGCTGACCCGCCTGACGCCCGACACCTCGGTGAAGAGCGGCGACCCGGCCCACGCGGACCGGCTCGGGCTTTTGCTGCGGCGGATGGCGGCGCTCAATCCGGCTCTCGATGTGCGCATCCTCGCCTGGGACATGGCCCCGCCGATCGCCGCCTCCCAGCTGTTCGCGCCGCAGCGGGCGGCGGCCTATTTCCACGGCTCGCGGGTGAAGTTCCGGTTGGACAGCTCGGTGCCGATGTCGGCCTGCCATCACCAGAAGGTGGTGGTGATCGACGGCCGCGTCGCCTTCGTCAGCGGCGGCGACATGGGGCCGGATCGCTGGGACACCTGCCACCACGCCGATCACGACCCACGCCGTCGCCTGCCGAACGGAAAACGCTATCCGGCCCGCCACGAAGTCTCGATGGTAGTCGAGGGGGCGGCGGCCGGCGCGCTCGGCGACCTTTTCGCCCTGCGTTGGAAAAGGGCCGGCGGCGGGACGGTCTCACCGCCGCCCGAGCCGATCCCCGGCGAGGACTCGCCCTGGCCGCCGGGGCTGAACGCGCATCTGAAGCACCAGCCGCTGGCGATCAGTCGCACCCTCGCGCAATGGCGCCGGCACGGCGGGGCCTATGAGAGCCTGCGGCTGCATCTCGACGCCATCGCCCAGGCGCGGGACCTGATCTTTCTTGAAAACCAGTACCTGACCTCGCCCCTGATCGTCGAAGCCCTGGCCGAGCGCCTCATCGAGCAGGACGGGCCGGAAATCGTCACCATCGGGCCGATGGAGAGCCCGAGTTACTTCGATCAGATGACCATGGACTCGGCCCGCTCGGCGGCGATCGCCAGGTTGCAGGCGACGGATCTGCAAGGCCGTTTCCGGGCCTTCACCCCGCGCACGCCGGGGGATAATCCGGTGATCGTCCATTCCAAGGTGGCGATCATCGATGATCGCCTGCTGCGTATCGGCTCGGCCAATCTCAACAACCGCTCCACCGGCCTCGATTCCGAATGCGACGTCGCCCTGGAGGCGGCGGACGGCCCGGACGGCGACGCGGCTCGCGAGGCCATCCGTGAGTTCCGCGCCCGGTTGGTGGGTCACTACATGGAGCGCGGCGGCGATGAGGTGCGCGCGGCCATGGCGCGGCACGGCGGCCTGGCGGTGGCCATCGATGCGCTGGATACGCGCGACCACCGTCGCCTGAGGCCCTTCGAGTGCGGCCCTCAGGGCTGGTTCGCCCGCTTCGTCGCCGCCTGGAGCCTGGGCGATCCCACCACGCCGCAGGACGCCTGGAACCCGTGGAATCGCCGCAAGCGGCTGCGCAAGGATCTGCAGCAACTGCTGCCGTGCGTGATGGACCAGACGGAAGACCGCGACGCGCCGGCCGCAACGCCCGGCACGGCGATAGCCACCCAGTCGAAGGCCTAGGCTGGTCTCACCAGCTCCAGCTCAACCACCAGCGGCAGGTGGTCCGACGCTACTTTTGATTTCGTATCGAAGGGAACCTCGACCCCGATCACCCGGATGCCGCCGGTCATGAACACGTGGTCGATGCGCATGAAGGGGAAACGCGAAGGGAAGGTGGGGATCGGCACGCGGTGGTCCTGAGCGTCGCGCAGGGCGGCGTTGAACATGCGGTAGGTGGTGGAGCGTGGCGTGGCGTTCATGTCGCCCACCAGGATCGCGGGCGCCTTCCAGGCGTCTTCGGCCATCCAGTCGCCCAGCAGGGCCGCGGCCTGGCGATGCTGCTCGCGAGGGATCAGGCCGAGGTGGGTGTTGATGACCTGCAGCTCCACCCCGCCCACGTCGACGGCGATCCACACCGCGCCACGCGGCTCCAGCCCCGGCACGCGCTTGTATTCCGGCAGGCCGCCTACCCGCACCCGGCGCTCGGGCAGGCGGGTGAGGATGGCGTCGCCGTATTCCTCCTCCTCGATGCGCATGGCTGGGTGGAAGTGGGAGCGCATCTCGAGGATTTCGCCCAGCCGGTGGGCCTGGTCGACGTTGCGGGTGCGCAGGCGGCCGACGTCGAGTTCCTGCAGGCAGACGACATCGGGGTTCATCGCATCGATGACCTCGGCCACGCGCTCGACGTTCAGCCGCTTGTCCACGCCCACGCAGCGATGGACGTTGTAGGTCATCACCCGCAGTCTCATGGCTTTGCCTTAACCGCCGAACAGGTCTCCCGTTCCGGCCTTCAGCGTCGGCGGCGCCCGCCGGCTGAGCAGGAACAGCACGGCCTCGGACCGCCAATTCTCCAGGAACCCGCTAGGATTGATCTGGCGCGCGGGCCGGTGGCGACTCACGGCCGCGCAGGCGTCGATCCGCAGATTGAGGTCCTCGGTCAGGTCGAGGAAGTCTGCCAGGGTGCAGAGGTGGATATTGGGCGTCGACCACCAGGGGTCGGGCAGGGCCCTGGTGTGGGGCATCCGCCCACGGGTCATCAGTGAGGCGCGCACCCGCCAATGCCCGAAGTTCGGGAAGGAAACGATGGCGCGCTCGGCGATGCGCAGCAACTCGTGCAGCACATGGCGCGGATCGCGCGTCGCCTGCAGCGTCTGCGATAGCACCGCATAGTCGAAGGCGCGCTCGGGAAAGTAGTCGAGATCGCGGTCGGCGTCGCCCTGAACGACCGAGAGGCCCCGCGCCAGGCACTTGGCCACGCCCTCGGCGCTGATCTCCAGCCCGCGGCCGTCGATGTTCTTTTCGCGCGACAGCAGCTCCAGGAGGGCGCCCTCGCCGCAGCCGACATCGAGCACGCGCGAGCCCGGGCGAACCAGGCGGACGATCTCCCTGAAGTCCTCGCGCACGAATTCCGTCTGATCCGCCATCAGCCGATGCCCCGCGCGGTGGCCGCGGCCGCCAGGAACCCGGCGACGGCCGCGCTCATCACCGGCTCATCGAGGAGGAAGGCGTCGTGGCCCTTGTCGCTCTTGATCTCCACGAACCCGGCGCGGCAGCCGGCGGCGTTCAGCGCCTGCACGACATGACGGCTTTCCGGAGTGGGATAGAGCCAGTCGGAGGTGAAGCTGAGCACGCAGAACCGCACGTTGCGCGCCCGCCGGAACGCCTCGGCCAGCACGCCGCCGTGCGTCTGGGCGAGATCGAAATAATCCATCGCCCGGGTGATGTAGAGGTAGGAGTTGGCGTCGAAGCGATCGACGAAGGTCGCCCCCTGGTGACGCAGGTAGCTCTCCACCTGGAAGTCGGCGTCGAAACCCCAGGACAGGCCGTCGCGCTGCAGTTCGCGGCCGAACTTCCGCTGCAGGGCCGGCTCCGAGAGGTAGGTGATGTGCGCCGCCATGCGCGCGACCGCGAGGCCCTTCTCAGGGCGCACGCCGGCCTCGGCGTAGGCGCCGCCGCGCCACTCCGGATCGGCCATCACGGCCTGGCGTCCCACCTCGTGGAAGGCGATGTTCTGGGCCGAGTGGCGCGCCGCCGAGGCGATGCAGACCGCGGCGAACACGCGCTCGGGATAGTCGGCCGCCCACTGCAGCACCTGCATGCCGCCCATGGAGCCGCCGACCACGGCGAACAGGGTGTCGATGCCGAGCGCCTTCACCAGCATGGCCTGGGCGCGCACCATGTCGGCGATGGTGATCACCGGGAAGGTCAACCCATAGGGCTTGCCGGTGGCGGGGTCGGTGGAGGCCGGGCCGGTCGAGCCCATGCAACCGCCGACCACATTGGCGCAGACGATGAAATACTTGGCCGGATCGAGCGGCAGGCCCGCGCCGATCATCTTCGACCACCAGCCGGGCTTGCCGCTGACCGGGTGCACGCCCGCCGCGTGCTGATCGCCCGTCAGGGCGTGGCAGACCAGGACGGCGTTGGAGCGATCGGCGTTCAGGCGACCATAGGTGCTGTAGGCGACCTCCAGCCCGAGCAGCGTCGCGCCGCTGTCCAGCGGCAGCCCCTGGCCAGCGGGCGGGCGCCACACCCCGCCGCCGGCCTCCGCCGGTTCATAGTCCACCGCGTCGATCGCGCTCATGCCTCCGCTTGGACCCCGCCGCCTTCGCCTGTCAACCACGCCTGTGACGCGCGTGGCGCCGCTTTCGATCTTCGGCGGCTCCCGCTAATGAGGAGTCGATGCGCCGACTGATCCTCCTGCGCCACGGCGAAGCCGAACGCCGCGCCCTCGGCGGCGGCGACCTCGACCGCAAGCTGACCGCCCAGGGAACCGCCGACGCGGCCGCGGCCGGCCGCGCCATCGCGGCCCTCCGTCTGCAGCCGACCGTGGCCCTCGTATCCATCGCCACCCGCACGGTGGAGACCTGGGAGGCCGCCGCGCCGGCCTTTCCCAATTGCCAACCGCGGTTCCTGCGCGCCCTCTATGACGCCGAGGAGCAGGGCCTGTGGGAGCAGTTCGGCGAATGCGGCGCCGAGACGGTGATCCTGGTCGGCCACAATCCCGGCATTCACAATCTGGCCGCCAGCCTCGCCCAGCGCGCGGGCGGCGCCTTGGCCCAGAAGCTGGCGCGCGATTTTCCGCCGGCGGCGGTCGCGGTGTTCAACATCGAAGCGGGCTCGGTCGCCGTCGAGGCGGCGATCTTCCCGGGCGACGAGGCGCCGGCGTGACGCGAATCTACAAGCTGCTGTCCCGTGCCGAGTGGGACCATGCCCTGGCGCTCGGACGGTTCGAGGGCTCCGAGGTCGACCTCGCCGACGGCTACATCCACTTTTCCACCGCCCCCCAGGCGCCGGAGACCGCGCGACGCTACTTTTCCGGTCGCACCGACCTGATGCTGGTCGCCGTCGAGGCCGAGCCGCTGGGCGAGGCCCTGAAGTGGGAGCCGTCTCGCGGCGGCGATCTTTTCCCGCATCTCTACGCGCCGCTCGAAGTCGCCTCGGCGCTCGAAGCGCGGCCCCTGGGGCTCGGTCCGGATGGGACGCCCGATCTTGGAGAGTTGATTTGAGCGTCTTGCACGGCTTGGCGACCGCGGCCCTGCGCCGGCTCGATCCGGAAGACGCTCACCGCCTGGCGATCCGGGGGCTGAAGGCCGGCTTCGGTCCGCGCGCCGGCGCCGCCGACCCGATCCTGGCGACCGAGATCGCGGGTCTCGCCCTGCCCAACTGCATCGGCCTCGCCGCCGGCTTCGACAAGGACGCCGAGGCGCCCGACGCCATGCTGGCGGCGGGCTTCGGCTTCGTGGAATGCGGCTCGGTGACCCCTCTGCCCCAGGCCGGCAACCCGCGCCCCCGTCTGTTTCGCCTGACCGAGGACCGGGCGGTGATCAACCGCATGGGCTTCAACAACGGCGGTCTTGAGGCCTTCGCCGCCAACCTGGCCCGCCGCGGTCGCAAGGGCGTGGTCGGGGCCAACATCGGCGCCAACAAGGATGCGGCCGACCGCATGGCCGACTACGTGGCCGGGCTACAGCGACTCTGGCCCCTGGCGGACTATTTCACGGTCAACATCTCCTCGCCCAACACGCCCGGTCTGCGCGCCCTGCAGACCCGCGAAGCCCTGGCCGAGCTGCTCGGCCGTCTGGCCGAGGCGCGGGCCCCGCTGACCGCCGCCGCCGGCCCCCGCCCGGTGTTCCTGAAGGTCGCGCCCGATCTCGAGGACGGCGAGGTCGAGGCCATCGTCGAGACGGTGGCCCGGGCCGCCTTCGACGGGATCATCGTTTCCAACACGACCGTGTCGCGCCCGGCGAGCCTGCGTTCGGCTCAGGCCGGGGAGATGGGCGGCCTGTCCGGAGCGCCGCTGACGGCGCTCTCCACCCAGGTGCTGGCTCGTTTCCATGCGGCGTCGCGAGGCCGGCTGACCCTGATCGGGGCGGGGGGGATCGGATCGGGCGCCGACGCCTACGCGAAGATCCGCGCCGGGGCGCACGCCGTGCAGCTCTACTCGGCCCTGGTCTATGAAGGCCCCGGACTCGTCACCCGCATCGCCCGTGAGCTGGCCGAGCGTCTGCGGGCCGACGGCTTCAAGACCGTCGCCGAGGCCGTGGGGGCATGAAGATCGTGGCCGAACAGGCCCTGGAGTTTTTCCAGCGCTTCGGTCTGCTGATCGCCTGCGCGGTCGCCCTCGTCGTCGTTCTTTCCAGCGGCGTGCTCGACCACCTGACCCTCGCCGAGCTGTCGATGCGACGGACCGAACTCGTCGCCTACGCCGCCGCCCATCCGCTGCGCACCGTGGCGATCTACATCGGCCTCTATGTCGTGGTGGTCTCGCTCTCCCTGCCGTTCGCCCTGATCTTCACCCTGACGGGCGGGCTGCTGTTCGGTCCGATCTGGGGCGGGCTGGCGGCGGTGACCGGGGCGACCCTCGGCTCGACGGTGATGTTCCTGGCCTGCCGCACCGCGATCGGCGACTGGCTGCGCGGCAAGGCCGGCCCGCGTCTGCAGCGGATCGAGAACGCCATCCTGGCCGACGCCTTCACCTGCATCATCGCCCTGCGCCTGATCCCGGCCTTTCCGCTTTGGATCATCAACATCGGCGCGGGGCTCGTCGCCATTCCGCTGCGCACCTACGTCGTCGCCTCCTTCCTGGGCATGGTCCCGTCCAGTCTGGTCTACGCCAGCGTCGGCTCGGGCTTTGGTCACGTGCTGGCCAAGGGTGATGCGATCGATCTGCGGCTGCTCACCGAACCCCAGGTCTGGGCGCCGCTCCTCGGCCTCGGCCTGCTGTCCCTGACCCCGCTCCTCTACCGCCGACTGCGCGGGCGCGTTGCCGGGGAGCCGCCGGCGGCGTAACACCTAGATCGATGGCCGAGGCGGCGCCGAGCCCTGAACCCGTAACGGAACAAACCGACCCGCAGCCCGCGCGGCGGCGGCTGAGGCTGACTCTGCCCGGCGGCCTCTCGGCGCGGCTGTTGATGGTCACCGCCCTATTCGTGGTCGGCGCGGGCCTCCTGGTGCTGCCGCCCGCCCTGGCGGCCTTCGAGGAGCGCTGGCTGCTCGACCGGGTGCGGGCCGGAGAGCTGGCGTCCCTCGCCGCCGAGGTCGATCCCGAACGCGGCGTCACCGAGCGTCTGTCTCAGGAACTTCTCGACGGCGCCGGGGTGATCAGCGTGGCGGTGCAGACCGAGGGCGTGCGACGCCTGGTGCTGGCGGGGCCGCGCTACGGCGATCCGCCCTATCTCGTCGACCTGCGGCGGCGTCAGTTCGGGTCCTGGCTGGCGGCGCCCTTCTACACGCTGTTCGCCGGCAACGGCATGGTGCGGGCGGTGGCCGAGCCGCGTTTCCGCCAGGCCGACTTTGTGGAGATCGTCACGCCCGACCGGCCGCTGAAGGCCGAGCTGGTCGGCTATCTTGTGCGTCTGATCGCCGGCGTCGCCGCCGCCTCGCTGCTGATCGGGTCGGTGATCTACTTCTCCCTGAACGTCTTCCTCGTCCGTCCCATGCAACGCATTACCCGCGCCATCGAGCGGTTCCGCGTCGCGCCGGAGGATCCGGCGGCCCGGGTGAGCCCTTCCGGCCGTCGCGACGAGATCGGCCGCGCCGAGGCTGAGCTCGACCGCATGCAGGCCGACCTGCTGGCCGCCCTCAACTCCCGCGCCCGCCTGGCCGCCCTCGGCGAAGCGGTGGCCAAGATCAATCACGATCTGCGCAACATGCTGACCAGTGCACAGATCGCCTCCGACCGCCTCGCCGCCCTGGACGACCCAAAGGTCAGCCGCGCCCTGCCGCGCCTGGAGCGGGCGCTGGACCGCGCCGTAACCCTGGCCACCGACGTCATGGCCTATGGCCGCAGCGAGGAGCCGGCGGCGGTCGCCAAGCCGACGCCGCTGCGCGCGGCCGTCGAGGCGGCGGCGGAGGACGCCGGGCTGGGGATCGGCGTCGCGCTGAAGACGGTGATCGACCCACGCGATCAGGTGCTGGCCGATGGCGAGCAACTGCACCGCATCCTGGTCAATCTGATGCGCAACGCGCGTGAGGCCATCGAAGGCGCGCCGGATCGCAACGGACGCGGCACGGTCTTCGCCGAGCTGAAGCGGGACGCCGCCGCCGAGACCAGCATCATCCGCTTGACCGATGATGGCCCCGGCCTGCCGGCGCGGGCGCTGGAGCATCTGTTCCGCCCGTTCGTGGGCTCCTCGCGACGCGGCGGCACAGGTCTTGGCCTGGCCATCGCTCGCGAGCTGGCCCAGGGCCATGGCGGCGACCTGGCGCTGGTCGAGACGGGGGCCGGCGGTTCGGTGTTCGAGCTTACCCTGCCGGGCGTTCCGCCGCAGGCCGCGAAGCCCGGACGCCGCAAACCGGCCGCGGATGCGGCCGACGCCTAGAAGCTGAGAACCACGCCTTCGCGGCGCGGATCGGCGCCGCCTTCCAACCCGGTCGGCCGGCGGATGATGCCGTGCAGACCGGAATTTTCGTTCTGGCCCTCGCGCACCGTCACCCCCCGAGCCTGAAGGGCGGCCGACAGTTCAGGCCCGAACAGGTTGGTCTCGCCCGAGAAGTTGTTCCCCCGCGCCACCAGGTTGGGCAGGCTGATCGCCTCCTGCATCGACAGTCCCCAGTCGAAGACCCCGATCATGGCCTTCAGATTGTAGGAGATGATCGCCGGCCCGCCGGGCGAGCCCATGGCGGCGACGAAGCGGCGGTCCTTGTCGAGCACGATCACCGGCGACATGGCCGAGCGCGGACGCTTGCCGGGCGCGACGGCGTTGGCCACCGGCAGGCCCTGGGCGTCCTTCGGGGCCAGGGAGAAGTCGGTCAGCTGGTTATTGAGGAAGAAGCCGCGCACGAAGCGGCCCGAGCCGAACACGCTCTCCACCGTGGTGGTCATCGACAGCGCATTCCCGTCGGCGTCGATGATGACCATGTGGGTGGTGCCGCCGGGCTCCAGGCTGCCGTCCATGCCGCGCTTGGGCGCGCCGGGCGGGGTTCCGGGTTGCGGCGGGGGACCGGCCGTCTGGCCGATCAGCTTGGCGCGCTCGGCGATATAGCCGTCGCTCAGCAGACCGGCGGTCGGCACGGGCACCACGTCGGGGTCGGCCATGTACTTGTCGCGGTCGGCGTACATCAGGCGTTCCGCCTCGGCCATCTGCACCCAGGCGACAGGGTCCTTCGGGCCGCGGCTGGCGATGTCGGTCTTTTCCAGCAGCTTCAGGGCTTCGAGCAGGCTGGCTCCACCCGACGGCGGCGGCGGGGTGCAGACGATGTAGACCCGCCAGGGGACGCAGAGTCCGTCGCTCTTCAGCGGCTTGTAGGCGGCCATGTCGGCGAGGGTCAGGGTCCCCGCCAGACCCTCATGCACCTTGGCGACGATCGCCTCACCCACCGGCCCGGCCAGCAGGCCCTTGGGGCCTTCGGCGGCGATGCGGCGCAGGGTGTCGGCGTAGGCCGGATTCCTCAGGGTGTCGCCGGCCTTGTAGAGCGCGCCGTCGGGCTTGGTGAAATAGGCGCGGGCGTCGGCGCCGCGCGCCTGGGCGCCGTTCGAGGCGATCATTCCCGCCAGGCGAGGGCTGACGACGAAGCCGTCGTCGGCCAGTTTCTCGGCGTCGACGAACAGGCTCGACCACGGCAGCTTGCCATAGTCCCTTTGAGCCATGGCCAGCATGGCGATGGCCCCGGGCGCCCCGGTCGAGCGGCCGCTGGTCACGGCTTGGGGGAAGGGCATGGGGCGGCCGTCCGGGCCGAGGAACATATCGGGCGTGGCGCCGGCCGGGGCGGTCTCGCGGCCGTTGTAGGCGATCACTTTGCGGGTCTTGGCGTCGTAGAAGGTCATGAAGGCGCCGCCGCCGAGGCCGGAGCTCTGCGGCTCCACGAGCCCCAGCACCGCCTGCACGGCCACGGCGGCGTCCGCCGCCGAGCCGCCATCCTTCAGCACCCGGATCGCCGCCTGGGTGGCCAGGGGATTGGCCGCCGAGGCCATCACCCGCGGACCGGCGGTGGTCGCCGGCGGCGCGGCGGCGGTCGAGGCGGCCGTCGACGGCGAGGAGGAGGAAGCGCAACTCGCCAGCAAACCGGCGCCGAGCGCCAGGGCGAGCGTGAACGACGCGATACGAGACGCGGGAAGCAGCATGGAGCGATCCGACCATCGGCCCTGGAGAGCGGGCTTCACCGTGAACATAGTCCGACACGACCGCCGGGCAATCGTCCGGGCGCGGCGCCGGTCGAAGCTTGTTCGAATGCCGCGGAATTCAGCGCAAAAAGAGGGTTGCCTTCCCAGGACCCGCAAACTAGGTTCCGCGCCCTCGCCGGACCCCTACAAGGTCCTCCGCGAAGTGCGCGCCCGTAGCTCAGCTGGATAGAGCATCAGACTACGAATCTGAGGGTCGGACGTTCGAATCGTTCCGGGCGCGCCATTTTCCTCGGCCGACTCAGTCGGCTGGACTCCGACGCAGATCACTGAACTGGGCGGGCTTTCTTCGTCGCCGGAGCTCTCGCACGGGGGCGGTGAGCTTTCTGTCGCGAATTTCCGGTTTTCTAACGCCCCGATGTCCACGGTAAGCGTCCGGGCGCCTCGGCGATCGAACGGAAGTAGCGACGTTTTCAATGAAGCCCGCGGACACGTCCGATAGGAAGGGGCCGCGCGGCTTGGCTCCCGATCCGGTCTGGGTCGAAGACGAAGCCCGCCTGCGCAAGGCGATCGACCTCGCTCCCGATTCAGCGACGGCTCATGCCGATCTCGCCGCCCTGCTGGGACGGCTCGACCGCGCCCCAGAGGCGCTGGCCCTGCTTGATGAGGCGTTCGCCAGGCGGCCCGAAAGCCTCTGGGCGCTATCGCTCAAGGCCGCGGTCCTTGAATCCGAACGTCGCAGCGGCGAGGCGTTGGGCGTCCACGAAGCCCTGATCGCGCGGGCGGCGCGGGCCTCCGTCCCGTGGATGAACTACGGTCGCGCCTTGAACGCCGTCGGTCGCCTGAACGATTCGGAACTCGCCTACCGGCGGGCGGTCGATCTCGATCCGGCGAACGGCTTCGCCTGGTGGGGGCTCGCCAACCTTCGCACCATCCGGCTCGGGCCGGAGGATGTCAGGCGGATGGAAGCGGCCCTTCCGCGCGCCGTGCATGCGCTGAGCCGATGCCAGCTTCACTATGCGCTCGGGCGCGCCCTGGGCGATCAGGAGCGGTTCGAAAGCTCGTTCCGCCATTACGAGACGGCGAACGCCCTACGCGGCCGTATGTCCCCGTACGACGCCCCCGAGCTGAGCGACCTCGTCCGGCGGGCGGAGGCAGTGTTCACCCCCGAGTTCCTGGCCAAGAGCCGGGGCCACGGATGCGCCGACCCCAGTCCGATCTTCATCATCGGCATGCCGCGGTCCGGCTCGACGCTGGTCGAACAGATTCTCGCGAGCCATCCGTTGATCGAGGGCGCGGGCGAGCTTCCCGAGTTCGGCGAGATCGCTGCGAAGGTGGTCCCCGCGGAACTCGGCGCCGGAGAGTTCCGCGCCCTCGGCGAACGGTACCTCGCCGCGACTCAGCGATACAGACGCGTCGGCCGGCCCTTCTTCACCGACAAAATGCCGGCGAACTGGCGCCACGTCGGGCTTATCCGGCTCGTCCTGCCGAACGCCAGGATCATCGATGTCCGCCGCCGGCCGCTCGCCTCCTGTTTCTCCAGCTTTTCGACCTACTTCAGCAGGACAACGAGCTTCCCGACGACGCTGGCGGACATGGCTCGATATCACCAGGACTATGTCCGCCTGATCGAGCATTTCGAGACGACGGCGCCGGGCGCAATCCACCGGGTGCGATATGAGCGTCTGGTCGAGGATCTGGAGGGCGAGGTGCGGCGTCTGCTCGCCTATCTGGGCCTGCCGTTCGATCCGGCTTGCCTGCGCTTCCACGAGACCCGGCGGGAAATCCACACGCCCAGCGCGCAGCAGGTTCGCCGGCCGATCAATCGGGACGGCCTCGACCGCTGGCGGAACTATGAGCCCTGGCTGGGGCCGTTGAAGGACGGCCTCGGCGGCGTCGCCGAGGCGGTCGTATAGGCCGGCGGCGCGAGCGGACCGGTCCCCCGCGGTCAGCCGAGCAGCCGATTTCCGATACGTAAATTTACAGTTGAGTTTTCGGGACGTGCTCGACCTGTGGTTTACCTGCTAACACATTGAATTCTCGTGACTATATTTGTCTCGACGGTGTCGGTTGACGTTATTGGAGCCGTAAAGGTTCACCCCGTTTGTTAGGAGTTTGTGCACATTCGGGTCAGATTGTCGCACCCGGGCGCTCAACCTGTGGTGTGCTTTCTTGAGCGGCCTTCAGCGTGGCGTCGGGGTGGCTTGCGCGCCAAGCGTGCAGTCCGTGTGAGTTTGGGGGCGTTCATGTTCAGTAAGGCCAAAGCGGCGACCCGCGTCGACCGGGCCCGTCGCCTACTGTGCGGCGCTTCGCTCAGCGTGCTCGCCCTGGTCGTGGTCTCTCCGGCGGCCCGGGCCCAGGACGCCACCCGCTATTGGGACGCGAACGGCGCCCAGCCCACCGGCGGCGGCAGCGGGAATTGGGACACGACCAGTCAGCTCTGGAGCGAAAGCAACAGCGACGTCCTGGGCCCCTACCACACCTGGAATAACGCAGGGCTCGACAACGTCATCTTCGGTTCCGTCCCCGCTGGGACGACGAGCACGGTGGGCACGATCGGGCTGACGACGCCGATCACGGTCCACAACATGACCTTCCAGACCTTCAATGGCTGGACGCTGAACGGCGGCGCGCTCACGCTGGGCGGCGCGGCCCCCACGATCAATACCGCCAGCAACGCCGTGATCAACTCGATCATCGCGGGAACCGCCGGGCTGACGAAGACGGGCGCCGCTCAACTGCAGCTCACGGGGGCCAACACCTTCAGTGGCGGGATCACCCTGAGCGGAGGCGGCCTGCGCGTCACCAACGACGCCTCGCTCGGCGCCGCGAGCAACGGCGTCACCACCACGGCCAACGCCAGCCTGACCATCGATGCCGGCACGACCAACCGGACCGTCACCATCGGCGCCGGCACGACCCTCACGATCGGCGGCCTCGGAGCCGGATCGGCGCTATATACTGGCAGCGGCGGCCTCAGCGCCCTTTCCGGCGTGCGCCTGACCAACGATGCGAACACCTACACGGGGCCCACGCGGCTGAACGGCGTGAACCAGGGATCGGGGGCCGTCTACTTCAGCTCGGTCCGAAATCTCGGCGAGGCGAGTTCGCTGGGCGCACCGACCACGGTCGAGAACGGCACGATCACCTTCGCCGGCGGCAGCCAGTATTCCGACAACATCATCTACACCGGCGACGGCGACAGCTCGGATCGCAAGTGGGTGCTGTCGGGCGGACCTACCCGCGTTTTCAGGCAGCGAGGAACCGGCACGCTTACGCTCCTCGGCGACATCTCGCTGACCAACTCGCAGTTCATTGCGGAGACGGCCGACTTCGAGCTGCTGGGCGTGCTCAGCGGGACCGGCTCCGCCACTTTCACGGGCAGTGCGACGAGCAGCATCACCCTCGCAGGCGCCAACACTTTCGCAGGGAATGCCGGCGTTTCCGGGGGAGTCGTCCGCGCGTCGGTCCTTGCCGACTCGGGTTTGGCGAGCTCCCTCGGCGCCGGGACGGCGATCAGCCTCGGCCATCTCGGCCAGCTCAGCTACACGGGTGTGGGCGGCGCCAGCAATCGCACCTGGGCCAGCGACGGCGCCACCTCCATCCTGAACGACGGCTCGGGCGGGTTGAGCTTCAGCGGCGATCTGGCCTTCAACGCCGCCGGGTCCGCCGATACCCTGACCTTCGGCGGCGGCTTCGCTGGAACCAACACATTTTCGGGCGTCATTTCGGGCGCCGGCAACCTCGCCAGCAGCGGCTCCGGCACGTGGGTGCTGAGCGGCGCCAACACACGGACCGGCACGGTCACGGTGAGCGGCGGGACCCTGCGGGCCGGCGATGCTTCGGCCCTCGGCACGACCACCGGCGTGACGGTCAACGGCGGCGTCCTCGACCTGAACGACTTCAGCCTGACCACGCCCGTGCTCCATGGAACCGGCGGCGTGATCGCCCTCGGCTCGAATCCCGCGACCACCTTCACCGTCGACGGCCCGGCGGCCAGCGACTACGCCGGCGCCATCACCGGCGCGGGTGGGCTGACCAAGCTCGGCGCGAGCACGCTGACGCTCACCGGCGCCAATACCTATACGGGCCCGACGACCATCGGCGGCGGTACGCTGGCCCTAAGCTTCGCCGGCGCGGGCGCGCCCGCGAACAACATCATCGCGAGCGGCTCTTCCCTGAACCTGACGGGCGGAACGCTGAAGGTGACGGGAGCGGCCGGCGTCGCCAACGCGCAGACTTTCGCCAGCACGACGATCAGCGCCGGCGCCAACACCGTCCAGGCGGTTTCCGGGACGGGCGGCGGCATGGACATAGACCTGGGCGCGATCTCGCGCACCAGCGGCCTGGTCAACTTCGTCCTGCCGACCAGCGGGAGCATCAAGACTTCAAGCGTCAGCCTCGGCGGCTGGGCGACCATCAACGGGACTGACTACGCGAAAGTGGTCGGCGGCGAGATCCTTCCGTTCGTCGACACCGACTACACCGACCAGGACGATGTCTCGCAGTGGGCGGCCGGACAGTTCATCTCCGACAGCGACGGGGACGGCCTAGGCTACGTCGGCACGCTCGGCAGCAGCATGCAGCTCGGCGGCCTGCAGTTCACCGAGGCGGCGGCGGGCAACGTCGCCCTGGGAGGGCAGACCCTCGGCGTCGACGGCGCCATCATTGTTGCGCCTTCGGTCGGCGGCGCCGGCCAGACGATCAGCGGAGGGAATCTCACCGGGGCCTCGGGCGGCGTCCTCGGTATCCAGCAGAACGGCACGGGCATTTTCACGGTTGGGGCGACTATCGTCGATAACGGCGGCGCCACCGGCTTCACCAAGGGTGGGGCTGGCATCGTTCGGCTGACTGGCGCCAACACCTATACCGGCGTCACGACATTGAGCGCCGGCCGGCTGGTGATCTACAGCCTCGCCGACGGCGGCTCTGCGAGTAGCATCGGCCAGTCGGGCTCCGGCTCCGGCAATCTCGTCCTCCAGGGCGGGACCCTCGCCTGGGCGGGCGGGACGGATGCCGCGACGAACCGAGGTTTCACGCTGGTGAACGGTGGCGCGGGCGATCCGACAATCGAGGTCGGGAATCCCTATACCGTTGAGTTTTCGGGCCTGGTGACCAGCCCGGACGACGCCGGCCTGACCAAGACCGGTTGGGGAACGCTGGTCCTTTCCAATCCTGCCAACGACTACATCGGCGTCACCAAGATCACCGGCTCCGGCGGGAGCGGGAGCAATAGCAGCACCCTTTCGGTCAACACCCTCGCAGACGGCGGTCAGGTCAGCGGGATCGGCAAGTCGTCGGCCGCCTCGTCCAACCTCGTGTTGGATGCCGGGGGGCAGCTTCTCTACACCGGCGCTACCGACAGCACCGACCGAGGCTTCACCCTGTCCGGCGGCGGACGGATCGGCGTGTCGCAGGCCAGCACGACCCTGACCGTCAGCGGAGTGGCGGTGGGGACCGGGGGCTTCACCAAGGAAGGCGACGGCACGCTGGTGCTCTCGGGGACGAACACCTACGCCGGCGGGACCACCGTGAACGGGGGGAAGCTGGTCGCCGGCTCCAACCAGGCCTTCGGCGGCGCGGCCAACGGGTCCGGCGCGGGCCGGTTGACGGTCAACGCGCCCGGCAGCGTCGACTTCGGCGCCTTCGACGTCTATGTCGCCGGGTTGCAGGGCGATGGTAATGCAAGCGTCGGCGCCGGGGGCACGCTGCAGATCAACGGCAGCGGCGCGTTCACGGGCGCTGTCAGCGGCGCCGGCGCCGTGAAGACGACGGCCGGCACGCAGGTCATGACCGGCTGCACCAATACCTACACCGGACCGACGACGATCGGCGGAATCCTCAGCACCGATTGCCTGGCCGACGGCTTGCAGGCCAGCGGCATCGGCGCCTCGGGTCCGGGCTCGGCGAACCTCGTGTTCAGCGGCGGCACGCTCACCTACACCGGAGGAAGCGTCAGCATCGATCGTGGCGCCCAACTGCTCAGCAACGGCGCCGTCACCGTCCAGAACGCCGCGACCACGCTGGGAATCGAAGGACCGATCATCGGCGCAGGCAACTTGGCCAAGAACGGCGCCGGCGTCTTGGAGCTGTCCGGCGCCAACACCTACTCCGGCGGGACGAACGTTAACGCAGGCACACTACGAGCGCTGTCGGCCAGCGCCCTCGGGACCGGTGGCGTGCGGCTGGGGCCGACCGGAACGCTGCTCGACCTCACCGCCGTTCCCGGCTCGGCTATCTCGGTCCTGTGGCTCGACGACATCACCCTCAACGCCAACGCCGCGAGCGTGGGCAATGTCGAGCTGGGCGCCACGACCTTGACGATCACGGGGGGCGGCGCCCCGCAAGGGGTGGGCTCCACTGTGAACTACGCCGGCGTGATCAGCGGGACTGGCGGGATCACCAAGACCAGCGCGAATATCCAGCAGTTCTCAGGATGCAACAGCACCTATACCGGCGCCACCACGGTTAGCGGCGGCATCCTGGCGATCGATTGCCTGGTCGACGGCGGCGCCAACAGCAGCATCGGCTCCTCGTCAGGCGCCGCTGCTAACCTGATCCTGAACGGGGGTACGCTGCGTTACATCGGCGCGGGTGACACCACCAACCGCCTGTTCACCCTCGGCGCCTCGGCGACGAGCGCCCTCGACGCCTCCGGCACGGGCGCGGTGGTGTTTTCCAACACCGCCCCGATCACCTTCAGCAGCGTAAACACCAACCAGACCGTGACCCTGACCGGGACCAGCTCGGCGGACAACAAGCTGGGCCTGCAGATCACCGAGAACGGGACCGGCAAGACGGGGCTGACCAAGTCCGGCCTCGGCACGTGGATCCTGACCAATGCCGCCAGCACCTACACCGGCGTGACCAGGATCAACGGCGGCGTGCTGGGCGTGGACAAGCTCGCCGACGGCGGCGAGGCCAGCAGCCTCGGCCAATCCACCAACCTCGCCTCGAACCTGGTGATCGGCGGCGGCGGGACGCTGCGCTACACCGGCGCCGGCGACACCACGGACCGCCGATTCACCCTGGGCGTCGGGACCACCGCCATCGAGTCTTCGGGCTCCGGCGCGGTGGTGTTCGGCGCCACGGAGGCGATCTCCTACACCGGCAACGGACAACGGGTCGTCTCGCTGGGAGGAACCAACACCGGCGACAATGTCATGGGCGCCACGATCGGCAACCAGACCGCCGCCAATATCAGCTCGCTGGCCAAGAACGGCGCGGGCAAGTGGATCCTTACCGGAAGCAACACCTATACGGGGGTCACCAACATCAACGCCGGCGCGCTGGTCCTCGGCGATGGCGGGACCAACGGCTCCATCGCCAGCCAGACGGTCAACAACTTCGGCGTTCTGGGCTTTGACCGCTCGGACACGCTGACCTACGGCGGCGTCATCTCCCAGACCGGCTCGGTCGAGCAGATCGGCGCGGGCATGACCCAGCTCACCGGAACCAACACCTACACCGGAGGCACGACGATCAGCGCCGGCACGCTGGAGCTCGGCGCGGGCGGCTCCACCGGCTCGATCCTCGGCGACGTGACGGACAACGGCGTTCTGTCGTTCAACCGCGACAACCATTACGCCTTCACCGGCTTGGTTTCAGGCTCCGGCGAGCTGCGGCAGGCGGGATCGGGCGTAACCGTCCTGTCCGCCGCCAACAGCTACCTTGGCGCCACGAACGTCATGGCCGGGACGCTGCGGATCAACGGGGACCAGTCGGCGGCCACCGGGCTGACCACGGTGTTCACCGGCGGCACGCTGGGCGGCTCCGGCACGGTCGGCGGCGACGTGATCGTGCAGAACGGCGGCGTGCTCTCACCGGGCAACAGCCCGGGCACCCTGACGATCAACGGCGACCTGACGCTGAACAGCGCCTCGGTGCTGAACATGGAGTTCGGCCAGGCGAACGTCGCCGGCGGGCCGCTGAACGACCTGATCAAGGTCAACGGCGACCTGACCCTCGACGGAACGCTCAACGTCACCGAGCCGGTCGGCGGCCTGTTCTCCGCCGGCGTTTACCGGGTGATCGACTACACGGGCGCGCTGACGAACAACACGCTGGACGTCGGCGCGTTGCCGGCCGGCTCGAGCGCCACGGTGCAGACCTCGGTGGTCGGCCAAGTGAATCTGGTCAACACCGCCGGTCAGTCGCTGTTCTTCTGGGACGGGCCGACGGGCGGCAAGAACGACAGCATCGTCACCGGCGGCGCCGGGACCTGGCGCCTGGGCGGCGGCGCGAACGACTGGACCAACTTCACCGGCTCGGCGAACAGCGACTACCAGCAGGACGCCTATGCGGTGTTCCAAGGAACGCCCGGGATCGTGGCGGTGGACAACGTCGGCGGCGCGGTCGGCGTTTCGGGCATGCAGTTCGCGGTGGACGGCTACACGGTGACCGGCGCCGGCCTGACGCTGGCAGGACCCGAGACGCCGATCCGCGTCGGCGACGGCACGGTGGCGGGCGCGGGCATGACCGCCACCATCAGCTCCGTGCTCTCGGGCGCGGGACAGCTCGTCAAGGTCGACGACGGCGCGCTGGTGCTCTCCGGAACCAACACCTACACCGGCGGAACGCTCGTCGCCGGCGGCGTGCTCAGCATCTCGAACGACTCGAACCTTGGGGACGCGGCGGGCGGCCTCACCCTGGATGGCGGGACCCTGAGGACCACCTCGACGGCGACGTTGGGCCGGGCGATCACGCTGGCGGCGGGAGGAGGCACGATCGCGCCCGTTGTCGGCGTCACCCTCTCGGGCGCCATCACCGGGGGCGGTGGGCTCACGAAGGGCGGCGCGAGCGTTCTCAGGCTGACTGCGACCAACACCTATTTGGGCGGCACGACCATCTCGGCCGGTACGCTGGTCCTTGGCGATGGCGTCGCGACGGGATCCATCGTGGGCGACGTCCTGAACAACGCCCAGCTGGTGTTCAACAACCCGGGCGTGCAGACCTTCGACGGCCTGATCTCCGGCAGCGGCCAGGTGAGGAAAGCCGGGGCCGGCACGCAGATCGTCACCGGCGCCAACACCTACACCGGCGCAACCACGGTCGCGGGCGGGTCGCTGCTGATCAACGGCGATCAGTCCGGCGCGACGGGCCTGACGAATGTGACTTCCGGGACTCTGGGCGGTTCGGGGACCATAGGCGGTGACGTCACGGTCGCGGCCGGCGCCGCGCTCGCCCCAGGTGGCGCGGCCGGCGCGGCGGGCACGCTGACCATCGTCGGAGACCTCACGCTCGGAGGGGTGACGACCACGCTCAACTACGAGTTCGACCAGGCCAACCTGCCTGGCGGCACGCTCAACGACCTGACCAAGGTGGGCGGGAACGTCGATCTCGGCGGGGCCACGATCGATGTCGCCTCAAGCGCGCCGAGTTTCGGCCCGGGCCTCTATCGGGTGATCGACTACGCCGGAACCCGGACCGGGACCCTGACGCTGGGCGCGATGCCGGCCGGCGCGAACTTCACGGTGCAGACCTCTGTCGACAAGCAGGTCAACCTGGTCAACACCGCCGGCCTGACCCTGAACCTCTGGGACGGCGACGCGGGCGTGCGCAACGACGGCGACATCGCCGGCGGCGGCGGGACTTGGCAGGGCGGCGGGGCCGGCGGCAACGACAACTGGACAACCGCCGACGGTTCCCTCAACGCGCCGTTCCAGGACAACGCCTTCGCCATCTTCACCAAGACCGGTGGGACGGTGACGGTCGATGCGACCACGGCCGGCCCAATCAACGTCTCGGGCATGCAGTTCGCGGTCGGGGGCTATCAGCTCGACGGCGGCCCGATCAACCTCACGGCGCCGCAGTCCAACATCTGGGTCGGCGACGGCACGGCCAACAGCGCGACCATGTCCGCCCTGATCAACGCCACCCTCGGCGGGACCGGAGGGCTGGTGAAGACCGACGCCGGCACGCTTCTTCTCACCGGAAACAACATCTACAGCGGCGAGACGATCGTGAACGGCGGCACGCTGGTGCTCAACGGCGACCAGTCGAGCGCGACGGGGGCGACCACTATCAACAGCGGCGGCGTGCTCCAGGGCAACGGGGTCATCGGCGGGGACGTGACCGTCAACGCCGGCGGGACCCTGTCGCCCGGCTTCCTGTATGGACAGATGACCATCAACGGCGGGCTGACGCTGACTTCCGGCGCGACCCTGGCCATGGAGCTCGGCCAGGCGGGAACCTCGGGCGGATCGCTGAATGACCTGATCACGGTGGGCGGCGACCTCACCCTCGACGGCGCGCTGAACGTGACCGAGAGCGCCGGCGGGACCTTCGGACCGGGCGTCTACCGGCTGATCGACTACACCGGCGCCCTGGTCGACAACGGGCTGACGGTGGCAAGCGCCCCGGGCGGGGTCGCGGGGCTGAGCGTGCAGACCGCGGTCGCCGGCCAGGTCAACCTGATCAACAGCGCCGGCCAGTTGCTGAGCTTCTGGGACCGGGCCGGCGCCGACAACGACGGCGTGGTTTCCGGCGGCGCCGGGGCCTGGCGCCTCGGCGGCGGCGGCACCGATTGGACCAACGAGACCGGGTCGGCCAACACCGACTACGCGCAGGACACCTTCGCGGTATTCCAGGGAACGGCGGGCACGGTCACGGTCGACAACAGCGCGGGCAATGTTCGCGCCACCGGGCTGCAGTTCGCGACAGACGGCTATCTACTTACCGGCGGACCGCTCGAGATGACGGGCTCCAACGCGTTGATCCGCGTGGGTGACGGCAATGCGACGGGAGCCGCCTATACCGCGACGATCGCGGCGGCGATGACGGGCGCCGCCGATTTCGAGAAGGCGGATCTCGGCACGCTGGTGCTGACCGGGGCCAGCAACTTTGGCGGCGATCTTTATGTCAGCGCGGGCGAACTGCGGCTGGCCGACGGCGGCTCGCTGGAAAGCGCTGGCGGCTGGATTGGCGGGAGCGTCGCCGATCAAGCCAGGCTCACCGTAACGGGCCACGATGGCGGCGGCGCCGCCTCGATCTTGACCGTTGGCGGCGACCTGGCGGTCGGCTCCGGCGATACCGGGATGTTGAACGTCGCCGATGGCGGTAAGGTCGTCAGCGACCGGATCAGCGTCGGCCTTGGCGGCGTTGGAACCTTGCGCGTCGAAGACGGCGCTGCGGTGTCGAACGGCGATGGGATCGTCGGCGCCTCCTCGCAGGGCGACGCCGTCATCACGGGGCCGGGCACGACCTGGGTCAACGCCGGGCAGCTGGTCGTAGGCAGTTTCGGCGCCGGCGCCTTGCGCATCGAAGACGGCGCGAGCGTCACCAGCAACCAGGGCTATGTCGGGGCCAACGCCGACGGCGCCGCCGTCGTGACCGGCGTGGGGTCCCAGTGGCTGACGGCGACAACCCTGACCGTCGGCAACATCGGGAACGGCGCGTTGACGATCGAAAGCGGCGGACTTGTTCGGGCTGCGGACGGCATTCTCCTCGGCATGGCGGCTGGCTCCAGCGGCGCGCTGACCTCGCAGGGGACGACGGCCGATCGCGCGGTTCTGGAGACTGCCGGGTTCCGTGGCGGCTCCGGGGCGGTTGACGTCGCCTTTGACGGCGGTCTGTTGCGCGCCACTCAGGACAACCTCACGTTTTTCGACGGCTTCGACACCCACGACGTTACCCTGGGCGCCAACGGAGTCGTCGTCGATACCGATGGCCACTCCGTCGGCATTTCACCTCGCCTCGTCGGGGTCGGCGGCCTGACCAAAGCCGGCGCGGGCGCGCTCACCCTGACCGGCGCCAATGCCTACGGCGGCGAGACCACGGTTACAGGCGGGACGCTGCTGGTCAACGGCGACCAGTCGCTGGCGACCGGTCTGACGACCGTCTCGGCCGCGACGCTCGGCGGTTCTGGAGCCATCGGCGGCGACGTCGTCCTCGCCGATGGGGCGACCTTGACCCCGGGCTCGGCGGGGCCGGGCACGCTCACCATCGGCGGCGACCTGTCGTTGGCGGCGGGCGCGAGGCTTGCTTACGAATTCGGTCAGGCCGGCGTCGTCGGCGGCCCGCTCAACGACCTCGTCAAGGTGGGCGGCGACCTCACTCTCGACGGCGTGATCGACGTGACCACGTCGGCCGGCGGCGCGTTCGACGTCGGCGTCTATCGCGTCTTCAACTACGCCGGCGCGCTCATCGACAACGGCCTCACCGTCGGTTCCCTGCCGGGCGGCGGGGCGGCGACCGTGCAGACCTCGATCGCCGGACAGGTGAATCTGGTGAATTCGGCCGGCCTCGCACTCCACTTCTGGGACGGCGCGGCCGGTCCCAAGAACGACGGCGCCGTCAATGGCGGCGATGGCGTCTGGCAGAACGTCTTGGGCAACGACAACTGGACGGACGGCGACGGTTCGGTGAACGGCTCCTTTGCGGATCGCGCCTTCGCCGTGTTCCAGGGCGCCGGCGGCGCGGTGACGGTCGACAACAGCCTTGGGCAGGTCGTGACGAGCGGCATGCAGTTCGCCGCGGACGGGTACAAGATCGTTGGCGAGACGATCTTGTCGTCCGGGCCGCAGACGGTCGTCCGCGTCGGCGACGGCAGCGCCGCGGGAGCCGGCTTTACCGCCACGATCAACGCCACGCTCTCGGGCGGCGCCCAGCTTGTGAAGACCGATGCGGGCACGCTCGTGCTCGCCGGCTCCAACAGCTACACGGGCGGCACGGCGATCAATGGCGGCGCCGTGCAGATCGCGAGCGACAGCAACCTCGGCGACGCGGCCGGTGATGTAACGTTCAACGGCGGAACGCTCGTCACCAGCGCCGACATGGCGAGCACGCGTGACATGACGATGGCGGGCGCGGGCGCGATCTCGACCATGGGGGGCACGACGTTCTCCTTGGGCGGCCTGCTGTCCGGGCCTGGCGCGCTCACCAAGACCGGCGCGGGTACGCTGCTCCTCACCGGAGACAACGGCGGTTACGCCGGGGCGACGACGGTCGCCGCCGGTACGCTCGCGGTCACCGGCAAGCTTGGCGGGGCGGTTGCGGTCGAGAGCGACGGCCGCCTGGAAGGCGTCGGGTCGGTCGGCGACCTCATCAACGCCGGCGTCGTGGCGCCGGGCCGCGACGGTTTCGGCACGCTGACGGTGACCGGCGCCTACGCGGGTTCGGGCGGGCGGCTCGAGATCGAGACCGCGCTGGGCGGCGACGACGCTCAGACCGACCGGCTTGTGATCACGAACGGCGCCGCTGGTGCGACGCAGCTTGTCGTCACCAATCGCGGCGGCTTGGGCGCCCAGACGGTCGAGGGCATCAAGATCATCGACGTGACCGGCGACAGCGCGGGGGGCGCCTTCACGCTCAAGAGCGACTACACCTTCGAAGGCGATCCGGCGGTGATCGCCGGGGCCTATGGCTACCGTTTGTACCAGGGCGGCGTGTCCACGCCCGCCGATGGGGACTGGTATCTCCGTTCCGCGCTCCTGGATCCGCAAGAGGAGCCGCAAGGCCCGCTCTACCAGCCCGGCGTTCCCATCTACGAGAGCTATCCGGCGACGCTGCAGGCGCTGAATCGTCCGGGGAGCCTCCAGGAGCGCGTCGGCAACCGTCAGTGGTCGGGCTTCACCCAGGCCGGGGTTGGAATGTGGGCTCGAGTCGAAGGCGTTCGCTACCGGTCCGAAGCCGCCGTCTCGACCAGCGGGAGCGATCTCCAGGTCGACAACTGGTCGTTCCAGGCGGGGTTCGATGGGGCGCTGCACGACAGCACGGCGGGGACGCTCATCGCCGGCGTCAACGCCCGCTACGGCGAGGCGAACGCCGGTGTGCGCTCGCGGTTCGGCGATGGCGGCATCGATACCCAGGGGTACGGCGTCGGCGCGACGCTGACCTGGTACGGCCAGGCCGGCCTCTATGCCGACGCCCAGGCGCAGGTCAACTGGTACCGTAGCGACCTCGCGTCCGCCGCGCTTGGCGAACTCGTCGACCAGAACCACGGCTCGGGAGAGATGTTGAGCCTCGAAGTCGGCGACCGCGCGCCGCTGGGCGGAGGTCTCAGCATCACGCCGCAGGCGCAGGTCGTGTATTCCAACGTTCGCTTCGACCGGTTCGCCGATCCGAGCACGGCGACGGTTTCATCCGACGACGCCGACAGCCTGAGAAGCCGCTTGGGCGTGTCGTTCGATCACCAACGGAGCTGGGAGAGCGGCGCGGCGACGCGGCAGCGCCACCTCTATGGGATCGTCAATCTCAACTACGAATGGCTCGACGGGAGCGTCGTGGGCGTGTCCGGCGCGCCGCTTGCGCGCCGTGACGATCGGCTGTGGGGCGAGGTCGGGTTCGGGGGGAGTTACAGCTGGCGGGACGGGCGGTTCACGGTCTTTTCGGAAATCTCCGCCAGCGCCGCGGTCGACAACGCCGACGACAGTAACCGCCTGCGCGGCAACGCCGGTTTCCGGATGCGGTTCTAGACTGTGCCGCCGATCGCATCTCTACGACAAAAAGGCGGCCGCCGTGCTGAACACGGTGAACACCGCGCCGGCCACGCCCCATTCCAGGCCGAAGTTTAATAGGCCGCCGCGGCGCTCGGCGGCAGCGCGAGCGCGCTCGATGCTGTCCATGACGTGGCCGAGGCGCCAGTATTCGGCGTCTTCCACCTCGAATGTTTCGAGCTCCGCGGTCGTCCAGAACGTCGGCGTGACGCCCGGCAAGCCGATGCTGCGTGTCCCTATGCCCGCGGCGCAGAACGCGGCGCCGGCGGCGAAGCAAAGGGTGGACGCCAGGGCCGCGATCCTTGCAAGCTCGGGCGCCTTGTCGTTGAAGGCCAGACCGGCGGCGAAGGCGGTCGCGGTGAGCATGAAGGCGGCCCCTTGCGCGAGCCGCTGCTCCAGGGCGCCGCTCAAAGCCAGTCGAGCCTGCAGGTTGAGTTCCCCCTGTGAGAGGATCAGTTGTCGAACCCCCGGTCGTTTCGCGCGCCAATAGGCCGCCAGGGCGGCCGTCTTTTCAGGAGAGTCTACCGTGTCGGAACCGCGAGACCGCCCGCCGCCGCCGCCGCCGCCCCCTCCGCCCACGGAGAAGGGCAGCGTGACCTGGCCCAGCCAGCCACGCCCCACCGGGCGCTGAGCCGCTGGCATGCGTTTCGTCGTCCAGAGCATGAGCAGGGCCGCCGCATAGGCGGAGACGCCGATCAGGCCCAGGCCGACGCCGACAAAGATCATCGAATCGGAGGGCATCTCGGGTCCCCGGTCACTCGCAGGATGGTAGCTCGACCGCGGCCGCGAGAATTGGACCTTCGCCTGAGGGGCGAACCGCGCGGAGGGGCCGACCAGGTTCCGGCTTTGGAGCCTGCCGAACCGCGAGCCGGTCTCGGAGAGAGCTCACAAACTCTGGCGCTTATTTTGCGGGGAGGCCGGCAACCGTCTCAGATGGAGAATGGTTAACGAGGCGTAGACCTTGGAGCTGCCGATGAACACGAAGATCGTTGCGGGATTTACCCTGTCCGCGGTGCTGTGGAGTTCCCTTCTCGCCGGCGTTACCGCCATTGTCTCCGCGGCGCTCGCCTGATGTGTCTTGCGGAGGGCATCCTGTGACAGGCGCGGCAGCCACGCTTGCCGGATGGGTTATCGGAGCCGTCGGCGTCGTCGCCTACTTGGTCGTGGCGGCGCAGCTGGCGTTCCGTACGACCCCGCGGTGACACGCGCCTAAAATCGGGCCGCCGGCGCCGTGCGCGCGAGCAATTATCGGCCTGGAAGGCTGAATACGGCTGTCCGCCTATCAAGCGCCCAATTCATATCCGTATAACATAAGGGATATACCGCCATCGTAAGTCGATGGCGCGCACGCGTGCCGCAATGCGGAGCTGTGATTATGCCCAATACCGACTTCCAATTGTCAAGCTTCGTGCCGGATGATGCTCCGCCCGGATCCGAAATCGGCGTCTACTCAATTCCAGACGGATTCGACGCCTCAAGTCTGACGCTGCTTTGGGATGAGGCGGGCGCTTTCGCCCTGGACGGCGACAAGCTGGTGGTCGGGTCGACATTGCTGACTCCCGGATCCTACCAACCCATTGCCCGCATCCGTTCCCTCGCGACGCCCTATACCTACGCGATCTTCTCGGAAGACATCGTCGTGACGCCCCGTTGGGCCCCATCGCAGCTCAGCAGCTACGTGACCGGTTGGTATCCCGAGGCCGGCTTGACGGTGAACGACCTGAACCAGGTCACGTCGTGGATCAGCGACACGGGCGACTACACGGCGTCCCAGGCGGCCGGGAGCGCCTGCCCCACGCTGGAGCCGGGCTACGGCCCAGGCGGCAAGGATGTCGTCAAGTTCGATGGAACCCAGTCGCAGTTCCTGAACATCAGCCCCGCGCTGCCCTTCAGCGACGGCGCCATCGTGGCGATTTACCAGCCCCGCAGCACATCGGCCAACAAGACGCTGCTGGGTCAGACGTCCGGCGGGCGCTTTCTTTGGCAGACCTCGGCGACGTCCGTCAGCCTCAACATGGGAACGACGCGGGCGGTGACGCCGGTAGCGGCGGCGGCGCTTTCGACGAACCGGCTTTCCTGCCTGATCCTGTCGTATGATGGAGCGACCGGCGCGCTCTCGGCGGAGGTCGACGGCGTCCCCACGGGCGGCGGCGGCGGCGCCGGCGTGTCACCGGCCAACTTCACCCTGCTGGGCAAGCACTCGACGGGCAATTTCGGCAACTACTACCTGTCGGCCCTCTTCCTCCTGGACGCGCCGCCGACCATGGATGTGAAGGCGCGGATTCAGGCCTGGGCGAGGGGCCGGCGCACGACGGCTTTCGTGTTCGCCAACAGCGGTTCCAACGCCAACACCGGCTTTAACCTGGCCAACGCCAAGGCCGATCCCATGGCCTATGTCAGCGGCCTGTCCGCCAACGGTCTGCGGGCCGGCGACAGGATTCTGATGCGAGGCGGCGACACCTTCTACGGCGCCATCGCGACGGCGGCCGGGCTCAACCTCAGATCCGCCAGCCAGCCTTTGATTTTCGACAGCTTCGGAGCGGGGCTGGCGAATATCTACGGCACGCCGCCCGCGGAGCTCACCTGGGCGCCGGCCGGCGGCGATCAATGGTCAGCCTCCCTGGCGCGGGACCACGCCCCGCTGATCCTCTGGGCCTACCCGGACGGCTTGGGCGCCAGTCCGGTGCGGATTTACAGCCGCCCGGTCGGCCAGGCTCAGAGCTTCCAATACGCCGCGGGCGTGCTCACCATCAATCTGGGGCCGGGGCTCGATCCGAACGCCGTTCCGATCTTCATCCCAAAGGACGCCTCCGATCAGCAGTTCTTCGGTCTGTCGGGGAGTTACTTGAAGTTCCGACGGCTCAGACTACGCCACTTCGTGGGGCAGGTGTTCGCGCCGCAGTCCGGTACCGGAACAGCTGTCATCCAATGCGAGATAGGCTGGTCGGCCGACGACGGCGTGAGCCCGGGCGGCACATCGACCGGCGCCGCGATCTGCAACACCATAGTCGCCACCGGCAGAAGCCGGTCGACGACCTCGGGGCCGGGCGACGGCATGTCCGTGCACGGCGGAACCTTTCACTCGCAGAGCAATGTTTTCCGGCAGTGCGGGATCGCCGGCATTCGCAATGAGATGGGGACGAACTTCCTCTCGGAGGGCGACACGATCGAGGACTGCAACGAGCCGCTCAGGGTGCTGTTCAACGCCGCCTACGCGGGACCGGCGACCCAGACCTTCATCGGCGCCAAGATCGTGCGATCGGTCGACGACCAGCAGGCTGATGGATTGCTGATCGATTCCGGCGTGACGTCGGCGATCTCCGTCACCGTCACCGGCTGCAGCTTCACGGGGCAGGGGCCGGTCCGCGGCAAGGCGATCAACAAGGCCGGCGCCGCAGTGTTGACCCAGACGGGCAACGAACAGTCGGGCTTCAATAGTTTGACCTAAGGCGCGCGCTGGCGGGCCTTTAGGCATCGTCGCGCGCGACAAGCCTCTCGCTCGGTCCAGGGCGCGGGAAGACATCCGTCACGGCGGACGACGGCGTCGCATGGAAGCCACCCTTGTATCGGACGGCGCGACTGCGCCGTCGATGGCCAAGCGCGCCTCGCGTCCGGTTGTCGGGTGAAACTTGGCCGCTCGCTTGCGAGTCGGACCGTTCAGGACGGTCGACCGTCCCAAAATGGGTCGCCGCAATCCGCGGAAAGACAATTGTTTACAGAGGCGGAACCGCATTCGGTGTACACCCTTAATAAAGGGTTAACACACTGGCGTCGGAGGAGGATCGCATGAAGCTTCAGTGGTTATGCCTGTTAAGCGTCGCGACACTCGCCGGCGCTAGCGCGAACGGCGCCCTTGCTCAGCAGCGTTGTGATCGCCCTGCCGAACTCCGCGGCGCTCTTTCCGAGACCGGTCCGCTCGCCGAGGAACTCGGTCGAACGGCCACGGCCTGTGGCGCGGATTGGACGGCCGCAAACCTTCTGGAGCGATCCAACGCCCTGCGTTCGCCGCCGTCCGCGCGTTTCAATCTCGCCACGGCCTACCAGAATTCCGGGCGCTATGACGCGGCGCTCGACCTGTATCGGACGCTTCTGACCGATGGGCAGTTCACGCGGGTAACCCTCGACCCCCAATACGAGCGGCCGGCCGACTCGCTGCAAAGCGTCAACATCGCCGACGAAGCGAGGCGGCGCATCGCCGACATCCAGTTCGACGTCGCCATGCGCAAGGCGGCGGGCGCGCCTTCGGCCGCGGCGGCGACGGACGCCGCGCTCAACGCCTCGAGCGTCGGTCCCCAGACGGCTCGGTCGGCTGAAGACGCGGCTGTTAACGCCTCGGCCGTGACCTCCGCAACCGAGCCGCAGTCGCCAATCGCCGCGACCGTGGCCGCCAATCATGTCGTGGACGCGGTGGCCTTCGAGCGCGACGGTCTGTAACCGCCCGCCGGAGCCTTGGCGGGCCCGAGCCTTGGGTCACCTGAGGCGGCGGCTCAAGCTTTCCTCAACGCCGTCGGCGGGGTGTAGGGGCGGGCCTCCCTGCGCGCGATGGTGAGCCGCCAATCGTTCTTCGACCTGCCGAGGGGGAGGTCGCGACTCGACCTCCGTTTGTTCGCGCTCATGTCCGAATTGCAATGTTCGTCGAACATTGAGCCGGTATCATGTATATTAACGAATGAACGATGTGGGCTTGAGTTTCGCACGGCGGTTGGGGGTCAGACCGCGTGGCGACGTTAATCTTATGGCCCCAGCAACACGCGGCGCCACGCCGGTCATGTTCGGATGGAGGGCCATCCGCGCGGCCGAGGGGCCTGCTGCGAGGCAGCTGCAATGACCACGGAGGCGCCCTGAGTGGGACAATACATGAGCGTTGGGAGGACGGGTTCGCGATCGGGGCGCGCGTCACAGCGATGGGCTTGGCGCACATCTGAGAATCAATCGCAGATTGCCTTCCGACTGAGTTTCGCGCGCGAGGAGCGCCCGATGCGTTGGCAGCTCGTTGAAGCCCTTTGTCTCTGCGCGGCGCTTGAGCGACAGTGCGGTTTCGTCACCCCTGCGCTGATCTCGGCGTCCCTCGCGCCCGAGGAAGTGAAGACCGAAGCGTTTCAGCTCATCGCGAAGATGAAGCGCGGGGCGGTGAAAGACGTTTCCTCTCCTCAATTCTAGTCTCGCCAAAATCCAAGGCCTCGAGCAGGGCGGCCGCATCCCGGAGCCTTTGCAGGCGGGGCGACCTTCAACGCTTGACGGAAGCAAACGGCGTATGTCCGGCCGTCGAGGCGGCCGGAAGATCCGAGACGACGCCTCTTGCCGGGAAGAGATGGGGCGAGCGGCGCGGTCAATTGGTGCGGCTGCATTGCTTGTTGTTGAGTCGCCATTAACCTCGCAGTAACCTTTCCGGGTCCGCAGACCCAGCCGCCTCCTTGGATGACGTCCGCATTTCCCCGGGCGGCATTGCTTGGCTCAGCGATTGCTTAGCTGAGGATAAGCGGGTGGAGGCGTCCTAGGGTGGAACAGCTGCAAGACTTGGCCGTCACGGTGAAGGGCGGCTTGCCGGCGCCGGCGCTCACGAAGCGCTGGCTAGCCGTGCTGCGATCGACGTTCAGGCAAGAGCGCGTCAAACGCTGGGTTCGCGTGGAAGCGCTCTGCCTCTGTGCGGATCTGGAGCGTCGCCACGGCAATATCGCCGGCGCACTGATCGAGGCCTCGCAGGCGACGCCGGAGGTCAAGGCCGAAGCCCGCACGCTCGCCAACCGATATGGACTGCGATCGACCGCGCCGGCGGCGAGGCCGTGGGCGACCTCGCGGAGCTACGATCACGCGGGGCGTAGCTTCAGGCTCAGTTAACGGCGGTCCCGCGGGAGGCGCTGGGGGCGGCTCGCGTCTTCAGACCTTCAAGGACACCCGCCGAATCTCGCCGACCACGAACAGGTAACATACGAGCGCCGCCACCGCGTTCACCGCCACGAACACCAGGGCGCCGGTAAAGGACCCTCCGCTCGCCTTGACGATGTAGCCGATGGCGATCGGGGTGGTGATGCCGGCGATGTTGCCGAAGGTGTTGAACAGGCCGGCGTTGAGGCCAGGCGCTTCCTTGGGCGAGGTGTCGGCCACCACCGCCCACCCCAGGGAGCCGACGCCCTTGCCGAAAAAGGCCAGGGTCATCAGGCCGATGACCAGACCGGGCGCCTCCACATAGTTGCAGCCGATGATCACGGTCGACAGCAGCATGCCGCCGACGATGGGGATCTTGCGCGCCAGCGTCAGGGAGCCGGTGCGGCGAAGAATGGCGTCCGAGATCGCGCCGCCGAGGACGCCCCCGAAGAAGCCGCAGAGCGCCGGCAGGGTGGCCGCGAAGCCGGCCTGCAGGATGGTTAGGCCGCGTTCCTCGACCAGATAGATCGGGAACCAGGTGAGGAAGAAATAGGTCAGCACCGTGATGCAGTACTGGGCGATGTAGACGCCCAGCAGCATGCGGTTTGAAAGCAGCTGCCGGATGGCCGCCCAGCCTGGGCCCTGCTTGGAGGCCCCGGTCTTCTTCTCATCCAAGTCGAGCAGGGCGCCGCCCTCGACGAGGAGGTCCATTTCCGCCTGGCCGACCATCGGATGGCGGCGAGGCGGCCGAATGAACTTGATCCAGACGATGGCCGCCAGGGCGCCGATGACGCCCATCGCCCAGAACACATGCCGCCAGCCGAAGTCGTGGACGATCCAGGCCATGAACGGGGCGAAGATCACCGTCGAGAAGTACTGGGCGGAGTTGAAGGCGGCCGAGGCGAAGCCCCGCTCGGCGGTGGGGAACCAGGTGGCCACCACGCGGGCGTTGCAGGGAAAGGAGGGCGCCTCGGCGAGCCCGACCATGAAACGCAGGGCGAAGAGCAGGCTGACGGCGGCCGCGCCGGTGAAGAAGCCGACGGCGCCCTGCATCAGGGTGAAGGCCGACCACAGGGTGATGCTGACGGCGTAGACCCACTTGGAGCCGAAACGGTCGAGGATCCAGCCGCCGGGCAACTGGCCGATGACATAGGACCAGCCGAAGGCCGACAGGATGTAGCCCATCTGCACGGCGTCGAGTCCGAGCTCCCTGGACAGACTCGGCCCCGCGATCGAGATCACCGAGCGGTCGGCGTAGTTGATGACGGTGATGAAGAAGATCAGGCCGAGGATCAGCCAGCGCACGCCGATCCCCCGCGCCTTGCCCGCCGTGGCCGTGCTCATCCACGCCTCCCATGGTCCCGGGTCTTGCGCCCGCTGGACGGAAACCTAGGGCGCGGTTCCAATCAGGTCCATGCCGCTTGCGGCATCGGGTGATGCGCCGCACGCATCGATCTATCCCCTCTTTGGCTTGGACCGGCTTGGCGCGGGCGCCTACTGTCCTGCCGCTGCAACCGCGCCGGAAGGACCTGCCATGACCGACCTCAGCCCCCGCGAGATGATCCGCCAGGTGGGCTCCGGCCTGCTGTCCTTCCCGGTCACCCACTTTGACGCCGAGGGGCGCTTCGACGAGGGCGCCTATCGCGGCCACTGCGACTGGATGCTGTCGCACGAGGTCGCGGCCCTGTTCGCCGCCGGCGGCACCGGGGAGTTCTTCTCCCTGACGCCCGACGAGGTGGAGCGGGTGACCCGGGCCGCCGTCGCCGCCACGGCGGGCCGCAAGCCGGTGATCGCGGGCGCCGGCCAGGGCACGACCACGGCGATCGATCTGGCACGGCGGGCCGAGCGCGCGGGCGCCGACGGGGTGCTGCTACTGCCGCCCTATCTGGTCAATTCCACCGAGGCCGGGCTCTCGGCCCACATCGAGGCGGTTTGCAACGCCACCGGCCTGGGGATCATCGTCTACAACCGCGACAACGCCATCCTCGGCGACGAGGCCCTGGCGAGGCTCTGCGAGCGTTGTCCCAACCTGGTGGGCTACAAGGACGGCGTCGGCGACATCGAACTGATGATGCGCATCTACGCCCGCATGCGCGACCGCCTCGTCTACGTCGGCGGCCTGCCGACGGCCGAGACCTTCGCCCTGCCGTACCTGGAGCTGGGCGTCACCACCTACTCCTCAGCGATCTACAACTTCCTGCCGGAGTGGGCAGTGGCCTTCTACAAGGCCGTGCGAGCGCACGACCGCGAGACGGTGATCGGCATGCTCAGCGACTTCGTCCTGCCCTACATCGCCATCCGCAATCGCGGCCGCGGCTACGCGGTGTCGATCGTCAAGGCAGGGATGCGCTCGGTGGGCCGCCCGGCGGGGCCCGTCCGCTCGCCGCTGACCGATCTGACGACGGCCGAGCAAGCCGAGCTCGACGCCCTGGTGGCGCGGGCGAAAGCGGCCGTCTAACTTTAGGCTTCCAATTCAGGAGTTCGCCATGGCTGCCGCCGGTCGCGACGGAACCCCGATCATCACCGACCTGCGTGTCGTGCCCGTCGCCGGGCGCGACTCCATGCTGCTCAATCTTTCCGGCGCGCACGGCCCCTACTTCACCCGCAACATCGTGCTGCTGACCGACAGCACCGGCGCCGTTGGGATCGGCGAGGCGCCCGGCGGGCCGAAAATTCAGCAGACGCTGGAGCAGGCGCGCGAGCTGGTGATCGGCCGCGCGCTCGGCGGCTATCGCAACATTCTGCGGAACGTCACGACGCGCTTCTCCGAGCGCGACAGCGGCGGGCGCGGTCTCCAGACCTTCGATCAACGGGTGACCATCCATGCGGTGACCGCCCTGGAGGCCGCGTGCCTGGACCTGCTCGGCAAGTTGCTCGACCAGCCGGCCTGCGCCCTGCTCGGCGAGGGCCAGCAGCGCGACGCCGTGCCGATGCTCGGCTATCTGTTTTACGTCGGCGATCGCCGCAAGACCGACCTCGACTACGACGACGGTTCCGATGGCGACGACGACTGGACCCGCCTGCGCCGCGATGTCGCCCTCGATCCGGGCGCCATCGTCCGTCTGGCCGAGGCCGCCCAGGCGCGTTACGGCTTCAAGGACTTCAAGCTGAAGGGCGGCGTCCTGGCCGGCGAGGCCGAAGTCGACGCCATCGTCGCCCTGGCCGAACGTTTCCCCGACGCCCGGGTGACCATCGATCCCAACGGAGCCTGGTCGCTGGACGAGGCCATTCGCCTGATGGCGCCGCTGAAGGGTGTATTGGCCTATGCCGAGGATCCTTGCGGGGCCGAGCGCGGCTTCTCCGGCCGCGAGGTGATGGCCGAGTTTCGCCGCGCCACGGGCCTGCCGACCGCCACCAACATGATCGCCACGGACTGGCGCGAGATGGGCCACGCCATCCAGCTGCAGTCGGTCGACATTCCCCTGGCCGACCCGCACTTCTGGACGATGCAAGGCACGGTGCGCGTCGCCCAGATGTGCCACGAATGGGGCCTGACCTGGGGCTCGCACTCCAACAACCATTTCGACATTTCGCTGGCCATGTTCACCCACGCGGCGGCTGCGGCCCCGGGGAAGATCACCGCCGTCGACACCCATTGGATCTGGCAGGACGGTCAGCGCCTGACGCAGGAGCCGCTGCTGATCCGCGAGGGTCTGGTGGCGGTGCCGGAGCGTCCGGGCCTGGGGATCGACATCGATCTCGCCGAACTCGAGGCCGCGCACGATCTCTACAAGCGGGCCGGCGGCGGCGCGCGGGATGACGCGGCGGCGATGCAGTCCCTGATCCCCGGCTGGACCTACGACAACAAGCGCCCCTGCATGGTGCGTTAGGGCGTCGGCTCCAGCGCCAGGGTCCGGGCGAGCTCGACCACCTGGGTTACCAGCGGATCGTCGCTGTCCTTGCGCCAGACGAGATAGAGCTCGGCGTTGCGCGCCCGCCGCGTCGCCAGGGGGCAAAAGGTCACCCCTTCGTAGCGCAGGGCGGTGGCCGACGTCGGCACGATGGTCAGGCCGACCTTGGCGCGCACCAAGGCGAGGATCGAATGGATCTGAGTCAGGTGCTGGGCGTAGCGGGGCAGGACGCCGTGCTCCTCCAGCACGGAGACGATGAGATCGTGGAAGTAGCGGGCGTCGTGAGGCGAATACATCACGAAGGGCTCGTCCTGCAGATCCTTGGGCCGGATAGCCTCGGCCGCCGACAAGGGGTGATCCTGCGGCAGGGCGACGACGAGCGGTTCCTCGCTGACCCGAAGCCCGGCCAGCTCCGCCCGGCCAATCGGCGGGCGTAGGAGGCCGATATCGAGCTGACCGCCGAGCAGGGCCTCGATCTGGTCGCGGGTGACCATCTCATGCAGCACCAAGCCGACCTCGGGCAGGGCCGCCTGGCAGGCGGTGACGATCGACGGCAGCTGGCTGTAGGCGCTGGCGGCTGTGAAGCCGATGCGCAGGGCGCCGACCTTGCCGGCCCCCGCCCGCCGCGCCACCGAGACGGCCACGTCGGTCTGCCGCAGGATGCGTTGGGCCTCGGGCAGGAAGCTGCGCCCGGCCGGGGTCAGGCGCACGCTGCGACTGGTCCGCTCCAGCAACGAGACGTCGAGAATGCGCTCCAGCACCTGAATCTGCCGGCTGAGCGGCGGCTGGGTCATGTTCAACCGCGCCGCCGCCCGCCCAAAGTGCAGCTCCTCGGCCACGGCGACGAAGCAGCGAAGATGGGAGAGGTCGAACTGGGGGTGGGTCATGGGAAATTCATGAGCGCTAGCCGTCCTCCTATAAGGCGGCCTATCACCCGGCGTGAGCCTTCCGGTCGGAGACCCAGAGTGAAGCCTATTTTTGGTGTGCGTTCAGTGGCGACAGATTCCGCAGCAGAGACGGATATCCGGACCAGATCGCGAATGTTCTCTGGCTAAAGAGGCGCCTCGGCCCTGTATTCGAAGCTCTTCTGGGTGTCGGTTGTGAGGCCGCCTTGCCCCTCGTCGGCGACGACGTGAAGGAGTTTGTGGCGCTGCAAGGGGCCGGTTTTGGAGACCGAGGATGGTCGCAGGTCTTTTGGGCTAGACCCACCCCACAATTCGTGCGGGCGCTGAAGGCTCGGTGGGGGGGAGGCCTTGGTCGTTACGATAGAAGCGCCTCCTGTTCTTTTGTCAGCGCTCGAGACTGGAATTCGTTGGATTGAGGTTGGCGTCTCTCCCTTACGGTCCTACCGAATTGGGCGTTAAACGTCCGCGTCTCTCGACATTTCGACCTTCGAGCTGCGGCGGCCTTCGCCGTGCAGCCGGCTGACATCGCCGCTGCCGTTGATCACATTTCCACATACCATGCGGATATGAGAGTCCCTGAAAAGGCGCTGGTGTTTTTCGCTCAAACTAGCGTCGACCGAACTCTCATAGCTGACGAAGGGTTCGTGGATGCGGAAATAATGGCCGAACGCGTGACTGATCCGTCAGCGCGATTGGATCGACGGTGTTCAGCTCGTTTGGAGCTTAACGGCCAAACGCTCGCAGCCGATTACAAGTTAGGTCCCGCGCGGGACAACCCGCGATTCACTTTAGTCGCTTGGAAATCCAGAGGAGAAATAAGTTCGTGGATCGTGCATTAGGCCTAACTTGGCTGCGGACCGTGGCCTTGCCGTTGTGGTCGACGAAGGGGTGGGACGAGGGGGCAGGCTGCTTCCTTGAGGGATTCGACTTCGACACCCTGGAGCCGATCTCCGCCTATCGCCGTACCCGCCTGCAGGGGCGGCAGATTTATGTGTTCAGCCACGCGGCCTTGCTGGGCATCGGTCCGGCGGACGGGTTGGAGAAGGCTTGGCGGGCCTATGAGTTCATGCGCGAGGCTTGGTTGCCCGGGACGGGCTGGCCACGGCGCTTGACGCGCGATGGGGCGATCCTCGATCCGACGCCAGACCTTTACGACCACGCCTTTATCCTTCTTGCCCTCGCTTGGCTGTCGAAGGCGACGGGCGAGACTGCGCCGCTGGACACAGCAGTCGAGACCCTGGACTTCGTGAAGACTCGTTTCGCTCACCCCTCGGGAGACGGGTGGCTGTCGGAGCTGCCCGACGGCGCCTCGCTGCAGAACCCACATATGCACATGCTGGAGAGCCTCCTGGCTCTGCATAGCACAACGGGACAAGCGCGGTTCCTGGAAGAGGCGGACAAAATCGTCGCCCTGTTTTCCGATCGCCTGTTCCAGCCCGATCCGGGGGTCATCCCTGAATATTTTGACCGCCAATGGCGGCCCGAGACGGGCCGCGACGGGCGGCGTGTGGAGCCGGGCCATCAGCTCGAATGGTTCTGGCTGATGGAGCGGCACTTGGCCGCCGGCGGCCGCGCGGCGCCCGAGAAGATGAGAGCGATCTTCGACTTCGCCGAGCGCGCCTTCTCGGCGGGCGAGCATGGTTTGGCGGTCAACGAGGTGGATTTTGATGGCGCCGCCCTGGACGGGGACTATCGTCTTTGGCCGCAAACCGAGGCGCTGAAGGCTTACCTCGCGGTCGAGCGGCTGGCTGGCGCGCCGCAGGGCGAGGCTATCTCGCGCATCTATGGCAATCTCACCGGGCGCTTCATCGACCGCCCCGCGCCGGGCTTGTGGGTCGACCGCTTGGACCGGGGAGGCAGGCCGTTGGTGAAAGATATTCCAGGCAGTTCACTCTATCATATCTTCATCGCTTTTGTGGATCTGGGGGGACGGTTCGCCGAATGACCAAGCCTGTCTCCCAGGCCGTCGTGCTGGTGGGCGGCCGGGGCTCGCGCCTCGGTGACCTGAGCAGGACCCTCCCCAAGCCCCTGCAGCCGATTGCCGAGGGGCGGGCCTTCCTCGACTATCTCCTGGAATGGCTCGCGAGCCATGGCCTGAGCGAGGTGCTGTTGCTCGCAGGCTATCTCGGTGACCTGATCGCCACGCGCTATGGTTCTAGGGCCTTTTCCGGCTTGGCGATCCGCCAGGTGCGCGAGGATGAACCGCTCGGAACCGGCGGCGCCTTGCGGAACGCGCGCGCGGAGTTGGCCGAGCGCTTCGTCATGCTTAACGGCGATTCTCTGTTCGATTTCGACCTTACGCGCTTCGTGGCCGACGCCGATCCGGCGCGCATCGCCACTTTGGCGCTTCGCGAAGTCGAGGATGCCGCGCGGTTCGGCGCGGTGCACCTGAACGGCCGGAACGTGACCCGGTTCGACGAAAAGACCGGGGTTGTCCAGCCGGGGCTTATAAACGGCGGGGTCTATCTGATGAGCGCGGCGGTCGTCGCCGAACTGCCGGAGGGGGCCTCATCGCTGGAGCGCGATCTGTTCCCCAGGCTGGCGTCGGATGGCCGCCTCGGCGGCGCCGTCTGCGACGGCTATTTCATCGATATCGGCCTGCCGGAAACCCTAGCGGCGGCTCGTCTGGAGATGGCGCACCGCCGCTGGAGGAAGGGCGGCTGAGCTCACTCCTCCCAGAGGATGTCCTGCAGCCCCACGGTGGCGGCCGTCATCTTGCGCTGGCCAAGCTTGGCGCCGACATAGATGTAGTGGAGGAACGGGTCCTTCGCGGCGAGCGCCGACCCCACCGCGACGCGAAGATAGGTTTCGGCGGCAAAGTCGGGGTTCGGTGAAAGTTGGGCCTGGCGCCCGTGCAGAACGTAGTGCTCCAGCCCCGACAGAGTCGATTCTCCGCCCATATTGGTCTTATATAGTCTCTCATGAAACTCCGGCCGCGGCGAAAAGCCAAACAGGTGGCCGAGTTCGAGATAGTGCATGAGGCCGGGTGTCGGCCGATTCTGCAAATACGTTCGCTGATACCAGGTCTCGTCGAACAGAGGGTGCGGCGAGCAGCCGAGACGGAAACCCGTCCGCAGGTAATCGGCCAGCGGCGCCTCGCTGCATCGGCCGCGCTGCGATGTGTACCAAGCGGGATCGAACAGCGGATGAGGCGGCAGTGGCCACAGGGCGGGATCGTCGAGGTAGCGTTCCAGGAGGCCTGCGGCCTCCGGCGGCTCCAGTCCACGTTCCCGAGCGCCGGCGGCGATATAAGAAGGGTCGAACAGCCGGTTCGGGCGGCGGGCTTCGCTCGCACCCTTGGACAGATAGTCTGACAGGGCGTCGGCACCCTCCATCGGTCGATCCAGCTTGGCGAGGTAGCTGCGCGTGTGGAACATAGGATGCGGCTGGAGCCCCTTGTACTGGCCCTGGGCGACGAAGTGTTCAGCCGGTGTCAGGGCTCCTACGGCGCCTGCCTGCTCAAGGTAGTAGTGGCTATCGAACAGGGCGATAAGAACGCCTTTCTCGCCATCGACGATGTAGCGCCTTAGGGGGTCGCCGTAGGACGAGACAGCGTCCGCGCGACGCGGCGACGGCTTGACCAGCCGGGTCGGCGGGGTGGTGGAGGCGCGGGCGCTGGCGAGGTAGTCCTCGAGCGGGCTGCGATCCCGCTTGCGCGAGGGCTTGTAGAGTGTCGGATCGAACAGGGGCGAGGGGGCCCGGCCCTGACGCCAGCCGATCTCGAGGTAGTGTTGCAGCGGCTCTGCGCCGGAGAGCACGGCCTCGGGCGACTGGTCGAGGTAGAAGCGCGGAGCGAACAGCGGGTTCGGCCGCTGGCCGTTGCGCCAGCCGGTTTCGAGATAAACCGCGAGCGGCGAGCTCGCCGTAGGCGTTGCGACGCGCATGACATAATCTGGGTCGAACATCGGATGCGGCGCATGGCCGATGCGGTGGCCGACGTCCTGATAATGTGCCAGCGGCGGGGTGTTCTCGGGTAAATCCTTCGCTTGGCGCAGATAAAAGACAACGTCGAACAGCGCGCAGGGGGAAAGGCCTTCGCGCCAACCTCGGGTGAGGTAGTGCTCAAGCGGCGACCGGTCGCCGCTCTCGCCGCCTGTGGTCGCATAGTAGGCGGAATCGAACACCGGCGAAGGTTCGCGGCCTTCCCGCCACCCCTTCTCGAGGTAATGGGTCAGCGGTTCGAGCGCGCGGAGGCGAACGTCCCGGTTCAGGCGGAGGTAGTAGTCGACATCGAACAGGGCGCTCGGAGAGCGGCCTTCGCGCCAGCCGTAGGCCAGATAGTCGGCGAGCGGATCGAGGGTGGGACGATCGGCGGCAGTTTCGCCTTGGCGCAGGTAAAAGGCCGGATCGAACGCGACGTTAGGGCTGAAGCCCCTCTGCACGCCCATGGTCAGATAGTGACACAGGGGGTTGGCGCCCGCGGGCTTGGGCGATTTCAGGCCGGCGACCATCCGGTAATGCGCGGGGTCGAACATCAACGACGGTCTGGCGTCGTCCTCCCCCCCATGCCGCAGATAGTATGCGAGCGGATCTTCGCGTTCAGCGTCTAGTCCTTCGACCTGTGCGCCGTAGAAGCCCGGGTCGAAGAGGGGGTGCACCCTGCGCCCCTCGCGCCAGCCGCGCTCGGCGTAGTGGGAGAGGGGCTCGATCCCGAGATCGCCCACGTCCAGGTGAGTGACGGAATAGTACGCCGGATGGAAGATCGGATTGGGACGCAGCCCTTCGGTCCAGCCCTTGGCTAGGTAGTGCGTCAGCGGGGCGACGGTCGCCGTTTCGGGAAGCTGCGAGATGTAGAATCGCGTGTCGAACAGCGGATGAGGATCTGGCCCGTCTGCCCAGGCACGGGCGACGTAATGCTCTAGGGGCGAGGTGTCGCCCTCCAACGCCACGCCCTGCATGTAGAAGGCAGTATCGAACAACGGATGGGGGTTGGCTCCGCTCCTCCAGCCGGCGCCTTGATAGTGTTCCAGCGCGCTGATGTTGCCGGCGGCAAGGTCGGGGACCTGGGCCCTATAGAAGCGGTCGCTGAACAGGGGGTGAGGATCGAGACCTTGCCGCCAGCCGATCTCGATATAATGCGCCAAGGCCTCCTGGGCGATCTCGTCGCCACGCTGCCGGCGCTGGGCGTCGTAGAACTCCGCATCGAACAGTCGGTTGCCCGACCGGCCTTCGCGGGCGCCCTTAGCTACATAGTGCCCCAACGGATCGCGATCGCGCGGAATATCGGGATTGGACCGCCAGTAGGTCTCCAGCGAGAACAGACCGTTGGGGTCACGTCCCTGCCGGTATCCGTGACGCAGGTAATGGGCGAAAGGCTCACCGCCCGCCAGCTCCACCGCGTTGCGGCGTTGGTAAAAGGCCGGGTCGAACATCGCGCTGGGCCGGTGTCCGGTCTTCCACCCCTGCGTGGCGTAGTATCCGAGCGGTTCGACCTTCAGCTTTTTCAGTCTGTTCAAGCCTACGTAGGCCCTGGGATCGAAGAGGGCGTTGGGGCGATTCCCCTTCCGCCAACCGATCTGAATATAGTGCTGCAGCGGCTCGACACCCGACTTCCGCACGTCCTTGTTCGCGGCGATGTAGTGGGCGACGCTGAACAAGGGATGGGGATCGCGCCCCTCGCGCCAGCCCTGCTCGACATAGTGCTGCAGTGGCTCCATGATCTGATCGCCGAGACCGGCGCGGTAGAAGGCGACGTCGAACAAGGGGTGCGGGTTGCGCCCCTCGCGCCAGCCCGTCACCAGGTAATGGTCAAACGGCTCAACGCCGGCCTCGACCACGTCGCGATTGGTTTTCAGATAGTGAGCGGTGTCGAACAGCGGGTGCGGCGCGGCGCCCTCGCGCCAGCCGATCGTGCGATAGTGTTCGTAGGCGGCGGCCGCATCGGCGAAATCCGCTTCGGGGTGCGACTCGATATAGAATGTGGCGTCGAACAGAGCAGGTAGGGGCTGCAAGGGCGACTGCGGCGAGGCCGGAACGCCTTGGCTTCGTTGGAAGCGAGTCGCTAGCCGTTTGTAGAGCCCTATCATTTGACGCCCCTGGTACCGCCGCCGACACCTCTAGTCACGGCGGCAATGCGCTACAACGAGGGAATTGCGTTCGGTGAATTTTAGTCGCCCTTCGCGACGATTTGTTAGTTTGGGAGCTCGGACGGCGAGCGATGAGCCGAGTGTCAGGGTTGAGGCGTTTCTCGACGCATCGTATGGCGTAGCCGTGATTGTCTGACCGGCTTGGAGCGCTCTGGCGTATGTCCGTAATTCGCGCGCGCGCGCCGCTTCGGCTCGGGCTGGCCGGCGGGGGGACCGACGTGAGCCCGTTCGCCGATACTCACGGCGGCCTGATTCTCAACGCCACCATCGACAAGTATGCGTTCGCTTCGGTCGAGCCGACGACGGACGGAATGGTCGAGTTCGTGTCGACCGACCTGCAGCAGCGGGAAAGCTTCGAGGCGTCGGAGCAGCTACCGATTGACGCCGGCCTGCGCCTCCACCGCGGCGTTTACAACCGGATCGTACGTCAGTTCAACGGCGGTCGTCCGCTACCGATACGGCTGATCACCAACGTCGAAAGCCCGCTCGGGTCGGGCCTCGGCTCGTCGTCTGCGCTGGTAGTCGCGATGGTCGAGGCGCTGCGGGAAGTGGTTGGAGCGCCGCTCGGCGAGTACGACGTGGCGCGTCTGTCGTTCTCCATCGAGCGTGAAGATTTACGCCTGAACGGTGGGCGGCAGGATCAATACGCCGCAGCATTCGGTGGCTTCAACTTCATGGAGTTCGGCGCCGGCGGCCAGGTGATCGTCAATCCGCTGCGCATCCGCAGTTCGATCATCCACGAACTCGAAGCCTCGCTGGTGTTGTTTTACACGGGCGCATCGCGGGAATCTGCGGCGATTATCGACAATCAGTCGCAGGCGGTCGCGGCCGGCGGTTCATCGCTGGAAGCCATGCACAAGCTGAAGCAGGAAGCGACGCGGATGAAAGAGGCGCTGCTGTTCGGCGACCTTGATGGCATGGCTGAAATCCTAAAACGCGGTTGGGAAGCCAAGAAACAAACCTCGGCCGCTGTCTCCAACCCGCAGATCGAGCACGTCTTTGAAGTCGCCATGACCAATGGCGCGCGGGCGGGTAAGATTTCCGGCGCTGGCGGCGGAGGCTTCATGATGTTCCTGGCCGATCCGACGCGACGGGCGGATCTGGCGAGAGCGCTTGAAGCCCAACCGGGCGGCCGGGTCGAATTCTGCCGCTTCACTCAAGAAGGTGTGGTGGTCTGGCGTACGCGAAGCCAGCATCTCGCCGCGCGAGATCTTGCTTTCGACACTACCGAGAGCCCGATCTAGTGCTCCGTCTTCAGGTGGAATGCTCATGATCCTCCGCTATTGGCTGCAGGGCGAAGACACGCAGAATTTCGGCGACTTCCTGTCCGAACTTTTTGCTGCTCGGTTGTTCACTGCACCCAAGGTGCAGGCTGATGTCGTTCGCGTGGTCGGCAGCTGCCTAGCCGACTGGCTCGTCGGCGATGACCTTCAAGGTGTCGGCCGTCCGCTCGATGGCGTGCTGGCCGCTTGGGCCTGCGGTTCGCGCGACGGCGAGCCGATCAGCGAAGAGACTTGGAAGCATCTGGCTGTGTTCGGCGTGCGCGGCCCGCTCACGCGAGACGCCTTGGGCCTGCCCGCCGATACGGCGCTTGGCGATTCCGGTCTGCTCATACCGCTTCTGCATGCGCCCAAGAAAAGCCGCCTAGCCGGCAAGACGCTGTGCATTCCACATTTCCATGACCGCTCTAGCGACGCCGAGCTTCTGGAACGCACCGGCGTTGAGGCCGTCGTGCGACCGGGCGTGGCCAATTCGCTGGACGCTTTGGAAGCCTTGCTCGACACGATTGCCGGCGCCGATTTTATCCTCAGCGGCTCGCTGCACGGCGCTATCGTCGCCGCCGCCTATGGCGTTCCGTTCGCCTACTTCGACGTCGGCCAACTCGACCTCCCATTCAAGTGGCGAGATTTTTCGGCTTCGGCGGGCATTCCGACCCTGTTCATCTCTAATTTGGCCCAGGGCCGAAAAGCCTATAACGAACTTATCAAGCCGGCCCTGCGCCTGCCGCTGCTGACCCCAATCCTCGACGTCTGCCCGCTTGAGGTGCAGCCGCATATCCGGCTTGCCGCCATGGTTCGTGACAGGGTGATCTCCGAGGCAGAGGCCGCGCCGGCAATCAGCGCCCTGGCGAGGCAGGCCGCCGGCCGCGTCTGGACGCCGCCGACGCCCCAGGCCGAGTATCAGCGTGGCCTGAACGCCCTGCAGGGCTCGCTCGACGAAAGCCTCTCCGCCCTGGCGGCCGGTGAGGCGGCGAGAGCAACGCTTGAGGCGGAGATCGTCGCCCTGCGTCGGAGCCTTGAGGATGCGAATGCCGCCAAGGCTGCTCAGGCCGCTAAGGCGGAAGGTCTCGGCGCACGCCTTCTGGCTGCAGACGCAGTGGCAGTCGAACTGCGCCAGCAAGTAGAGGTCGCTTCGACGCGTTTGCTGGAGCTTTCGGCGGCGGCTAGCACCGAACGCTACCGTCTGGAGCAGGCGCTAGAGGCTCAGGGCGAACTGGCGACCGTTCTCTCACAACAGTTTGAAGTCGAGCGGGAACGTCTCCAAACTTCAGAGGCCGCCGAGGCCGAATTGCGCCAGGAAGTCGCGAGTCTGACCGACGCCGTCCGCAATCTTGAGGCTCTGCTGTTTGTCCCGACCGTCCCGCAGCCGGTGCTCGAGACGACGGCCTCCACCGCCATTGAAGCGGCGGCGTGGACCGCGGCGGCGTTTGTGGAGCCCGAACCGGCGCCTTCCGCCGAGCCGATGGAGTCGCTGGAGGATCGACCGCATCACGATTGGCCGGTTGCGCTGAATCCGGCGGCTGACCGCAACGAACTCGGCCTCTACGACCGGCGTCCCGACGATAGCGTTCCCATCGAGGGGCAGCGGGGCGCGATCTTTCTCGAACGTTTCGCCCTGCTCAACAAGAAAAGCAGCGATTTCAAAGGCGCCGTCGAGTATCTCAACGACCTGGAACGGCCGGAGCCAACCGCCTCGCCGACGGTTTCGGTGATCATTCCAGTCTATGGTCAGCTGAACTATACGCTGAATTGCCTCGACTCGCTGCTGACTCACAAGTCGCGACATTCATTCGAGGTTATCGTCTCAGATGACGCTTCGCCGGACAAAAGCGAGAAATATCTCCGCCGCATCCAAGGCATCACCTACGTCAAGCGAGCCGAGAACGGCGGCTTCATCCGCAACTGCAACGATGCGGCGGCCGCTAGTCGCGGCGAATACATCGTCATGCTCAACAACGACACGCGGGTTGTCGAGGGGTGGCTCGACGAGTTAATTGGCTCGTTTGACATCTTCCCGAAGGCAGGCCTGGTCGGCTCGAAGCTGTTCTATCCAGATGGCGTGCTGCAGGAAGCCGGCGGTATCATCTGGCGAGACGGCTCGGCCTGGAACTACGGCCGTAACGACGATCCCAACCGGTCACGCTACACCTACGCCCGTCGGGCCGACTACATCTCCGGGGCCTCGATCGCCATGCGCCGCAGGGACTGGGACGCGCTCGGCGGCTTCGATACGGAGTATGCGCCGGCTTATGCAGAGGATTCCGACCTCGCCTTCCGGGTTCGCGCAGCGGGCATGGAGGTCTGGATGCAGGCGCTGTCGCGCGTCATCCACTACGAAGGCAAGACGTCTGGAACGAGCGTCGCCAGCGGAACGAAGGCCTATCAGGTGGTCAATCAACGCAAGCTGGCCAAGCGCTGGCGGGGGGTGTTGGCTGGGCACCGCCCGAACGGGGAAAGCCCCTGGCTAGAGCGCGACCGCGACAGTGAGAAACGGGTGCTGGTGCTCGATCTTCTGACGCCGACGCCGAACCAGGATGCTGGATCTGTGACCACCGTGAAGGTGATCCGCTCCTTCCAGGAGATGGGCTACAAAGTCGTCTTCGCGCCGGTCGACAACATGCTCTATGTCGAGCCGGCGACGCAGGATCTGCAGCGCATGGGGGTGGAATGCCTCTACCACCCCTTCGAATCGCTCGAGCGCCACCTACAGCAGATGGGCGGCTACTATGAAGTAGTCCACGTCTTCCGCCCGTCGGTGATGAAACGGGTCAATGACCTGATCAAGACCTACTGCCCGCGCAGCTCCGTCATCTATAACAATATGGACCTGCATTATCTGCGGGTGGCCCGCCAGGCGGTAATCGAGAAATCCGATGCCCTGGCTGAGAGAGCGCGCACCCAGAAGGCCGACGAATTCAACACCATGTCCTTCGCGGACGTGGTCTGCGTGCCGTCGACCAAGGAGAAGGAAATTCTTCAACGCAACGCGCTCAGTCGGCCGGTGATCGTCATGCCGTTCATGGTCGATCTGACGCCGACGGCCTCCAGCTTCGCCGAGCGTAGGGATGTGGTTTTCGTCGGCGGCTATAGCCACACGCCGAACGTCGACGCCGCCGTCTGGCTGGCCGAGGAAATATGGCCGCTGATCGAGCCGCATTGTCCCGAGGCGCGGCTCATTTTGGCCGGCTCTAAGCCGCCCAAGGCTGTGCTGAATCTGGCCTCCGAACGGGTGATTGTCACCGGCTTCGTTGAGGATCTGGCCCCTTTGTTCGAAACCGCCAAGGTCTCCATCGCGCCCCTGCGCTTCGGCGCCGGCGTGAAAGGCAAGATCTACAGCTCGATGTCCTACGGCGTGCCGGTGGTTACCACCACGCTCGGCGGCGAGGGCATGGGCATCATCGACCGCGAGCTGGCTATGGTCGCCGACACCCCCGAAGAGATCGCCCGGCGCACGGTGGAGCTGTTCTCAGACCGGGCGCTATGGGAGAAGCTGGCGCGCGCGGGTATCGAGTTCATCGACTTCCATCACACGCTGAAGGCCGGTGTGCGGGCGATGAAGGAGGCGGTCAGCCTCGCAAGTGGCGTGGAATTGCGTGGGTGACGATGGGCGTCGGATTACACGTTTCGAAGATTGGTTAAGCCGATGTCGTCCTTGATCAAAGCTTTCCTGTCCAGCGCGCACCACGTGCCCCTTCCTGTCAATTGCGATCAGGAAACCCCTTTTCCCGGCCCGCGTTACCGCGCCACCGACGTTACGCCTAGTCCGTTGAAGCTTCATCGGGTGAATAACGTCGAGATCTCGGCGTGGGACTACGGCATAATTGTCAGAGATGGTGATGGGGGGGTTATGGAGGATTTGTCCTTCTCTATTGCGCATCCGCCCGAGAAATTCCCAGACCCTGTATTTGTGAGGGGGCGATCTGCGATCATAAACCACTGGTTGTCGGCTAACTACTGCCATTCTATGCTCGAGTCACTGCCTCTGATACACGCGTTATGTGAGGCGGAGGTCTTGGGGGATATACAGAATGTCATATGCGACGTTTGGGCCCGATCTCTGACGCGGGAGGTCCTCTCTATCTATAATTCTTATGCCACGATATTGCCGGCAAGCAGTCCTGTCCGTCTTGTTTTCGAAGAACTCTATGTCTTCGAGCCTCTCCATCATCCAGCCCACAATGGGCACGATCTTATCGGTCGATTTTTCGACCGGGTAGTCTCTGCTGCGCCGAAGAGAGATGTCGATGATCGAATAATGATCGTCGCGCGGCCTACTGGGCGGCGGGGGTTCGAAAATTTAGACCAACTTGTTTCTAGATTAGGTCCGAGCGCGGTGAACATCGTTTCGTTAGACTCTTCGATGACGCTTCTAGAGCAGGCCGCGCTTTTCAATGCTAGCACAACTATAATTGCAGCGCACGGGGCTGCTCTGGCCAATATAGCGTTTTGTCATAGCGGTGCCCGTGTAATAGAGATTTTCAATTCCAGATATGCAACACCGGCGTTCTGGGGTCTGGCCGGAATGAAAGGTATTAACTACGCGGCCTTACCGGATGCGCGCGGCGTATTTTATTATGATGAAACAAAAAAATACGACGATATATTGATCAGTGTGGATGCGGTTTGCTCGGCGTTACGTGCGCGATAGGGAAATTGAATGCCCAGAATTCATACCAGCGATCTTGAGGACGATATCCCTCTATTTATAAGGGAGAGAATACCTCTCGCCAGAATAGAAACTGTTTTTGACGTCGGCGCGAATGTTGGATGGGTTTCTTTGTCCTATCTTCGTCGCTTCTCGACGGCCCACGTCTGGGCTTTCGAGCCTGTTCCGTCGATCTTCCAAGAGTTGGAGCAAAATATTGCGCGACATGAAAAGCTTGAAAGCGTCACGCTAAATCGGTGCGCCTTGGGGGCGAAAAGGGGGCAGGTTTTCATGACCGCTACGCCAGGCGTGACCGTAAATAAGGTTGTCGAATCCGAGGGCAATAATACGACGGTCGTCGATGTTCTTAGGGGTGATAATTACTGCCAGGATGCGGGGATACGACACATAGATATGCTCAAGATTGATGCCGAGGGCTACGATATGCGTGTTCTGCTTGGATTTTCGGAGATGCTTAGCGACGGTGAGATAGATTTTATCCAAGTGGAGGCTGGTATGAGCAGGGATAACAAGCTGCACATACCGTTGGATCATTACGCTGGTGTCCTGTATTCTATGGGGTACAATATTCTCACAATTAGAAATCAGGCCTCCGATGAGGAGCCCATGCTCAAGTGGGCCGATGTAGTCTTTATCCACGAGAGTAAGTCGAAGGCCTACGCCTAACGGCCTGCTCCAACGGTGCGATATGGCGCCGTAACGTTTGGATAAACAATGGGGCGTTCCTCATGACACCTTGCGCAGTTTGCGGCTGCGGGCGTCTTATTCATCACGCTCTGATTGACCGCCATGAGTATCTCTCGTGTGAAGAGTGCGACTCAATCATGATCCATCCCGACACGATCAAGGTAATCGATGAAGGAAGATTCGTTCGAAATTACGATGACAGCTATTGGGCTGAGGAATTAGGAGCGGCGCGCCACCGATCCTGGGGTAGTTCCCTGGCCCGCGTCGCCGAACTCGTTCTTTATGCCCGTAGACCGCTACGTCGCGTGGTCGATATTGGTACTGGGCCTGGCTTCCTGCTGGATGCGTTGGCTACTTATCTGCCGTCTTCGAAGCATATCTTCTGGGGCGTGGAGGCTTATCCTCCCGAAGAACATAGCCCCCACCCTAATTATATATCTGGCACCCTCGGTTCGACGGAAGGGCGCTTTGACGCAGGCGTGTGCGTTGAAGTTCTTGAGCACCTTACGCCGGCAATGGCTCGGGCTCTGGCTGCGGAAATGGCCGAGAAGTCCCAGCCCGATGCGCTTTATCTGTTCAATACGGGGCTGCCGAGTTACGTCCGCAACGAGGATCCGCGCTATCTAGATCCGACGAGACGGGGTCATATAGTCTCGTATGGTCTCGAGGGCGTACGACGTATCTTTGGCCCAGTTGGGTTCACTGTGATCCCACTGAGAGGGAAGAGTTGGGCGTTCCTTCTGGAGTTCGGGCAGCAGCCGGGACGCCCTGAAGATCGTATATGGTCCGCCTTACCTGAAAATCGTGCGATCCTTGAAGATCCGGTTATGGGTAGCCTGATGTATTCCGTCGGATTGGACGCCGCGCGTGCCTATTAGGCGGCGCGACCTGGCCCTCCTGTCCGCCTAACGTTTAGAGGACCGCGGCGCCGCTTGATACTCAGGCGCAGCGCCCCCAACTGACTGCGCCCCACCCACAGAGCGGCGAGCCCAGCCATGCCCAGGCTCGCCGCTGCGAGACACCAGCCACAGTGGGGTGTTTGCGGGCCGGCGCCGCACAGGGTTCCCATGATCGCCATGTGCAGCTGAGCCTCGGCGAAAGCGCGGGCGGCGCAGGCGAGGAGGAGAGCGCCGCCGAGAGCGGCGGCGAGGCGGCGGACGATGTCGGGGATGTAGGACGACGGTCGCATGCCGGTCTCCGAGTGCGCGGCCCTCTTGCCGCGGGCCGCGCCGGCCGCCCTTGATCGATGTCAACGCGCCGGCGGCGTGGCTGCGGCACTGGCTGCCGCAACCTCAGCAATCGCCTGGACGCCATGGCCCAGCTCGCCGCCAAACCTTCTTCAGACGCGCCGCCCGACGCCATCGCGCTCTATGTCTTCACGGGCGTGGCCGCGCTGCTCAGCCTGGCGGCCACCGCCCTTAGCCCCGACCCGGCGTTCCGGTTCCACGGCTGGGTGTTCTCGGCCGCCTTCGTCATCGCCTTCTGCGTGCTGACCGTGGGCATAAATTCCGGCCGCCTGCGGTCCGAACCGGACCGCTACGCCGACGGCGTGATCCGCGCCGGGGTCATCGCCACCATGGTCTGGGCCATTGTCGGCCTCTCGGCGGGGGTGTTCGCCGCCGCCCAGCTCAGCTGGCCGCGCCTTCTCTATTTCCCCGAAGCCCCGTGGCTGAACTTCGGCCGCCTGCGCCCGCTGCACACCTCGGCGGTGATCTTCGCTTTCGGCGGCAATGGCCTGATCGCCACCTCCTTCTATGTCGTGCAGCGCACCTGCAAGGCGCGCCTGGCCGGCGGCGTCGCGCCCTGGTTCGTCTTCTGGGGCTATCAGCTGTTCATCGTGCTGGCCGCGACGGGCTATCTCGCCGGGATCACCCAGAGCCGCGAGTACGCCGAGCCCGAGTGGTACGTCGATCTGTGGCTGACCCTCGTCTGGGTCGTCTACCTCCTCGTCTTCCTGGGCACGATCTGGAAGCGCAGGGAGCCGCACATCTATGTGGCCAACTGGTTCTACCTGGCCTTCATCGTCACCATCGCCATCCTGCACTTGTTGAACAACGCGGCGGTTCCGGTCGGCCTGCTGGAGTCCAAGAGCTACTCCGCCTTCGCCGGCGTTCAGGACGCCCTGGTCCAGTGGTGGTACGGCCACAACGCCGTCGCCTTCTTCCTCACCGTGCCGTTCCTGGCGATGATGTACTACTTCGTGCCCAAGCGCGCGGAGCGGCCGGTCTATTCCTACCGGCTTTCAATCGTCCACTTCTGGTCGCTGATCTTCATCTACATCTGGGCGGGCCCGCACCACCTGCACTTCACGGCCCTGCCGCAGTGGACCCAGACGCTCGGCATGACCTTCTCGATCATGCTGTGGATGCCGTCCTGGGGCGGCATGATCAACGGCTTCATGACCCTCTCGGGCGCCTGGGACAAGGTCCGCACCGACCCCGTGATCCGCATGATGGTGGTGGCCATGGCCTTCTACGGCATGGCCACCTTCGAGGGGCCGCTGATGAGCGTGCGGGCGGTCAACGCCCTGTCGCACTACACCGACTGGACCATCGGCCACGTGCACTCCGGCGCCCTGGGCTGGAACGGCTTCATCACCTTCGCCTGCGTCTACATGCTGGTTCCCTGGCTGTGGAAGAAGGACCGGCTGTACTCGAACACGCTGGTCGAGTGGCACTTCTGGATCGCGACCACCGGGATCCTTCTCTACATCTCCTCGATGTGGGTCTCCGGCGTCATGGAAGGCCTGATGTGGCGCGAATACACGCCTCAGGGCTACCTCGCGAACGCCTTCGTCGAGACCGTCGCGGCCAAGCACATCCCCAACATCATCCGCACCGTGGGAGGCCTGATGTTCCTCTCCGGCGCCCTGATCATGTCCTACAACCTGTGGCGTACGATCCGTATGCCGGGCCGAGCCACGGCCGGCCTGGCGACCGCGATCACGCCGCCCCTCTCCGCCCCCGCGGCGGCCGAGTGAGGGCCCTGTCCATGTGGAAGAAACACCAGAAGTTCGAGCGCAACTCGATCATCCTGACGCTCGGCATCATCGTCGCCGTGTCGATCGGGGGTCTGATCGAAATCTCGCCGCTGTTCTACCTTGAGAGCACCATCGAGAAGGTGGACGGCGTGCGCCCCTACACCCCGCTGGAGCAGGCCGGGCGCGACATCTATGTGCGAGAGGGCTGCTACGTCTGCCACTCGCAGATGATCCGACCTCTGCGCGACGAGGTGGAGCGCTACGGCCACTATAGCCTGGCCGCCGAGAGCATGTACGACCACCCCTTCCAATGGGGGTCGAAGCGCACGGGCCCGGACCTTGCGCGCGTCGGCGGCAAATACTCCGACGGCTGGCATCAGCAACACCTGGACGACCCGCGCTCGGTGGTGCCGGAATCCAACATGCCGCCCTACGCCTTCCTGGCGAGCACCGAGCTCGACTACCGCAACATGACCCAGCGGCTGAAGACGCTGAAGGCGGTCGGCGTGCCCTATACCGACAGCCAGATCGCCAACGCCAAGGCGGACCTGGAGACCCAGGCCGATCCCTTCGCCAGCGAGACCTCGGACCTGCGCCAGCGCTACGACGCCAAGGTCGCCCAGCGCGACTTCGACGGCGATCCCGCCCGGATCACCGAGATGGACGCCCTGATCGCCTACCTGCAGGTGCTGGGGACCATGGTCGATTTCCGCACCTACAAGGCGGAAGACCCGGAGAACATGCGATGAGCGGCCTTCTCCAGCTGGAATATGAGGCGGTCGCCCGGTTCGCTCAGCAGGGCGGCACGATCTTCTTCGGCCTGATGTTCGCGGCGGGCGTCGCCTACGCCCTCTGGCCGCGCCACCGCGAGACCTTCAAGCGCCTCGCCCACCTGCCCCTCGAAGACGACGAGCGCGACCATGGCTGAGCATCCGCAACGTGAGCGCGACGACCACAGCGGCGTGGAAACCACGGGCCACGAGTGGGACGGCATCAAGGAGCTCGACAACCCCCTGCCGCGCTGGTGGCTGTGGATTCTCTACGGCTCGATCGTCTGGGCCGCGATCTACTGGGTGCTGATGCCGGCCTGGCCGGGCGTGCGCGGCTATACCCATGGCCTGCTGAATCACTCCGACCGCGCGGAAGTCGCCGGCGAACTCGGCGTCCTGGCGTCTCAACGCAAGACGGGCGAGGCGCGGCTGGCCAGCGCCAGCCTGGAACAGATCGAGGCTGATCCCGAACTGCAGACCCTGGCGACGCAGATCGGTCAGTCGGTGTTCGGCGACAATTGCGCCACTTGTCATGGAGCGGGCGGCGCGGGCGCCAGAGGCTATCCCAACCTGCGCGACGACGTCTGGCTTTGGGGCGGTTCGTTGGAGGAGATCCGGCGGACGATCGCCGTGGGCGTGCGCTCCGGCCACGCCGAAACGCATGCCGGCGTCTCCATGCCGGCCTTCGGGCGTGACCAGATGCTCACCGGCCCGCAGGTGAACGACCTCGTGGAATACGTAACCGGCCTCGCCGGCCGGCCGGCCGACCCGGCCGCTGTCGAACGCGCCCGCCAGACCTTCGCCGATCAGTGCTCGGCCTGCCACGGGCCGGACGGCAAGGGCGGGGTCGCGCCCGGCGCGCCGGACCTGACCGACGCGGACTGGCTCTACGGCTCCGGCCGCCAAGCGATCCACGACCAGATCTGGAACGGCCGCAACGGCGTCATGCCGACCTGGCAGGCCCGCTTCTCGCCGGAGACGATCAAGGCCCTGGCCGTCTATGTCCACGTGAACGCGGGCGGCGACGCGAAATGACCGTCGTGATCGACCGCACCTCGCCCTCGCCCCGCACGCCGGTCTCGGCGGCCGCGGCGGCGCGGGCGCGCGCCGGTCGGACCAGCAACAAGGGTCTCTACAAGCCACGGGTCCCGATCTATCCGAAGGAGGCGCATGGCCGCTGGCGCCAGATCAAATGGGTCCTGCTGGTCGCCGCCCTGGCGGTCTACTACATCACGCCGTGGCTGCGCTGGGACCGGCCGGGCGATCTGCCGGATCAGGCGGTGCTGGTCGATTTCTTCGGAAGCCGCTTTTATTTCTTCGGCCTGCAGTTGTGGCCGCAGGAAATCCATTTCGTCGCCGGCCTCCTGGTGATGGCGGCCCTGGCCCTGTTCCTCGTCACCGCCCTGTTCGGGCGGCTGTGGTGCGGCTACGCCTGCCCCCAGACCGTGTGGACCGACCTCTACATCTTCGTGGAGCGGCTGTTCGAAGGCGACCGCAACGCCCGCATGCGTCTCGCCGCCGCGCCCTGGTCGCCGGACAAGCTGTGGCGCAAGGCCGGCAAGCACGCCGTCTGGCTGGCGGTCGCGTTCGGCACCGGCGGGGCCTGGATTTTCTATTTCCGCGACGCACCGCTGCTGCTGCGCGAGTTCTGGACCGGCGCGGCTCCGATTACCTCCTACGTCTCCTGCGCCCTGCTGACGGCCACCACCTACGTCTTCGCCGGGCACATGCGCGAGCAGGTCTGCATCTACATGTGCCCCTGGCCGCGCATCCAGGGCGCCATGCTCGACCAGCATTCGCTGCAGGTCACCTATCGCTACGACCGCGGCGAGCCGCGCGGGGCGCACAAGAAGGCTGAAAGCTGGGAAGGACGTGGCGACTGCATCGACTGCCACGCCTGCGTCGTCGTCTGCCCCATGGGCATCGACATCCGCGATGGCGCGCAGCTGGAGTGCATCAACTGCGGCCTGTGCATCGACGCCTGCGATGAAGTCATGCCCAAGGTCGGGCGGCCGACGGGTCTGATCGCCTATGACACCGACGCCGCCGTCGAGGCGCGATCCAAGGGCGACAAGCCGATCTATCGCCTGTTGCGTCCCCGCACCCTCTACTACGCCGTCGCCCTGGTCGCGATCGGCGGGCTGATGGCCTGGGGTCTGACCCATCGGGCGATGGTCGAGCTGCACGCCCTGCGCGACCGCAACCCGACCTATGTGCGTCTGCACGACGGCCAGGTGCGCAACGGCTACACCCTGAAGATCGCCAACCGCGCCTTCGAGGCCCGCACCTTCGAGGTGCGGCTGGAGGGGCTGTCCGGCGCCGTCCTGCGCAGTCCCGGCGAGCCCAGCGGCCAGGTCGTCCGCGCCGTCGTGCCGGCCAATGAGGTGCGCGCCTTCCGCGTTTTCGTCACCGCCCCGGTGACGGGCATCGCCGCGCCCAGCCTGCCGGCCGCCTTCCGCATCCGCGACGCCCGCGAGACCGCCCTCGCCAGAACCGTCTTCCTTACCGGCGTGGAGACCGAGCAATGACCGAGGCTGCGGCGACCGGCTTTCGCCTGCGTGGCGTGCATGTGCTGTTCGGCGTGGTCGCCTTCTTCGCGGTGATCATCGCCGTCGACGCGACCTTCACCGTGATGGCCGTGCGCAGCTTTCCCGGCCAGGTATCGGTGACCCCCTACGAGGACGGGCTGATCTACAACCAGCGTCTCGCCCAGTTGCATCGCCAGGATGCGCTCGGCTGGGCCGCCGCCGCCAGCGCCGCGCCCGGCCAGGTGGTGCTCGACTATCGCGATCGCGATGGCCGCCCGGTCGAAGGTCTGGCGATCACCGGCAAGCTCGAACGACCGGCCACCGAGGCTGGCCGTATCGCTCTACGATTTGAGGAGCATGGCGGCGGCCGCTACGTCGCGATGCATGCGGGGCTCGCCGGAGCGTGGGATCTGACCGCCGAGGCCAAGGCCAGGGACGGCGCCCGGTTCATGGCCGAGCGGAGGCTGACTTGGCCGTAACCGAACTCATTCCGCAAGCGGATCTGCGTGCTTTCCTCAGGCCCCGCGACGACGGCGGCTCCCGCCTCGACCTGTTGGTTCCCGACATTCGCTGCGCCGGCTGCCTGGGCAAGATCGAGCGCGTGGTGGCGGCGCTGCCCGGCGTCTCGGCCGCGCGGGTGAACCTGACGCGCAAGCATCTGACGGTCGACTTCTCGCGGGGGGGCGCCGACGCCGGCCAGGTGATCGTGGCGCTCGACAAGCTCGGTTATCCCGCCAGTCCCTACGATCCCGCCCAGGTCAAGCGCCGGCGCGACCGCGAGGGGTGTGAACTGGTTCTGGCGCTCGCCGTCGCCGGCTTCGGCGTGATGAACACCATGATGTTCTCGGTGCCGATCTGGGCCGGACTGTTCGGCCAGGAACTCGGGCCGGCGGCGCGCACCCTGATGATGTGGTTCGCCGGCGCGGTCGGCGCGCCCTGCGCCATCTTCGCCGGCATGCCCTTCTTCCGCTCCGCCTGGCGGTCGTTGAAGGCCCGGCGCGCGAACATGGACGTGCCGATCTCCATCGGCGTGATCCTGACGCTGGCGATCAGCTTCTCCGAAACGGTGCTGCGTGGGCGAGACGTCTATTTCGACGCCGCCGTCTCGCTGCTGTTCCTGCTGCTCATCGGCCGGTGGCTGGAGCATCGCCTGCGCGCCCGGGCCTCCAGCGCCGCCGCCGACCTTCTGGCTCTGCAAGCGGCGAGCGCCACCCTGGTCGATGGCGACGGTCGGATGCGTTCGGTTCCGCTGGCCGAGGTCGCGCCCGGCGACCGCGTGCTGGTGCGGCCCGGAGACCGCATCCCGGTCGACGGCCGCGTGGTGGAAGGGGCGGGCCAACTCGACAACAGCCTGCTCACCGGCGAGACGGCGCCGGCCGCCGTCGCGGTCGGGGCGCCGTGCCGCGCCGGGGCGGTGAACCTCTCGGGCGCGCTGACCCTGGTCGCCACGGCGCGGTCGGACGATTCCGCTGTCGCCGAGATCGCCCGCCTGGTCGAGGTCGGGGCTCAGTCGCGCTCGAAGTACGTGCGCCTCGCCGACAAGGCGGCGGCGATCTATGTGCCGGTGGTTCACGCCGCGGCCCTGGCCACCTTCGCGGGCGGCTGGGTTTTGGGGCTCGGTCCCCGCGAGGCCCTGATCCGCGCGGTCGCCGTGCTCATCGTCACCTGCCCCTGCGCCCTCGGCCTAGCCGCGCCCGCCGTGCAGATCACGGCTTCGGCTCGCCTGTTCCGCCGTGGGGTGCTGGTGAAGTCGGGCGCCGCGCTGGAGCGTCTGGCTGAGGTCAGTCACGTCATCCTCGACAAGACCGGCGTTCTGACTCTCGGCCGTCCGCGATTGATCGACGCCCCGAAGCGCGTCGTCGCTCAGGCCGCGCCGTTGGCGCGCGCCTCGCGTCACCCCCTGGCCCGCGCCCTGGCCGAGGCGGCAGGCGACGGGCCGTTGGCGAGCGAGGTGGTCGAGCATCCCGGTCAGGGCGTCGAAGGCGTTATCGACGGCCGTCGCGCGCGCCTCGGCCGCGCCGCCTTTCTCGGAATCGGGGAGGAGGGTGACGAGACCGAACTGTGGTTCGGATTCGAGGGCGACACCAAGGTGCGTCTGCGGTTCGAGGACGCGTTGCGCCCGGATGCGGCGGCGGCGGTCGAGGCGCTCGCCGCGCGGGGACTGTCGGTGGAGATTCTATCCGGAGACGTCGCGACCGCCGTGCGCCGCGTCGCCCGTGAGGCCGGCGTCACCGCCTGGCGCGCCGGCTGCACGCCGCAGGACAAGGCGGCCGTGATCGAGGCCCGCGCGGCGGCGGGTCTGAAGGTCGTGATGATCGGCGATGGGCTGAACGACGCCCCGGCCCTGGCCAGGGCCCACGTCGCCATGGCGCCCGGCTCGGCCCTGGAGGCCAGCCAGAACGCCGCCGACCTGGTCTTCTCGGGCGAGGCCCTGATGACCGTGGTCGAGGCCGTGGACATCGCCCGCAGCGCCCGGGGACGGGCGCTGGAGAACTTCGGCTTCGCGGCCCTCTACAACGCCGTGGCCGCGCCGGCCGCCATGTTCGGCCTGATCAATCCGTTCGTCGCCGCCCTCGCCATGTCCGGCTCCTCGCTGGTGGTGACGCTCAACGCCCTGCGCACGGGCCTGCTGAGGAAGGGGAGGGCGGCATGACCATCGTCCTCTTCCTCGCGCCCTTCTCCCTGGGGCTTGGCCTCCTGGCGGTGGCGGCCTTCTGGTGGACGCTGCGGGACGGCCAGTACGAGGACCCCGCGGGCGACGCGGCCCGGATCCTTGTCGACGAGCCCGAGGACCGTCCGGCGGTTTGATCGAGATCAGGGCGCGCCGTCGGCGCCCGCGTCACGAAGGCGGCATGACCCTGCATGTCCTGCCCGATCCTCGCCTGCGTCGCCTCGCCGACCTCGTCGCCCGCTACGACGGACGCACGCCGCGCTACACCAGCTACCCGACGGCGGTGCAGTTCGGGCCGGCGGTGGACGAGGCGACCTATCGCGGCTGGCTGGCGGCCCTGCCGCCTGGCGAGGCGATCTCGCTCTACCTGCACATCCCATTCTGCGCCCAGCTCTGCCTCTACTGCGGTTGCAACACCCGGGCGGTGCGGCGGCGTGGGCCGATCTCTGACTACGTCACCCTGCTGATCCGCGAGATCGCCATGCTCGCCGAGGCCCTGCCGGCCCGACTGAAGGTGCGCGCCATCCATCTCGGCGGCGGCTCGCCCAACATGCTGGCCCCGGAGGACCTCAATCGCCTGTTCGCCGCCATCGGCGAGGCCTTCGAGATCGAGAAGGGCTGCGAAGTCGCCGCCGAGCTCGACCCGTCCGCGACGTCGGCCGAATGGATCGAGGCGGCCGGTCACCACGGTCTGAATCGCGCCAGCCTGGGCGTGCAGAACCTCGACGTGGCCGTGCAGGCGGCGGTCAATCGTCACGAGACCTTCGATCAGGTGGCCCGCGCCGTGCACCGCCTGCGCGCGGTCGGCGTTGGTTCGATCAATCTCGACCTGATGTACGGCCTGCCGCGCCAGACCACCGCCGGTACGCTGGAGACCTTGAACGCCATCCTGACCCTGGCGCCGGAGCGCATCGCCTTGTTCGGCTACGCCCACGTGCCGTGGATGAAGCCGCACCAGGCCCTGATCGACGAGGCCAAGCTGCCATCGGCGCTCGAACGCCTGCATCAGTCGGAGGCGGCGGCCGAGCGGCTGGCCGAGGCCGGCTACGTCCGGATCGGGCTCGACCACTTCGCCCGCGCCGACGACGACATGGCCCGAGCCCTCTCGGACGGAACTTTGCGGCGCAACTTCCAGGGCTACACCACCGATCAGGCCGGAACCCTGCTCGGCGTCGGCGCCTCCTCGATCGGGCGCCTGCCGCAGGGCTTCGCGCAGAACGCAGCGGTCGAGATCGCCTGGCGCGCGTCGGTCGAGGCCGGTCGGTTGCCGGTGGCGCGGGGCGTCGCGGTGACCGATGAGGACCGAATGGTCGGCGAGGTGATCGAGCGACTGATGTGCGACCTCGAAGTCGATCTGGAGGCCGTGGGCTTGCGTCATCGCGCCCATGCCGGGGTGTTCGACGCCGCCCTGCCGAAGCTGACGCCCTTCATCCGCGATGGCCTGGCCACGCTTGGCGGCGACGGCGTGTTGCGGGTGGTCGGCGACGGCCGCCTCCTGGTCCGCTCGGTGGCCGCCGCCTTTGACGCCTATCTCGACGGCGACGGAACGCGGCACGCAAAGGCGATCTGAGGACCGGCCTCAGATCGCATGGTCAAATCCGCGGGGAGATCACGCGGCCATCGCCTCGAGAGCGGCCCACTTGCGCACCTCGAAGCGGCGCGTGGACGGAAAGGTGACGATGGCGTCGCCTTGCAGCCGGGTCAGCATGCGCGAGACGGTCTCGATGGTCAGGCCTAGATAGTCGGCCATGTCCTGCCGGCTCATCGGCAGGTCGACCTCGCTCTTGGTCTGGCGGTGGGCCAGGCCCATCAGGAAGCAGGCCACGCGCTCGCGGGCGCTCTTACGGCCGAGCATCACCACATGGTCCTGCAGGCGTTCCATTTCGCGGCCGGTGGCCTCCAGAATGGCGCGGTTGAGTTCCGCCTCGCCGGCGAAGGCGCGCATGGCGCTGCGACGCACGACCAGCACTTCGCAGTCGGTCAGGGCCTCGGCGGCGAAACGGTGATCGGGGCCCGGCTCCAGGCCGAAAACCTCGCCGGCGTAGTAGAAGTCGCCGACCTGGCGACGGCCGTCACAGGTGACCCGGCTGGTGCGAACCACGCCGCGGACGACCTGATAGAGGCGCTCGGCCTCATCGTCCTGAGCGTAGATCTCGCTGTCGCGCTCGAAGGCGACACGTGCGCCGAGGCGGCCAAAGGCGTCTGCGAGGGCGAAGACGGCGGGGCCGTCGGCGGTGAAATCGTGGGCAAGGCTCATTTTCGACATCCCCCGAACTGATGTTTCAAGGGGGTAGGGCCTCGCGATCGCGCGCGAAATTTCGGAAAGTCCCCTACGTAGTGTTACGGAGCACTACGAAGTCGAGATTGAGGGGGCCGCCCAGCGGGCCAAGATGAACAAGGCGACCAGGCCCCACACGGGCAAGCCGGCGACGATCAAAGATGTGGCGGAGGCCGTCGGGCTTTCCATCGCCACGGTTTCGCGAGCCCTGAGCAATCCGAGCATGCTCAACGCCGCGACCCTGGAGCGGGTGTCGAAGGCGATCGACGAACTGGGCTACCGGCCCAATCTGGTGGCGCGCAACCTGAAGACCAACGAGACGCGGCTGGTCATCGTCACCGCTCCCAGCCTCTCGCCCTTCTTCCTGGAGTTTTTCCGCGGTGCGGAGCAGGCCGCGCGCGAGACCGGCTACAGCGTGCTGATCGGCCACACCGAGCGTGACCCGGCCCGCGAACGCGGCTTCGTCGACCAGGTGAACAGCCGTCGCGCCGACGGCATGGTTCTGGTGTCCTCCATGGGCCTGGCGAACCTGGCCGAGGGCGCCCGCCGCCTGCCGCCCATCGTCATCGCCGTGGACATCGGGCCGGACAACGACCTGCCGAATGTGCGGGTCGATCACGCCGCCGCCGCCGCCGAGGTGACCGAACACCTGCTGGCCCTCGGCCATCGCCGTATCGCCCATATCTCCGGCGCGGCCTTCTCGCCGATGACCGGCCACCGGCTGGAAGGTTTTCAGCGCGCGCTGGCGGCCCGCGGCGTGCCCTTCGATCCCGCCCTGGTCGCCTCGGGCGCCTTCACCGTGGAGTCGGGCGAACAGGCCATGGAATCGCTCCTGGCCGCCGGCCCGCCGCCGACAGCGGTGTTCGCCGCCAACGATGAAATGGCGGTCGGGGCGATCCGCGCCTTGCGCCGCGCCGGGCTGCGCACGCCGCAGGATGTCTCCGTCGTGGGCTTCGACGACCAGCGCATCGCGGCCCTTTACGAGCCGGCTCTCACCACCGTGCGGATACCGACCTTCGAGATCGGCTATCTTTCGATGATCAAACTCGTGCGGATGCTGGCGGGCGACAGCGTCGAGCAGGACACCGTCCTGCCGTGCCAACTCATCGTTCGCCAATCGACTCTGCCGCTCAGCACTGGAAGCTGAGATCAAGATGGCTCTGTGAAGGAAGGCTTAAGTGAGGCCTCCGGGATGTCTCGTCAAAGCATCCGCAAGGCGATACTGATCCAAAGCGCATGGAACGCCGCGCAAGCGAGTACGCATAAGATGAATTCCCAGCGGATTCGATACCGCGCCGGCTTGCTTCGCAGCAGCGAATTCGTATGTTGCACATGCGAAGTGCTGATTGTTTGAGACACCAACCCCTCCCGCATCTTCTCGAATGCTTGCATTGAGGTAAGCACAAATCGATTGCGGAACTCCTACTATTTTTCGCCTCGTGCGAGAGTGTGCGTCTCTGAAAACAACTCGCGCGGGCGCGGGGGGTGACGCGCGGTAGGGCGCGCGCCGAAATCTCCTGCATTATCAGCCCCATGAATGATGGCGCGGGCGAGCCGGCGTGGCGCCGTTCGAGCGGGCGTTGTGACAACGCGTCGCGGGTTTAAGGGGCGGCTTTCGTCGAATCTCCGCCGTCCAGGCGCCATCGGGATGACCCTGGTGATTCGCGCCGCGAGACCTTCCGACGCCATGCTGCAGCCGCGCTGAGGTTGCGTTCCATCGGGCGCCGATCGGCGATCGCCCGCGGTCTAAGGGCGGCGCTTTCGCCGACGCGGCATTTGATCAACTCGGTTCGATCGGCCCAACTATGCTTGCCGTGACATTGTGCAAGACCAACTTCCGGCCCTCGCCATATCCGTATCCCGAGGTGACCGGGTCACGGCTCGCCAGCACGATCCGCATCTGCTGCGTGATGAACTCTCGGCTCTCGTCAAAGGCGTCGGATACGTAGAGCCTCACGAAGTGATAGCCCCCGGGGATGCTCCTCGCGCCCTCGACGTGACCGAGGACATGATCGTTTTGCACGATCTCATCCGCACGCGGGCGGCGGATGGCGGGCGGCGGCTGGACCAGAGCCGGCGTGGCGTCGGTCGCTCCAGCCTTGTCGGCGAGTTCAGCGGCCTTCTCTGGGGCGGGGCGATCGGCGACTTGGCCGCCGTCGTCTCTCGACCGTGGGTCGGGCGCGACCTCATCGGGTCGGCGTGCGAGCACCAACGCCATGGCCGCCAGCATGAAGATGACGCCTTGCCCGATCAGGAGGTCTTGCGTCTTCATATCGCTGAGCGGCGCCACAACCGGTATCAGGCAGACGACGACGCCGCATGCGAGGCTGAGAAAGGCTAAGAGGGCGGCCATGCGCGATCTGACCTCACCGTCCGGAGCGCTCGGATATTCTTGTCATCCGCGGCAGCTTCCGGGATCTATAAAGCCAAGAAAGCTGCCTCTGTATAATATACAGGCGGGGGATAGGTTGTCGCTCAAGTATTAGTCTGCGTCACGCCCCCTCTTAGACGCCTATCCGCAATTCTTATCGCTTCCAACCGCACCCGGGCCGTCGCCCCCGACGCCTGGATCAGGTCCATCCCGACCCTTCCATGCCGCCGCTCCAGGCAAGCACAAAGGCAAAGCGCCTCGACAAGAACCCAGCGTTCCGCCCGTTCCTTGCGAGTGAAGGTCTTCGTAAGCCTGGCGCGGAACTGGCTTAGAAGCGCGACGCGGGGCAGCGCAAGGGGTCCAAGACCCACCCGCAACTTGTCCCTGCTGACACCCTCCAGCGGTTCCAATTTGGGACTCTCCCGCGCTTGATCGCATTGCAAAGCAAGCATCAGACCGGCCAAAGATGAGCCGGGCGGGGGGGCTTGGCGCCGAGTCGCGACAATGGGCGACCAAGCGCCCTCCAGGTGCAGTCCTCCTGAAATCTTGCGCCGAGGCTTCCGCGAGGCAGGCCCGATTGCGTTAGGGGCGGAGGCCCGCGAACAGGCTCCCGCCCATGCCGGCCGGCGCCAGCTTTGAGCCGCGCGCGGTGGTCGCGCCAACTCCCCGTTCGTCGGTCACGCCGTCGCCCGGTAGGGCTGGACGGCTGATGGGAAAAAATTCGACGGTCGCGCCGGAAAGTGGCCGCCCACACTCTAGCTTGTTGTCTTTCCAGGGAAAGCTTGGCCATGTGGACGAGAGGCGCCTCTCGTATACACCGTATTGACAACGTTTTCAGTCGCGCTCACTAATCCCGCCACGGCCGATGTTGACCGGCTCATAAAAAATATAGGGGGAGAAATGAAAACGATTACGTTCGTCGCGAGCCTGCTCGGCGGCGTCAGCCTGATCGCCGTCGCCGCCCCGGCCTTCGCCCAGTCCACGACGTCCGCCGCCGCCGATGCCGACACCGCCAACGTCGAGGAGGTCGTGGTCACCGGCTCGCGCATCGTGCGCGACGGCTTCCAGGCCCCGACGCCGGTCACCACGGTCACGGCCGACGCCTTGCTCGCCCGGGCGCCGTCCAACATCCCGGACGCCCTCAATCAGCTGCCGATCTTCCGCGGCTCGCAGTCGAACTCGCGATCCGTGACCTGGAACGCCAACAGCCCGAACCAGGGCAACTACCTGAACCTGCGTAACCTGGGCACCACCCGCAGCCTGATCCTGCTGGACGGCGTGCGAGTGCCGCCGACCAGCTTCGCCGGCGGCGTCGACATCAACACCCTGCCGCAGGCGCTGGTGCAGCGCGTCGACGTGGTGACCGGCGGCGCCTCGGCCGCCTATGGCTCCGACGCCATGGTCGGGGTCGTGAACTTCATCCTCGACAAGACCTTCAAAGGCGTGAAGGGCGGCATCCAGACCGGTCTCTCCACCCATGGCGACGCCGCCTCCTACAAGGCGACCTTGGCGGCGGGCACGAGCTTCGCCGGCGGCCGGGGCCATATCGAAGGTTCGGTCGAGCATTTCGAGTCCGACCCGATCCTGGCCAGCGACCGAGAGAACGGCCGCAAGTTCATCCAGTACACCAGCGCCCCGGCCCCGGCCGGCGATCCCGACCGCCGCGCCCGCATCACCACCTTCGAGGGGGTTCGCTTCGCGGGCGTGACCTTCGGCGGCTACATCAACACCGGGCCATTGGCCGGTTACGAGTTCCTGCCGGGCGGCGCCATCCAGCGCATGGCCGTCGGCGCCCCGACCACCAACGCCACCTATTCGATCGGCGGCGGCGGGGCCTATTGGACCAACACCACCATGGTGTCGGGCCTGCAGACCGATCAGGCCTTCGGCCGCATCAGCTATCAGGTGACCGACCGCATCAACGCCCACGCCCAGTTCGCCGCGGCCCAATCCCGCAACAAGCTCGATATCCGCTGGGACGAGCACTACGCCGGCTCGCAGAACGGCATCACCATCTTCAAGGACAACGCCTATCTGCGCCCGGAAGTGGTCACCGCCATGGGCGCGACCGACAGCTTCACCCTGTCGCGGATCGGCATGATGGACACCCCGCAGTACAAGGGTGACAGCCTCAACGACACCGGCAGCATCAATGTCGGCCTCGACGGCGATTTCGACGCCCTCGGGCGCAACTGGAAGTGGGACGCCAACTACGTCTGGGGCCGCAACTACCTGCGCACCAACGTCAACGAGTTCAACACCCGCCGCTTCTACGCCGCCGTCGACGCGGTGAACGACGGCGCGGGCAATATCGTCTGCGGCGTGACCGTGCGGAACCCGGGGCTGCTGCCGGGCTGCAAGCCGATGAACATTTTCGGCGTCGGCTCGCCGTCGGCCGAATCCATCGCCTGGGTGATGGGCCGTTCGCAGTACCAGGCCGTCAACGAGATGCAGATCGTCTCGGCGAACCTCAGCGGCGACCTGTTCGAACTGCCGGCCGGCCCGGTCTCCATCGCTGTCGGCGCCGAGGCGCGCAAGCAGACGCTTCGCCAGACCAGCAACACCGATCCGGCCACGGCGCCGTTCGTCGATTACACCGGCATCCGCGGCGTGCCCCTCACGCCCTCCGGCGGCATCAACGCCCTGATCTCCAACTTCACCAACATCGGCGTCGCGTCGGGCGAGGTCAGCGTGAAGGAAGCCTACGTTGAAGTGGCGGTGCCGATCCTGAAGGACTTGCCCTTCGCCCAGGCCCTGGACCTGAACACCGCCATTCGCGCCACCGACTATTCGACCTCCGGCAGGGTGAAGACCTGGAAAGTCGGGGTGATCTATCAGCCGTTCACCGACCTGCGCCTGCGCACCACGGTCTCGCGCGACATCACCGCGCCGTCGCTCTACCAGCTGTTCCAGGGCACCCAGGTCACCGCCAACCTCGACCTCGACCTGCACACCGGCCGGTCGGCCTCGTACATCAACCAGAACGGCGGCAACCCCGATCTGAAGCCGGAAGTCGGCTCGATGGTCGTCGGCGGCGTGGTCTATTCCCCGAGCTTCCTGCCGGGCTTCACCGCCTCGGTGGACGGCTACAGCCTGTTGATCGAGGACGCCATCGGCACCGCCGGCCAGGGCCTGCTCAACCAGGAATGCGAGGCCAGCAACGGCACGGCGCCGTCCTGCGCCTTCATCATTCGTCCGCTGCCGTTCTCCGACCGCAGCGCGGCGAACAACATGACGCGGGTGATCAACGTCCAGCGCAACCAGGCGAAGATCTTCCAGTCGGGCCTAGACGTCGAAGCCGCATATCGCTTCCCGCTGGACAACATTGTCAGCAGCTGGAGCGGCCAGCTGGAAATCCGAGGCCTGGCCTCGGTGCTGACGGCGATGCGTTCGAAGCCGAGCCCGACCCAGCCGACGGTCAACAACCTGGCCACAGGCAACAACCCGCGCCTGAGCGGCACCGTCGAGGCCAACTATACGAACGGCCCGCTCAGCATCCGTCTGGCCGAGCGTTGGACGGGCGAGACCCGGCGTTCGATCACCCAGATCTTCACCAATTACGCCTACAATCCGAACGTTCACTACACCGACGTGAACGTGAACTATAAGTTCGGCGACGCCCAACAGTACGAAGGGTTCCTGACCGTTCAGAACCTCTTCAATGTCGATCCGCCGCTTGTCGCCGACTCGGCCAATCCGGGCCTGCAGTTCCCCACCAATCGCGCCCTTTACGACGTGATCGGCCGCTATGTGACCGTCGGCCTGCGGTTCCGCCTCTAGCATTCGGAGCGGGGAGGGATGGTGTCGATCTAGCCTTCCTCCCCGCATCGCTTGACAGGGGGGCGGTACAGCATGCGAACGATTACAGCTAAGCGGCGAAACCGTCGCCTGACCGGGGAGGGCCAAGTGCGAGACGTCCTGCGTCCTGGGCGCGACGGGCTCGCGCGTCTGCTCTCCATCGCGCCGTTCGCGGCGATCACTCTGATCGGGGCGCCGATGACAGCCGAGGCACAACCCGCGCCGCCGCCTCCGCCGGAAAATCCCGTCTCGGCCGCCGCCGCCCTCGCGGCCGCGCCGAAGGTCGAGATCGGCAACGGCGTCCTCAAGGCGACCGTGCTGACGCCGGACGCCAAGTCCGGGTTCTATCGCGCCACCCGCTTCGACTGGTCCGGCATCGTCTCCAGCCTGACGCTCGGCGGTCAGGAGTACTACGGCCTGTGGTTCGACCAGACCGCGGCCAATGTGCGCGATTTCGTCTTTCACGAAGGCAAGGTGGTGGCCGGCCCCAACACCTCCATCCTCGGTCCCGCGGAAGCCTTCGATCCCGACAATCCGCCGGGGTTCAAGGAGGCCGCGCCGGGCGGCGCCTTCCTGAAGATCGGCGTCGGGCTGTTGAAGAAGCCCGAGGACGGGCAGGCCTACAACTCGTTCCGCCTCTACGACATCCTCGACGGCGGCGGCTGGAAAACCACGACCGCCCGTGACCGGGTCACCGCGATCCATACGTTGTCGAACCCGGCCAGCGGCTGGGGCTACGTCTATTCGAAGACGGTGCGGCTGGTTCCCGGCAAGCCCGAGATGGTGATCGAGCACAGCCTGAAGAACACCGGCGCCAAGGCGATCACGACCACGACCTTCAACCACAATTTCCTGACCCTCGGCGGCTCGCCCACCGGTCCTGGCCTGACGGTCGAAACGCCCTTCGCCCTGACCGCGAGCCGACCTCCTCGCGGCGACGCGGCGGCGCTGGACGGCAATCGCCTGGTCTTCGGCCGCGGCCTGGCGGACGGCCAGACCGTGATGGCCGTCCTCGGCGGCTTCGGGACCGGCGCGGCCGACAATCGATTCAGCATCACCAACGCCGCCGGCGCCGGCTATGTGGCGGTGGCCGACCGGCCGCTGTCGGCCTTCAATGTCTGGTCGATCCGCCCGACGGTCTCGGCCGAGCCCTTCGTCACCCTCACCGCCGCGCCCGGCCAGACGGTGACCTGGAGCACCACCTACACCTATGCCGCGCCCAAGGCCGGTCGATAAGCAGTCAGACGGCCGGTCAACGGCCGAACGGAGAAAACGCGTGAAAGCTCTGCTCATGGCCGGCCTGATGGCCGGTGTCGCCTCGCTATCGCTGACGGGGACGGCCCTGGCCCAGGCGCCGGCCGCGAACCCGCCGCCGCGCCCCACCGAGCCGCCGTCGAACATGGCGACGGGCGTCGACGTCAACCGCTTCATCGGCGACGCCGATCAGGGCATGCCGAAGATCTTTCTCGACGTCGGCCTCAAGCGAACGATCCTGGAGGAGGGCGACGCCCTGAAGCCGGGCGCCAACGGCAAGGTGCTGCGCTACTACAAGGAGGTCGCCCTGGCGACCGTGCAGCCCGGCGAGACGACCGCCCTCGGCAAGAGCAGCAGCCAGATGGTGTTCTACGTCGAGGAGGGCGAAGCCCGGCTCGATGACGGCAAGTCGTTCTGGAACGTGAAGCCCGGCTTCCTGATGCTGGCCCCGCCGAATGTCGGCCATCGCTTCCAGGTCATCGGCGACAAGCCTCTCAAGATGCTGACGGTCGAGATTCCGGTGCAGCCGGGCGTGACGCCGAAGACCGAGATGATCGTGCGCGACGTCGAGAAGATGGCGATGACCGAGCGCAACGTGCACTGGAACAACTTCGCCAAGTACGTGCTGGTCGGCGAGCGCGACGGCCTGTTCGCCGGCGACCGCGTCTACATCGTCTACATGGCGCCGATGACCATCGCCGGCCCGCACGCCCACACGCCTGAGCAGGACGAGGTGTGGATCAAGGCCTCGCCCGGCCGCTCGCTGATGCAGATCGGCAGCGAGATTCGCTGGTGGAAGGAAAACCAGGGGCTGCTGGCGCCGCCGAACGGCCAGACGGTGCACGCCGCCTACAACCTCTCTGACCAGCGTCAGAAGTGGCTCTATGTGGCCCGGCTGAACCCGACGCCGCCCGACCCGAACCGGGCCCCTCCGGCCCCGAACCCCAATCGGCCGCAGCCGCCCCCGGCCATCGCCGAAGGGCTGGAGGCGTCCAATGTCGCGCCGACGCCACTGCCCGCGCCGCCCGCCTCGAAACCGGCGCGGCGTTGACAAGCCATGCCGAATGACAACGTTTGCAGAAAGGCCTCGAGAGAAGGATATGCAGTGAAGATGATCTCGAAAAACACCCTGTTGGCGGCGGTGGCGGGCCTGGCCCTGGTCGGCGGCCTGGCCGCCTGCTCGCCGGAGAAGAAGGCCGAGGCGCCGACCGCGGTGGCTGCGGAAGGCAGCTCTATAGAGCGCATGGACCCGGCGTTGGACGCCGTGATCCCGCAAGGCGCGGTGCTGGAAAAGATCGGCGGCGGCTACGGCTTCACCGAAGGCCCGCTTTGGGTCAACGGCGAGCTCTGGTTCTCCGATCTGACCGGGAACACGCTCCACGCCATCGGCGCCGACGGCAAGGACCGGGTGCTGATCGAGCACGCCGGCGGCAAGGACGTGACCCCGCCCGGTTCGTTCCAGGGTTCCAACGGCATGGTCCTCGACAAGGACGGCACGGTCCTGATGAACCGCCATGGCGCGCGCGACATCGTCCGCGTCGACACCAAGACCCTGGCGGTGACGCCCTTCCTGTCGAAGAACGACCAGGGCAAGCAGTTCAACAGCCCGAACGACCTGCTCTTCGCGCCGGACGGCTCGCTGTGGATCACCGATCCGCCCTACGGCATGCTCGGCCAGGACAAGGATCCGGCCAAGGAAGCCAAGTTCAACGCCGTCTACCGGGTGAAGGACGGCAAGATCACCGCCGTGATCACCGACATGCCGCGCCCGAACGGCATCGGCTTCTCGCCGGACGGCAAGAAGCTCTACGTCTCCAACTGCGAGCCGGACATGTACGTCCGGGTCTATGACGTGGATCTGGCGAAGGGGACCGTGTCGAACGGCAAGACCTTCATCGAATACCCGAAGCCCAACCCCATCGATGTGCCGGACGGGCTGAAGGTCGACAGCGCCGGCAACGTCTGGACCTCGGGCCCCGGCGGCATCCGCATCATCAGCCCCGAGGGCAAGGTGCTCGGCCAGCTGAAGACGCCGGACCGCGCGCAGGCCAACCTCGCCTGGGGCGGCCCGGACCTGAAGACCGCCTACATCATGGGCGCCGGTAATGTGTATCGGCTCAAGCTGGCCGTCGCCGGCGAGAAGCCGCTGTACCCGTAGGCTTTGGGGAGGAAACGGTGGTCCGCCCGATCGTGCTTTACTGCGACCTGAAGGTGGACCCCGCCCGCGAGCAGGCCATGCTCGAGCATTTCCGCGATCGGTTCAGGCCGACAGCGGCGGGGTTCGAGGGCTTCATCGAGGTGAAGATGCTGCGGCTGCGCGGCATCCTTCAGGGCGCCGGGCTGCCGGAGCACGTGGGCTACCGTTTCCAACTGACCTACCAGAGCGAAGACCTGCGCCAGGCCTGGGTCGCGTCGTCGGAGCACGAGGCGGCTTGGGCGGGCATCGAGAGCTGTCTGGCGGACAAGGATTTCCACGTCAGCCTGTGGGACGACGTCTGAGCCGCCAGGGCTCAGGCGAATGACAAAAAGAATGGTCCGTTAGGCGGGCCAAGGGAGGCGGCTATGGCGGTCGGCAAGACGCGCTGGGTCCTGGTGTTCTGGATGTTCGTGGTGGCGGCGGTGTCGTACCTCGACCGCAACAACATCTCGATCGCCGCCACCGCCATTCAGGACGCCTTCAAGCTGTCCAACCCCCAGCTGGGGGGCGTGTTCAGCGCCTTCGCCCTGGGCTACGCCTTCACCCAGCCGATGGCCGGCCGCATCGTCGACCGCTTCGGCCCCTACCGCGTGGTCGCCGTCGGCCTGATCTGGTGGAGCATCTTCACGGCGGCGACGGCGGCGGTTCCCACCGGATTCGTCTGGTCGCTGACCGCCCTGATGGGCGTGCGCTTCGTACTCGGGGTCGGCGAAGCGGTGATCTTCCCGGCCAGTAACCGTCTGGTCTCATCCTGGGTGCCGCGCCAGGAGCGGGGTCTCGCCAATGGGATCATCTTCGCCGGCGTTGGCATCGGCGCGGGGGTCGCGCCGCCTCTGATCGTCTATTTGATCACCAACCACGGCTGGCATTCGGCCTTCTATGTTTCGGCCGCCATCGGCGTCGTCATTCTGGGCCTGTGGATGATGATCGTGCGCGATCGGCCCGAGCAGCACCCCTGGGTGAAGCCGGAGGAGGCGGCCTATATCGCCGCCGGCGCGCCGGCGGCCAAGGCGGGCGCCAAGCCGGCCTCATGGCTGGCCATCCTGCGAAACCGGCCGGTGGCGCTGCTGACGCTCAGCTACTTCACCTATGGCTACGTCGCCTGGATCTTCTTCACCTGGTTCTTCAAGTACCTGTCGAGCGTGCGCGGCCTGGATCTGAAGTCGAGCGCCGTCTACGGCATGCTGCCCTTCATCATGATGGCCATCTGCTCGCCGCTCGGCGGCTGGCTGTCGGACGTGCTGACCCCGCGCTACGGCAAGCGGGTGGGGCGGTGCTGGACCGCGGCGGCCTCCCTGGCCCTCTGCGCCGTCTTCGTGGCCCTGGCGACCCAGGCGGCCGATGCCCGCGTGGCCAGTCTGTTCCTGGCCGGGGGCGCCGGCGCGCTCTACCTCTCGCAGAGCGCGTTCTGGACCCTCTCGGCCGATATCGGCGGCCACTCCTCGGGCTCGGTCTCCGGCCTGATGAACATGGGCAACCAGATCGGCGGCGTGATCACCGCCTCGCTGACGCCGGTGATCGCCGATCGGTTCGGCTGGACCGCCTCTTTCGTGTTCGCCGCCGCCTTGCTGGTGGTCGGCGCCATAGCCTGGCTGTTCGTCGATCCGGACGAGCAGCTGGCCGCCGAGGACGCGCCCGGCGCGGCCGCGGCCTGACAGGAGCCTTGCCCATGAAACCTCTGCTGCTCGCCGCCGCCTCGGCCTTGATCGGCTCGTCCCTGATGGGGTTCGGCGCCCTCGCCGCGCCCCCGTCGGCCAACGACTGGCCGACGCACAACCACGACGCCGGCGGCCAGCGGTTCTCGCCGCTGAAGGACATCACCCCCGCCAATGTCGACAAGCTGCAGGTGGCCTGGACCTATCACATGAAGCCGGCCGAGGCGCCGCGCATGATGGGCACCCAGGCGACGCCGTTGGTGGTCGACGGCGTGATGTACGTGGTCACGCCCTATCGCCGCGTCGTGGCGCTCGACGCCCAGACCGGGACCGAGAAATGGGTCTACACGACGCCAGGAACCGAGAGCCCCGGCGCCCGCGGCGTCGAATACTGGCCGGGCGACGGCAAGCTGGCGCCGCGGATCGTGTTCGGCACCACCGCCGGCAAGCTGATCGCGCTCAACGCGGCCGACGGCAAGCCGGCCGAGGGCTTCGGCGAAGCCGGCGTCGTCAATATGAAGACGCCCGAGGTCATGAATGGTCTGCCGAACGCCGCCCTGGGCATGAGCGCGCCGCCGATCGTCTATGGCAACCTGATCATCACCGGCTCGCGGGTGCAGGAGCGGCCCACAAAGGGTGCGGCGGGCGACGTGCGGGCCTGGGATGCGCGCACCGGCAAGCAGGTCTGGACCTTCCACACCGTGCCGCGTGAAGGCGAGTTCGGTTTCGACACCTGGGAGGCGGGCAGCACCCTGCAGCGGTCCGGCGTCAATGTGTGGAATCTGCTGACCGTCGACGACAAGCGCGGCGTGGTGTTCCTGGGCATCGCCGCCCCGGCGGTCGACCGGTTCGGCGGGGACCGCAAGGGCGCCAACCTGTTCGCCAATTCGCTGGTCGCCCTCGACGCCAAGACCGGCAAGCGCCTGTGGCACTACCAGACCATCCACCACGATATCTGGGACCACGACCTGCCGGCCCAGCCGGTGCTTTTCAATGTCAAGCGGGGCGGGCGGACGATCCCGGCGGTAGGGGCGATCAGCAAGAGCGGCCTGCTGTTCATCCTCGATCGCGTCACCGGCAAGCCGATCTATGAGGTGAAGGAGACGCCGGTTCCTCAGAGCACGGTTCCCGGAGAGCAGAGCTGGAAGACCCAGCCGGTGCCGTCCAAGCCGCCGCCCCTGGCGCGCCAGGGTTTCGACCTGACCAAGGACGTGGTCACCTTGACGCCCGAACTAGAGACCTTCTGCCGCAAGCGTATCGAGGATGAGAAACTCTCGGGTTCGGTCATGTTCGAGCCGTTGAAATGGGAAGCTTCCACGATCCGCTTCCCCGGCAGCGGCGGCGGCGCCAATTGGGGCGGGGCGGCGTTCGACGCCGTCAACGGTCTCTACGTGATCAACATGAGCGAGGTCGGCAGCGTCGAAAACCTGGTCAGGAAGTCCGACGGCTCGATCGACAGCGGGGCCAGCCCGAACAGCTGGTTTTCCGACAACAAGAACAAGCTGATGTGCCAGCAGCCGCCGTGGGGCACGCTGGTGGCGGTGAACGTCAACACCGGCGACATCGCCTGGAAGGTCCCGCTCGGCCTGACCGACTCCATGCCCGAGGGCAAGAAGGAGACCGGGCGTCCGAACGTGGGCGGTCCCATGGTCACCGCCGGTGGTTTGGTCTTCATCGGCGCGGCCGACGACTCCCGCCTGCGCGCCTTCGATTCCAAGACCGGCAAGGAAGTCTGGACGGTGAAGCTGGGGGCCAGCGCCCACAACACGCCGATCACCTGGCGCGGCAAGGACGGGCGGCAATATCTGAGCGCCACCTCGGCCGGCGGCTCCTATCTCGCCTCGCCCGCCACGGACGACAGCATCATCGCCTGGACGCTTCGAGATTGACGCGGCGTCGCGCCGCCTCTGGGCGGGCGCCCTAGGGCGTCTGTCTAGGGCGGCGGCCCATGACGATGGCGAAGAGAGCGACGACGCACATCACCGGCAGAAGCAACAGCCACTTGAGGACGAACCAGGCGACGTAGGCTGCGTCCTGCCAGGCCGGCGTGGGCTTTTCCACGGTCATATGAGGCCTCGATCGAAATCCCCGGCGGCGCGCGGCGACAGCCATGGCGAGGCTGCGACGTCCGCCGGGAGATGTTCTACCGCAAAATCTCGAACGCGATCTTACCGCGTCGGCGCTGGGAGGCCAAAAAGGACGAGGCGTGCAGTCTTTAGGCGAGGATGACGTGATCCCACAGCGCCGAGCCGAGATTGCCCTTGAACTGCACGGCGTCGACATAGCCGTCGCCGCCCCCGTTCTCGTCGATCTGGAGCGTGGTGTAGCCTCCAGCTTGCCGGAGGCGCAGGTAACCCTCGTCGCGCGCTTCGAGAACGCTTTCCACGCCGTCCAGTGAGGATTCGAGTCTGAAGGTGTCGGAACCGGACCCGCTCAGGGCGAAGTCCCAGATCACGATGCGTCCCTCACCCGCAACCCAGTCGACGGCGAAGGTGTCATGTCCGGCGCCGCCGGTGAACTCGGCGCCGGAGAGCGGCGCACCCGGATCCCGAATGTAGCGAAGCAGATCGTCGCCCGCCCCACCCACGGCGCGCCCACCGCCGTACCCGAAGGTGATTTCATCGTCGCCGGCGCCCAGATCGACAAAGGGGGCCGGGAAACCTTCCAGGCCCGCCACCACGACGTCGTCGCCGCTGCCGGTGACCAGGTCCTCGCCGCTGCGCCAGTAGACGTCGTCGTCGCCGCTTCCGGTCACCAGTCGCGTGGAGGCGGTGATGCTGTCGTCGCCCACTTCAGCGCTGGAAACCGTCATCGCGCCGTAACCGTCGACGCCGAACTCGGTCACGGTGATCGCTTGCGTCGCCCGGCTGTAGTCGAGCTTGCCGCCGTTGAAAAAGTCGCCCTCGCCGTCGAGCGTCGCCTTGATCCAGGCCTCTCGCGAGGCGGTGACGAAATCCACCCCGGCGCCGTCTTCGATGAGATCGGCTCCGGCTCTGGACCAGATGCGGTCGCTGCCCGCGCCGCCGAGCAAGGTATCCGCGCCGCTCGAGCCCCACAGATGGTCGGCGCCGGCCCCGCCCTCCGCCGTTCCCGGCGCGGTGAGGTAGAGGATGTCAGCCCCGCTCGTGCCCACCAGCCGCCCGGAGACCTTGGTCACGTAGCTGTAGACGCTGCCGAACGCGCCAGCGACGTCGTCGCCATAGCCCACGAAGGTCAGGTCGGCGCCGGAGCCGCCGAACTCGTCGTTGACCCATCCGATCGCCGCGAGGTTGGGATAGTCCTCGAACGGTCCCGGAATGAGATAGCTGGGCGCAAGGACGTCGATGAAGCCGGTCGAAACCACCTCGTCGAAGGTGGCCAGGACGCCCGACCCGGCGGGGAGGGCGACGGCCTCGTCCCAGCTGATCGGAGTCGCGTTAATCCGGAACACCAAGCCCGTCATGGTCCACCTCGGGTTTTTGGTTCACCTGAGATCAGCGTGCGCGCGAACGGTTAACGCGACAAGACGCTGCGTTAACTCTTTTTCGACATTGCGCGACCTGGCGTCGCCGCGACCCGCTGAGTAGTCCGGCGAGCCCGATACCCTCGGAGATTCGACATTCAGGAAAATGAAAAGTAGAAGTTCGAAGAACGGCGTTCGATAGCCGTGAGGCCTTGATACAGCCAAATGCCGAACATCTCCGTCGTCATGGCGACCTTCAACGGCGGCCGCTTCCTTGAAGATCAGCTCCTGAGTCTCGCAAGACAGACGCAACCTCCATTTGAGTTGATTGTCTGCGATGACGGCTCTTCCGACGAAACGATCGAGCTTCTCCATCGGTTCGCCAGACAGGCCGCCTTTCCCGTCGTTATCCAGCGCAACCGCGCGCGCCTCGGTTATCGGGCGAATTTCATGCAGGCGGCGACCCTGGCCAGGGGGGAGCTGATCAGCTTCTGCGATCAGGACGACGTGTGGCGCCCTGAGAAGCTGAGCCGTGTCGCGAGCGCCTTCGATGATCCCTCCATCCTGCTGGTGGTTCACCAGCTTGAGCTTATCGATGAGGCGGGCGAGGTGATCGGCACGCTGGACCAGGGGGAGGCCAGGAGTGGCGACTTCGATGTTCTGACCGCCAAGGGCCCTTGGTGCCTGTTGTACGGCCTGTCGCAGACCTTCCGGGCGAGCCTGCTCCGGCACAAGGACTTGTGGATTACCTCAAAGAGCCATTTCCAGTCCGGGGAAGCGATGGGCCACGATCGTTGGATCGCGTTCATGGCGGCTGTGCTGGGAAAGGTGACGCTGCTGCCGGATCGGTTGGTCCAATATCGCCAGCATGGCGCCAACGCGTTCGGAGCGCCCGTGGGAGGCGGGCGAAACGCCCGCGCGCCCTCGCCGCCTGCGATCGGCGCGCTCGCGCCGGCAAAACTCGAAATCCAGATCGGGGCGGCGCAGGACCGCGTTCGAATGTTGATGGCGGTGGCGGGGGATTTCGGCCCCTTCGACACGGCCGGCGTTCAGAGCGTTCTCATTCGCTTTCGGGGCCTGGAGCGGAGGCTTCTCCTCCGCGCCGCGGTCCTGCAGTTCGGTTCCCTGGCGCGCCGTCTGGCGGCCCTTCGGGCCCTGGTCCTCGCGGGAGGGTATCGCGACCGAGACCTCTGGCGATTCAGGCGACGGGCGTTCCTAACCGACCTGATGGCGGTGCTGCGCTCTGGCCTGACCGCCGCGGGAGGCGCCGGCGCCGCGTCGAGGTGGCGGGAAGCTCCGCAGGCCGATCGCTAGCGCCTCGTCGATCAGGGCTCACGCCACCGGCACGGCGCGCGCCAGAATCCTTGCGCCCGCCAGGCTGATATGCCGATCGTTGAAATAGAGCACCTCGCCCGTGGGGCCCAGCGCGGGACAGAGCTGAGGTTTGCAGAGCGCCGCGGCCGTCTTGACGCTGCTGACGCCACTCTCGGTGTCGAGCCGCGCGATCATGTCAATGAAGGGCCGGTTTCTCCGCTGGTACTCGGCCATCGAGAGCCCCCAAGCGGCGGGGTTCTCTTTCCAGGCGCGCAATAGGCCAACGGCGCTCGGCGGATCGTAGTGGAATATGGCCATGGGCTCGATCAGAACGACCCTCTTGTTGGCCCGCCGCAACTCGCGCACCGCCTGCTGATAACCGCCGATCAGGGTGGGCCAGTCCGCCCTGGGATAGATGGCGAAGTTGGCGGTCAACACGACTTCCCGAATTCGTGGGTCGGCCACCAACCGATCCAGGGTCTGGCGGTTGTGGGCTTGGCAACCCTTGGTCTCGCGCGATGCAAAGCCGATCGACGGGGGGCAGGCGGACGTTGTGATCTCCATCACGCCTCGGCCCTGGCTCGCCAGGCGCGACCCCAGGGCGACGGACAGCTCCGCGCCGTGGCTGTCGCCCCAAACCGCGATCGCCGGCGGCGAGCCCGCCGCGCCGAACACGCAGTTGGCCTCATAGGGAATCTGTCGCCCAGAGCTGTGGCAACGCTTGCGGCGGGGATTGGAATCCTCGGAGGCGGCGAAATAGGCCAGGCTCCGCGCGTCGAAACGTTGGGGCAGGCCCCGCAGCAGATAGGGCGTGATCGCCGCCGCGATGAGCGCCGCCATCACCCCGAGGCCGATCGGAACGGCGTTCAGGGAGGGCATCGCCCGAACAAACGGTCGTTCGATCCAACGCCAGGATGCGTAGGCCGCGACGAAAGACAGAAACACGGCGCCGCCCTCTACCCAGGGCGACGGAGCGCCGAGGCTGAGGTGTCGCGCGAAAACCAGAAGCGGCCAGTGCCAGAGATAGAGGGAGTAGGACAGATTGCCGACGCCCACGAAGGCCGGCGAACTGATGATCCGCCCGCCCAGCGACTCCCCGTTGACACCGGCGCCGATGACGAGCGCCGCGCCGAGACAGGGCAGCAGGGCCGCATAGCCCGGGAAAACCGTGTGCGTGGTGATGACGAAGAACGACAAGCCGATCATCGCCAGGCCAACCAGCGAGGCGATGTCTCGCCACGATGGCTTCCACTCCGCCATCATCCGCGGGCGAACAGCCAGGAAGGCGCCGATCAGCAACTCGAAGGCGCGTGTGGGGGCCAGATAAAAGGCGGCTGTCGGATATCGGCTGCTGAATACGACGCTGATCGCCAGCGACGCCGCAAGGCCGATCAGCAGCACGACCTCGAGAACGCGGCGCGGCGCGTTTCGCAGGGCGAAGATGACGAGCGGGAACAGGACATAGAACTGCTCCTCCACCGCCAAGGACCAGGTGTGGAGAAGCGGCGCCAGCTCGGCGTCCGGTCCGAAATAGTCGGCGGTCAGGACGAAGTTGATGTTCGACGCGAACAGCACCGCCGCCACGGCGCTACGCGAAAGATCCTGCAGAGCGTCGGGCGACAGCAGCACGAGCCCGGCCAGCAGGGTGAAGGCGAGCATGGCCGTAAGGGCGGGAATGATCCGGCGGATGCGCCGGTCGTAGAACCCCAACAACGAGAAGGAGCCCCGGGCGGTCTCCTTCATCAGGATGCTGGTGATCAGGAAGCCTGAGATCACGAAAAAGACGTCGACGCCGGTGAAGCCTCCGGGAATGTATCGGCTGAGCGAGGTGTGGAACGCCACCACGCTGAGGACCGCTATGGCGCGAAGGCCCTGAATATCCTTGCGAAAAGCCGTCGAGTGCGTGCCGCTCATGCTGACCTCGTCCACCATGAAGGCCGTCGCGCCGGCCTTTCGGCAGGATCGCTTGCCACGTCTATGGGGGCGTTTTTGCGACAACGTCGCGTCGAGAAGCGCAAATCGACGCGGCTCGGGCGGCCGTGCCTAAAGCGTTGTCTCAAAATGGAGCGGTCCGCCAACGGTGTGAGCGAGGCGATCAACCTCTGCCGCGTTCTCGGCCCCGAAGACGCATCGGACGGCCTGGCCATGCGTGCCTCGGACGGCGCGATCGCTATGGCCTTCGTGGAGATCGTCTGGTACCCGATCAACGCCTGCTGCGCGGTCAGCCTTCGGCCAAGAAAAAGTCACGCGATCAATAAAGTGTGGCGCTGGGACGGTCTATGTGGCCGTCACCTCTGGTTAGGGTTCAGTGTTCGCCGCCCCCGTCAGGGTTCAGGGTAGGGTTTTCATGGCGCCAGCGTCAGCCGACGGTGAGGCTCGCAACGAAGCGAGCGCCCCCCACACCATGCCGCTTCTCGATGGCGTGCGGGGTTTCGCGATTCTAGCCGTCATGGTGGAGCATTGGGCCGGTCGAACGATCGCATCGCTGGTTCCGATCGGCCCCGGCCGTATCGGCGTCAGCCTGTTCTTCGTGCTCAGCGGCTTCCTGATCACCGGAATTCTCTTGAAGGCGCGAGATTCGCGCCAGCCTCTCGCCGAGGTTCTCGGCGGCTTCTACGCCAAACGCGCCTTGCGCCTCTTTCCGGCGTTCTACCTGACGATTCTGGTGCTCGTGCTTCTCGGTCTGGAACCCGTGGTCTCCACCTGGCCGTGGCACGTCGCCTATATGAGCAACGTGCTCGTATCCTTCGGGGGGCCATCGAGCATCTTCTGGACGCTCGCGGTCGAGGAGCAGTTCTATATTCTCTGGCCGTTCGTCCTGCTTCTGACGCCGAGGCGATACATCGTTTCCACGGTCGTCTTCATGATCCTGCTGTCACCGGCGTTGAAGGTGGCGTCCCTGGCGCTCGGCGCCTACCCGAATTACCGGCTGCTGCATAACGCCATGGAGCCGCTGGGATTCGGCTGCTTGCTCGCCATTCTGAGCCGGGGCCGGGATTTCGGCTGGTATGCGGGATACAGGAAGTTGTTGTTCGACGGGCTGGCGCTGATCGGCCTGATCGTGGGCGTCGCGATTTGGGCCACCGGCCGATTGGACCTCAGAGCAGCGTTCATCGGGGTTTCGACGGCGGCGCCGTTCGCCTGGCTCGTGATGCAGGCCGCCCGCGACAAGAGTTCCATCCTGCGCCTTGGGTTCGGGAATCCGGCCATTCGCTATATCGGACAGATCAGCTACGGCCTCTACCTGGTCCACAGCTTTGTCCCCACGGTGCTTAGGCAGTTTTATCCCGAAATGCCGATGAAGATCGCGGCGCCCCTGACCGTCATCATAACCTTCGGAGTTTGCACGGTTTCGTGGTTCCTTCTCGAGCGGCCTATCGTCGTCCACGGCCGTATCTTGATCGATAGGCTGTCCCGGCGGAAGCCCGCGGCTTCGACCGAGCGGCGTGTTCAGCCGGGTTAAGCGCAACCCCGCCGGGGCCGCGCGACGCTTGCTGGGCGGCCGAAATAGAAAATTGACCGTATTCTTTCACGGCTCTCTAGGGAGCCGTCGCTAAGAGCCTTCTCGTAAAGCTTCGAGAAGGTCTATGTTTACTTATAACCACCTTGTGCTCCTGGCCCGCGTCGTTCTTTTCATTGGCGGCGCTGCAGCTCTGACGCTCATGCTGGGGCCCTGGGCCGGTTTGGAGCATGTCTTCGGCCTGACCGACAAGGCGGCGCACGCCATCGCGTTCGGCGCGCTCGTGGCGGTGTCCTTCCTCGCGTTTCCGCGCATGCGCCGCAATGATCTGGCAATTGCGGCGGTGATGATCGGCGGCTGCATCGAGGTCGCGCAGATGGCCAGCATCTACCGTAGCGCATCCACATCGGACCTGCTCGCCGACAGCCTCGGTGTCGCCGTCGTCTGGCTCTGCAGCCAGATCGAGGGTCTGCGATCGATGGCCCGAACCAACGGCTACGCCAGCATTACGGACCAGCCGAAGCGAAATCGCCGCCGTAGCCGGCGCTCGCGCTCAGCCGTCGTCCCAAATGCGGATGCGCGGCGCCGCCACGCGGCCGCTCGCGCCTCCTCCACGTCCTGACCCGCGGAGCCTGGCGTTTCAGCGGCCGCGTCTTCGTGGTCACGCAGTGCTTCGCCTTCACTGTGAAGTTTGAATGGGCAGCTGGCGATCTTTCTATCGAAACGGCGCTCATCTAAGCCTTTCCAAAAGAAGATGTCGGCGCGGCCTTATTGCGCGCCCGTTAACCCTGTCCCAGGCTTCGTCGGTCGTGTATGGCTAACGAGTGGGGCCCGCTCGGCGACGGCTTTGAGCGGAACGTGGGATCGGAGCCGGATGATGCCGGAGATCGGCATGGCGGAAATGGACTCGATCGCGGCCCAGCGATCGGGGGAGCGGAGCCGTCGAGTGGCGGCCGACCTGGAAGGCATCTTTTCTAGGACCCCAGAGGAGGGCTCGCCCACCGTTCGTGGTCCGCCGCCGACCAAAATCAAAGTAAAGCGGGACGGGCCGTCGATCGTCGCTGGGATCGGCACTGTCGCGGCCGTGATGCTCGTCGCTTCCGCCGTGGGTCTCGTTGTCACCTCCTTCGGGATGGCTTCCAGTCGTCAGATCGCCGAGAAGGCCTCATCGGCGGTAGCCCTGCCGTTCAGGTCGATGAGCGCGGCGGTTTTGGCTGGCGGCAAAACCCGTGAGCTGGCCGCGGCTCAGCCGGGCTCATCCGGCGCCTCTTCGAAGTCGGCGTTGAGTGAACCGCCCGTGCGAAGGCAACTGGCTCTCGCGGTTCGCACGGCCGGTCCCTCGACATCAGCGCCCGACTATCTCACCTCGAAATCTCGTGCGGGCTCCGAATGCATGACAGTGGCCGCGGCGGCCCGCGCGGATTGTCTATCCCCCACGATCTCCGCCGCCGACCGCCGGCTGGGTGAGGCCTATGCCTTTGCCACCGGAGCCGGCGTGGCTCCGCCGGTGCTGGATCGCTACCGTCGCGAATGGGACGGTTTGCGACTGAGGGCGAAAAGCGAACCGTATCAGGTGATCGATACCTATAGGATCATGGCGGACGAACTCAGGCGGCATGCCACCGCGGTGAAATGATGAACCGCCCGGCCCTCGACAAGGGCGTCTCACCGAGACCCCTGGAGCATGCGCCGCGCGCCACGCCTCACACAGTTGAGGGGGCGCTGGTTTACGTCGTCGGCGACATTCATGGTCGCTACGATCTTCTAAAGCTCCTCCTCGCGGAGATCGTCCGTGATGCAACGGCCACTGCGGCGGGACGCAGGTCGATACTTGTATTTCTCGGCGACTATATCGATCGGGGGCCGCAGTCGGCCGAGGTCTTGGACGCCCTGCTCTGGATCGCCCGGCGCTCCGAATTCGAACTTCATATGCTGAGGGGCAACCACGAACAGGCGATGCTGGAGTTCCTGTCGGACCCCATCCGCGCCGAAGCCTGGCTTTGGTTCGGGGGCGCGGAAACCTTGGCCTCCTACGGCGTGCAAGCGCCGCCCGCGGGCAATAAGGAGCCTGAGACGCTCCGCCAGGCTCGCGACGACCTCCTGGATCAGCTGCCAGCTTCGCACTTTCTGCTGCTTCAGAAATTGCCGGTCATGCTGACCTTGGGCGACTATGTCTTTGTCCATGCAGGCGTCAGGCCTGGAGTGCCGCTGGCTAAACAGAATGAGCTGGATCTTCTCTGGATACGGGAGAAGTTCCTCGAATGGTCCGAGCCTCACGAGAAGATGGTCGTCCACGGCCATACCTGGAAAAGCCCTCATCCAGATATTCTGCCGCATAGGCTGGGCCTTGATACGGGCGCCTACAGCACCGGTGTTTTGACGGCGGCGCGCCTGGAAGATTTCAGCCTTGGAATTCTACAGGTTCACGCGCGTGTCGGGGGCCGTCAGCGCTCGAAATAATTGCTCCAATCCGCATCGCCTCGCAGCCGGCTACGGATTCGCCGCGCTCTTGGGCGGGTCAGGATGAAGGTCGAATAGGCTCCACAGACCGCTAGGCTGGCGAGAATGTTCTCGGTCAGCAGGAAGATAAGCGCCGTCAGCCCGAGGGCGGTGATGACGAAAGTCCAAATGGCTTGCGCGTCTCGACGCCTCATGTGGGCTCCGCGAGTGGAATTCAGAACATGGAGCGTCCCCGCCTCATCGACGTGGAGACGTCCCCGGGACGTGGAAGTCAGTTTGAGCGCATCAGTTAGGCGTCCTCGTGACCAAGAGCTAGAGTGATCGACGGTTCATAGCAGCTAGGAAGAGGCCGTTGTCATCAGCTGCGTCGTCCGGAGGCAAGCTGATCGAGAGAATGGCGCGCCGTCTTCCCGCTTGTGGGCGTGGTTGGTGTAGCGAGCATTCGCGAGCACCGGCCGGCTATGAAACTGCGGCCTCAGTTAATCTCAGAATGTGACAGTCGTGAGCCGCGCCTTGGGCTAGGTCCTGACACCGCGGGTCTCGGAAGCCGCCCGCGCCGACGCTCGAGCCGCGGACCAAGCGGTCGAAATCGATGGGCCGGCTCGGCCGGTTGCGCCGCAAGGTCGAGCGCACCTCGGTCTCGAGGCCCTGGTCCCGCTGGTCAGCCCTGGGAACGCCTGCGCAGAACTCGTGCCTGCGGTTGCGCCTTAGCCGCCACCAGCATGAAGTCGGATTCCCGCTGACCGTAGCGGCCCTTGCTCAGCCGGCGGATAAGGCTCGCGGCGCCCTCATAGGCGCTATAGGCCAAGGGAAGGCGCCTCTTGAACGCGGCGACGTGGCTGGAGATGTAGGTGTCGTAGAGGCGGATTTCGAAGCCGTGCGCGATAAGCGCTCCTTGCAAGACGTCGGGATCGCTGGCCTCGGTCATCGTGGTGGGGAATGGCGCAAATCCTGGCTTGCCGGCATTCTTGCTGCCGCGCACGTACCGATGGAACAGGACGTGCACCCAGTGGGGCGTCCATTTGGTCACCAACCCTTTCACGGAGTGGGGCAGGGGGCCCTTGACGATCAGCAGGCCGCCCGGTTCCAGGGTTGAAATGACGTTGTCCAGCGCGCGCCTCGGATGAGGAAGGTGCTCCAGTACGTCCCAGAACACCGCCACATCATATCGACGCATGCCGAAATCGAAGGTGTGGATGTCGCCGACCAGCTTTTCGCGTGCGTAGAGGTTGCGCTCGATCTGTCCGGGCGAAAGGTCGATGACCGTGTACGTCGCGCCTTCCAGCGGGATCATCGTGCGGGCGCCGCCACCCGCCTCCAGGATGGCGCGAGGCTCATGTTCGACCAGCACGGCGTCGAGCTTCGCCCGGCAGCGGTGCAGCGAGGCCGAGAATTCGTCGTCGTTGGGCGTCATGGGTAAGGGCTCTAGTGGGCGGTGCTTATGTGTTTGATGGCGCGCTAGAATCAGCGAGGTCAGCCAACCCAGATACTGTGTGAAAATGGGTATGGGGCGGAAAACGACGAGGTAAAATCCCGTAAAGGGCGAGTTTGATGACATAAATCCGACCAAATTGGGCAGTGTTTCGCGCCTCTGATCGTCAAATAGTCAGTTGGAGGGTAGCTTTGATTTATGGTGAAGCTTGGCTGTATAGCGATTTGACGACGGTTTTATCATTATGGCGCGTTAAGCTTGGGCGCCATGTACCAGGGCCTTGCCGGAGGGAGCCTCGCGGCGCTCTGATATCCTAAACGACTTTTCACCATTTGTGCGGTGCAACATTCGTGTTAGCTGGTCGCATCAGGAGGATGCCGGCCGCCTGAGCACTGAGCGTCTTTTGTTCAAGCGTGCGCAGTAAGTGACGATGATGGCAGCTTAACCAGTCGTCTGGTTGCCGTTGGACCTGCTCAACAAGCAACCGTTGCCGTTGAGCGGCGCGGCCTGTGTGAGCATTAGCAAGTTTGTTGCTTTGAGATTTCACCCCGCCCTGGCCGCAATGTTGCGAAGGGAGGGGCTAGGTATCAAGGTTGTTTCAAAATGGCTCGCGATGATAGGGCGAACAGCAGCGAGGTTCACAGCATGGCCGATATAACCATGGTAGCGCTGTCGAGCCCGGCCGATAGCGGTCTCAAGCGGGTTACGGACATCGTGCTCGCCCTGGCGCTACTGCTCTTCCTGGCCCCGCTGATGGTGGTGGCCGCGATCGCCGTGAAGCTGAGCAGCCCCGGCCCGGTCCTATTTCGCCAGCAGCGGGCCGGACTCAACGGTGTCCCGTTCCGTATTCTGAAGTTCAGGTCGATGACCGTGACCGAAGACGGCGACACGATTCAGCAGGCGACGCGCGGCGACCAGCGTATCACCCCCGTCGGCAGCCTGCTGCGCCGCGCAAGTGTCGACGAGCTTCCACAACTGATCAACGTGCTTCGCGGCGAGATGTCCCTGGTGGGGCCGCGGCCGCATGCTTTGGCGCATGATCGCTATTATGGCGCCTTGATCTCGGAATACTGCGGCCGCTATCGGACCAAGCCTGGCCTTACGGGCCTGGCCCAGGTAATGGGCGCGCGGGGGGAGACCCTGGCGCTTGAGGACATGAGCCGGCGTATCGAGTACGACAATCGCTACATCGACGAATGGCGTTTCTCGAGCGACCTGAAGCTTCTCGCGATGACCGCGATCGTGGTGCCGTTCCAGCGCGCTTACTGAAGCGCCGCGGCGAGAGACGACCCCGCCGCGAGAGCGGGGTCGATCATTGAGCTGGCTAGAAGATGAAGTCCGACGCCGTCAGATGCGAGGCCAAGGTGTGCTCGATGACGATGCTGTCGCCCGTCGAGATCGACACCACGGCGTTACCTCCCACCTGGGTGATGTGAAGGTCCTTAAAAGCTAGGTCCAGTTCGTGCAGGTCGATCTTGTCGAGGTTGTCTTCGAAGTCGACGATCGTGTCCTTGCCCCAGCCTTTCGAGAACACGAACTTGTCCCAGCCGCCAGTCCCACCCGACAGGGTGTCGGCGCCGGCGCCGCCGTTCAGGATATCGTTGCCGCCGTGGCCTTGAAGGCTGTCGTTGCCGGCGCCGCCCAAGAGGGTGTCGGCCCCGCCGTTGCCAAGCAGGCTGTCGTTCCCGTCGCCGCCGTTGATGATGTTGGCGCCGTGATCGCCGGCCAGGCGATCGCCATAGGAGGAACCCAGAAGGTCCTCGATGCCGCTGTAGGTGTCGCCCGCCGCCTCGCCGGCATTGCCGGCGGGCTTCAGCATGTCGACCTTCACCGCGGCCGTGGCCGTGGCGTAGCTGGCGGTGTCGCGGCCCGCGCCGCCGATAAGGGCGTCGGCGCCGGCGCCGCCGATCAGCACGTCGTTACCCGCGCCGCCATCGAGGCGGTCGTTTCCGGCCAGGCCGACAAGCTTGTTGGCGCCCGCGTCACCGATGATCGTGTCCGCCTTCGCGGTGCCCGTATGGCTGCCGACCGCAGGAGACTCCGTTGCGTGGTCGGGCGCTTCCTTCACCGGGGCGGTGGACGCGGGGGCGTCCTTCACCGGGCTCGGCGTGCTGGCCACCGGCGGCTTCGTAACGACCGGCGGCGAGCTTTCGACCGGCGCCTTCGGCCACAGCGTGACCACGTCGGTTCCGACGTCCTTATTCCAAGCAAGGCCCGAATTGTCCGAGGTGGTCAGATCCGTGCGATTGCCGGTGTCGACCTGGGTCACGGCCTTCGTGCCCACCAGGACATTGCCGGTGATCGAGACATCGGAGGTGTAGACCACCTGGGGCAGGCTCTTGTTGCCGGTCGTCAGATATACCGCCCAGGGGTTCTTGCTATTGGCGGCCAGGTAGTTGCCGTAGATGTCCACGTCGGTGGCGCCGCGGACGCTGACGGGCTGCTTGCCGACATTGACCACCTTGTTGTCGTGCACGTCGACGTGCTGCGCTTCGTACTTCGCGCCGGGCCGCATGGACGAGGCGCTGGTCGAACCGCCGGCGGCGATGCCATCGCCGCTCACGTCGTGAATGTAGTTTCCATAGATGTCGACATTGATCGAGCCGCCTTTGGCGAAGATGGCCGCCGACGTTCCGCCGACGCGCGCGATCTCGTTGCGGGCGATGACCACATCTTTCGAGCCGAGGACGTCAATGCCCTCTTCCGACTTGATGTCGGTGATCCGGTTGTCGAGGATCTGGACGTTGGTCGCCTGGCCGACCTTGATGCCGTCGTGCGACGCGCCGGTGATCGTGTTGCCCTGGATGACGACGTTCCGGACCAGATTGCTGTAGTCGGTGCCGCTCTGGCTGAACTGGATGCCGTCGTAGCCGCCGGAGAGGGCGAAGTTCTTGATCAGGTAGTTGTCGACGCCCAGGGCCTGAATGATGGGCTTCTCGGCGGAAGCCGCCACGATCTTGGCGGCTTGCGGGCCGTCGGCCGACACCAGCCAGATCGGCGCGGTGTCGCCGCCGCTCTTCTGGTGGGGGATTTTGACGTTCTCGACGTAGGTTCCCTTGTGGACGTAGATCGCCGTTCCGGGCGTGGCGGCTGAGACCGCGGCCTGAATGGTCGAATAGGGACGGCCGGCGCTCCCGTCGCCGCCCGCGGCGGCTCCGGCCACGACGTGGACGATGCGCGCAGGCGTGGCGCCTTCAAACAGAGTAGAACTCATGGATATCCCCGACTCGACGTGGCCGTTTTGAACAACGCTTGGCGGACTGGCCGCGACCCGCTCGTTTAAGCGGTAACTTGATCACCGCCCGGTGAAGGAATGTAGAAAAGGATTCCTTAATGCCGCGATCTAGCTGCATTGTTCTAATGCTGTAGCCCCATACGCAGGGCTATGATGGTATAATTAAGACGATTTGATGTCTTAACAAGCATTCAAGGTGCGCGCAGATGTCGCGACCTTTGCCGATATTTCTTGTTAATACCTCTAGTTCTCGCGCCCGAACCGCCAGAACGTTTGGGTGATGGGCTCGATGAGGTAGCCCAGGGCGGAGCGCTTCCGAAGTGGCACAAGAATCTCGACGGGAAGACCCGCCTGTATTCTGTGCGCGCTTTGCTTGTTCTTGATCTTGGCGAGTTCCGCCTCAGGCACCGACACCTCGGCGGTGAAATACTGCACCCCGGTCTTTTCGTCGGCCAGGCTGTCGGCGGAGACGGATTCCAGCTTGCCGTCGACGAGCGGCAGCTTGCGGTCGTGCAAGGTGCTGAAGCGAATCTGGGTCCGTTGACCGACATGCAGGTCATCGACGTCGGCGGGGGAGATCTTGGCCTGTATGACCAGGCGCCGGTCCTGCGGCACGATCTCCATCAGCGTCTGGTTGGGCGCGACGACTCCGCCGACCGTGAACACCTTCAGGCCAACCACCTGACCGGCGGCCGGGGCGCGGACGATGGCGCGCGACAGCTGTTCCCGGGCAGCGGCCAGCTTGGGCTGCAACTCGTCGAGCTTGGTCTGGGTGTCGCGCATCTGGTCGGCGATCTCTTCCATGCGATCGCGATCGAGCGAAAGGATCTGCAGGCGGGCTTCTCCTGTCGCCTCGCGTGACCGGGCGATCTGCGCTCGGTAGGCTCCGTCTTCCCCCGTCAGGGAGGCGGCGTTGCGTTGCAGGGCAAGGACGCGGGTGCGGGGCGCGAAGCCCTCGTCGGCGAGCGCCTTAACCCCATTGAGTTCCTGGGTCACCAGCTCCTGTTGCCGCTGGTTCGCCTCCATCTGACGCTCCGCGCCCTTGGTTTGTTCCGTCAGTTGCAGCACCCGTTGCGACAGCACGCCGCGCTGGGTGTTAAGCGCCAGCCGCCGCGCCGCGAACTGGCGCTGTTGCAGGTCCAGCGCCGCATTGGCGAGCACAAGGTCGTCGCCGGTCAGGCCCGCGAACTCGGCGGGCGGCGTGATCGACGGCCGGCCGTCTCGCTCGGCCAGCAGCCGCGCGCGTTGCGCTTTGAGGGCGAAAACCTCGGCGGTGTAGCCCCGCTCGATGCTGCGCAGCTCGGAAGCCGAAAGTTCAACGAGGACTTGCCCCCTGCGTACCGTTTGGCCTTCTTGCACCGCCAAGGCCGTGACGACGCCGCCGTCGCGCACCTGAACGGCCTGGCGATTGCCGGCCACCGCGATCACACCGCGACCCTGTGAGCCCGCGTCGAGCGGTGTAAGCGCCGCCCAGCCCAGGAACCCGACGAAAAACAAGCCTGCGACGCCGGCGCCCAGGCGCAAGACCTGCGAGGGCTCGTCCGAGAGGCGAACGTAGCTGAGGGGTGGGGCCGTGGCGGTCATCTCAGGTCCCCGTCATCCCGACCACGGTCGGGCCGATGTTCCGGGCAGCGATTGCGGACCGTTCCGCGCGGGCTGGCGATTTCATCGACTTGACGATCTCGTCGCGGGGGCCTTCTCGCTCGATCCGTCCGTCGACCATCAGCACCAGACGGTCGACCGCGCCGAGAATGCTCGCGCGATGCGCCACGAGGATGACCGCCGCACCGCGCTTTCGCGCCTTGATCAACGCGGCCGACAGCGCCGCCTCACCCTCCGCGTCGAGCGCGGAATTCGGCTCGTCGAGGATCAGAAGCGCGGGCTCGAGGTATAGGGCGCGGGCCAGCGCGACGCGTTGCGACTGTCCCGCCGACAAGCCGCGGCCGCCGAGGCCGAGAACGGTGTCATAGCCCTGCGGCAGTTTCAGGATCATGTCGTGGGCGCCGGCGGCCTGCGCCGCGGCGATCGCCGCCTTGTCGATTTCCGCCGCGTCCCCATCGTTCGAGAAGCGGGCGATGTTGTCGCGGATCGTGCCGGCGATCAGGCCGGAGTCCTGCGGCAGGTAGCCGACATGGCGGCCCAGTCGGTCGGTCGGCCAATCCAGAATGTTCGCGCCGTCGAGGCGCACGATGCCGACGTCCGGCCGGATGGCGCCGGCCGCCACCTTGGCGAGGGTCGTCTTGCCGGCGCCGCTGGGGCCGATGATGCCGACCACATGTCCGGGCTCGATCTTGAGGGTGACGCCGCGCAGCAGAAGCGTGGAGGGCTGCCCGGGCGCGCGCACGGCGACCTGTTCGAGGGTGAGGACGCCCTTTGGCGCCGGCAACTGGGTCTTGGCCTGCTCTTCCTCCGTGTTCGAGAACAGCCTCAGAAGGTTGTTCATCGCATTGCGAGCCTGGCCCACCACGGTCCAGGAACCGACCACCTGCTCGACCGGCTGCAGCGCTCGGCTGAGCAGGACCGAGGCGGCGATGATCGACCCGCTGGAGATCTGGCGCTCGATCGCCAGCCACGCTCCGAGGCCGAGGGCGGCGGACTGAAGAAACAGGCGTACGAACTTGGTGCCCGCGGCGTATCGGCCGCCGACGAACTGGGCCTTGGCCGCGAGGTCCAGGCCGCGCGCGCGTTCGTTGAGTTGGCGGCTGCGCAGCGCCTCGCCCATGCCCAGGGCCCGCACGGTTTCGGCGGCGCCCGCCGCGGCCTCCTGCGTCGCGTACGCCAGGGCCTGGGCCTGCGACGCCTCTTGCTGCCTTCCGCGGGTGGCCTTCTCGTTGGCCAGCGCCAGCCAGACCAGGAGTCCGCCGCCGCACACGGTCAGCAGGCCGAGGGCCGGGTGAATGAGAAAGGCGATCAGGGCGTAAAACGGGGTCCAAGGCGCGTCGATCAGCGCCAGGGCGGCCGGTCCGGTGAGGGCCGCGCGCACGGTGTCGAAGTCGCGCATCCCCTGTTGCGCGCCGCCGCCCTGCAGGCGGCTCATCAGGCGGGCGAGAATCTGGCCGCCGAGAACCCGGTCCAGGCGCAGGCTGGCCAAGATCAACAGGCGTCCCCGCACGGCTTCCAGCGCGGCGAGCGTGGCGGTGGCGAAGGCCAGCACGATGGTCAGATAAAGGAGGGTAAGGTGTCCTTCCGTGGGCACCACCCGATCATAGACCTGCATCATGTACAGGGTCGGCGCGATGTAGAGCAGGTTCATCAGGGCGCTGAACACGGCCACGCCCATGAAGTGCTTTCGGCAGGCGGCCACCGCTTCCGACATGGCGCTCGGAATGGGCCCATCGAGCAACTTCAAAGCCAACCTCCTGAGCGGGACCGCGTTCGAGGCTCGCCCAATCCGCCTCGATCTTCTTTAACACCTTGCGCATCTACAGTCTTCAGCGTGACGCGCTGGTTAACAACGATGACGCTCCGCGGCCATTTCTCAAGGCTAGGGCGGCGCTCTTGCGCGTTCGAAGAAGCGCCCGCGGCCAGCCCGCCTCCTCAGTCGAAATTTGACAAGCTGGTATATCGCCGCCCGGTATGCGGCAATTCGTCCATGGTTCACGGCGCGTTAAGCAAGCACATGAGGGGTGTTGGTTAACTGGTGAGTAATAATCCTTATGGAGTATTATTCATAATGGACCCTTTACCTTCAGAAAATATTATCGATGCTCCGTAACCGTACATAAAATATTCAAGTGGTACGTTCCTGGTGCAGTCTACGGGGCGATACACTTCAGATGGCCATCTACTCGGATGAGGTTTCTTCGGAGACCAGCGTGTTTTCCGGCGACTCCGCCCTGGCGAGCGCTGCGAAAGTCACCCAGGACGCCGCCGCGCCGGCGAGCCAGTCTCAGCTGCTGACGACAATGCCGCCGGCCAGCGCGGCCGTCACGATCGACCATCCGGTCGGGCTGGATTATCGCCCCCCTGAAGCCAAGGCCTACCAGGCCGACAGCGACATTCCAGCCAACGCGCTGGACGCGAAGGACTTCGCCAGCATCGACGCCTGGATGGACGCCTGTATCGCGAAGGGCGTGCCCGGCAAGATCGGTTCGGGCGAGTATGTCGTCGACGGCCTGCCGCGCTACGCCCCCATGGGCATCTACGGCTACGGCGACACGCCGCCCAAGTTCGTCGCCGAACATGTCAACGCCTGGCTCTATCTGAAGGACACCGACGTCACGATCAAAGGCGTGGCCTTCGAAGGCTTCGGTCAGGTGCTGGCGGGCGCGGTCGATCTGACCGACGGCGCGCCTTTCCACTCCACGACCACCTACGCCTTCAATCGCTTCGACCCGGACAAGGGCGCTCTCGAATTGCAGCTGCCGGCTTCGACCTCGACTGTCGGGCCGGCCGTGACGATCACCGACTCGCAGTTCATCAACTGCGAAAACGCCTTCATGTTCGTGTCGGACACGACGCAGATGGGCGCGGTGAACTTCCACGGGAACACGCTCACCGGCACCTACGGCATCATCGATATCTTCGCGCCGCTCTGGACCGAGGTGAACGCCACCTACAACGAGTGGAGCGACGCCACGGGCGACCGCGCCCAGCCGAACCTTAAGAGCAACGGCATCCAGACCGGTTTCATGATCGGCACGGACAAGACCATCTACATGGAAGGTCACAGCACCAAGCTCAACATCACCAACAACTACGCCCACGATATCGACTCGGTCGGGCGTTACATCGACACCAACGCCGCCGTCTTCGTGGACGTGCGCGGCGTGATCAGCGCCGAGCGGGGAGACAACGTTGTCTCGTTCAACCGCATCGAGAACCTGCGCGGTCTGTATGGCCAGGAGGACTCGAACGCCATCTACGCCAAGGCGCATGGCCTGATCATCGAAGGCAACTACATCGAGAACAGCGGCGCGGCCTACTACAACGACCAGTTCAACGGCTCCGAGGCGACCGGCATTCTCGTCAAGCCGCCGTCGGGCGGCCTGCCCGAGGACTGGGCGCGCGACATCGAGGTGATCGGCAACACCTTCGTCAACATGCCGACCGCGCCGGCCGGCAGCATCAACGACCTGGCCGTCGTCAAGATTTCCGAGGCGATCGGCGACTCGGTGGTGTCGTTCAACACCTTTATCGGCGGCGGCAACCTCTCGACCCATCCCAACATGGGCGTGATCCGGATTTACGGCGACGTGGAGAACATGGACGTGGTGGGCAACCACTTCGTCGACGTCGATATCGCGCCGGGCGGCAACGCGATCGACTTCCATGCCCTAGAGGGCACATCGAAAGGCGTTATCGAAGTTTCGAACAACACCGCCGAGAAGACCGACGGCGACTACAGCGGCGACGTTCGGCTGATCAACTTCACCAACAAGCCGCCGGGGCAGCTGCTCACCGGCCTCAACACGCTCGACGGCGGTGGCAAGATGCTGTCGTCGCGTGCGGGGACGGTGACCGACGAGGTGCAAACCTACGATCCGCCGACCGTCACCGTGCAGCAGGACAACCAGACGCCGCAACCGCTGCGCCTGGCCGACCTGCAGATATTCTCGGGCGACGGCCAGCCGTCGGATGTGCCGGTGCTGAGCAGCGATCCGCGCTTCTCGGTGCACGATGGCGGGCTCTATCTGAACGCTGGCGAAACCATCGATTTCAGCGAGGAGCCGACGGTCGAAGTCGTGCTGGTGGCCCGAGACGGCGCCGGCTGGGCCGGCGTGGTGCTCAACCTGACCCATAGCGGCATGGTCGGCGTCGCCCTTGGCATCGAGGTCACCCAGGTGGCCCAGGTCGCCGAGAACGCCATGATCGAAATCCGCGTCGCCAGTCTGCATCTGAGCGGGGGCGTCGAAGGCGCGGTCTACACCGTCAACGACGAGCGCTTCTCGGTGCACGACGGCGGACTTTATCTGAAGGCCGGGGCCGGGCTCGACTATGAGCAAGCCAGCCAGATGTCGGTCGATGTCACCGCTCACCTCGGCGTGGCCAGCTTCTCCAAGGCTGTGCAGCTGACGGTCGCCGACATCAACGACGCCGTGACCGGCATCTCGGCTTCCGATGTGAAGAGCGTGGCGGAAAACACCACCGTCGAGACGAAGGTCGCGAGCCTCGTCGTCACTGATCCGGACAAGAACGAAGCCTTCCGGCAGTTCACCTACACGGTCGATGATCCGCGCTTCTATGTGAAGGGGTCGGACCTCTACCTGAAGGCTGGCCAAACGCTCGACTACGAAACCGCCTCAACCCTGCGCGTCGGCGTCACGGTGTCGGACGGCGCGGGTTCCGCCAAGACCACGGTCGAGATCAAGGTCACGGACGTCGATGAAGCCGCGCCTCCGCCGACGGGCGGCGTTGTCGGCACGGCCAAGGCCGACAGTCTGAAAGGAACCGACGGATCGGACAAGCTGGTCGGCCTGGCGGGCAATGACCGCCTCGAGGGCGGCGCGGGTGACGACGTGCTGGACGGCGGCCTCGGAAGCGACGCCCTGATCGGGGGCGCCGGCCGCGACAGCGCGAGCTACGAGAACGCCGCCGCAGCGGTGAAGGTCGATCTTCTGAAGCCGGCGGGGAACGCCGGAGAGGCGGCGGGCGACACCTACAGCGGTATCGAAAACGTAGTCGGCAGCCGGTTCGGCGACCGGCTGTCGGGCGACAACAGCGCCAACGTCCTCAACGGCGGTGATGGCGATGACAGCCTGCTCGGCTACGGCGGGGCCGACACCCTGCTCGGCGGAGCCGGGAACGATGCGATCCAAGGTCATGGCGGCAATGACGTCATAAACGGCGGAGCGGGCAATGACACCTTGTCCGGCGGCCTCGGCGGCTGGGACCGCTTCAGCTTCTCGTCCGGCTGGGGAAAGGACGTGATCAAGGACTACGAGGACAACCTTGACAAGATCGACCTGTCGGAGACAGGCCTGGCGTTTAAGGATCTGACCATCCAGCAGGTCGGCGCCGACACGGTGATTTCCGCGGCGACCGGCGACAGCATCACCCTGGCCGACACCAAGGCGTCGCTGATCACCGCCACCGACTTCAGCTTCGGGACCGGCGCGGTCGCGCCGCCCACGACGCCGGTCACACCGCCGACCACAGATCCGGCGCCGATCGACGACCATGGCGCCGACACGACGCCTTCGCAGGTTTCGACGACCGGCGGCGCCGGCGACGACATCCTCGTCGGCACGAGCGGAGCGGACCGTTTCACGGGCGGCGTCGGGCGAGACGCCGTCGACTACACAAACGCGACGGGGGCGATCGTAGCCGACCTGTTGAAGCCTGCCGGCAACGCCGGAGAGGCCAGGGGCGACACCTACAGCAGTATCGAGAGCTTGGTCGGCAGCCGGTTCGGCGACCGGCTGTCGGGCGACAACAGCGCCAACGTCCTCAACGGCGGCGATGGCGATGACAGCCTGCTCGGCTACGGCGGCGCCGACACCCTGCTCGGTGGAGCAGGCAATGACGTGATCCAAGGCCATGGCGGCAACGACGTCATCAACGGCGGGGCCGGCAACGACCGCCTCTCCGGCGGCCTGGGCGGCTGGGATCGGTTCGTCTTCTCCAGCCATTGGGGCAAGGACACGATCGTCGACTACGAGCACGGCGTCGATCGTCTCGATCTGAAGGAGACGGGCCTCGGGTTCGCCGACCTTCACATCGCCCAGGTCGGAGCCGACACGGTGGTCAGCACCGCCGCGGGCGACTCGATCACCTTCGAACACCTGCAGGCTTCGGTCCTGACGGCGTCTGACTTCATCTTCTAGCCTGCGGGGCATCCCGAGCGTTCGTTCGCTCAGGATGCCCTTAGCGATGGCGCGAGGCTCGCGCTTCGGGTATGTTGCGACGCAGCAATTGGCGGCTGCGCGCAGCTGATCCGAGCGGGAGCGATGTGTGGTGTCTGAGCAGAGAGCACTGAGCTTCTTCAGAATTACCGCTCAGTACGAGAACGTCGGGGACGCTCTCATCATCCGGGAACTGCTCAGCCTCGTCTCCCATCATTCCGACATCGTGGTCGATGTGTCCCAAGTCCCGACCTTCTTCGCCAAGGACATTCTGGCGACGATAGACCCCGCTCGCCTCTCCATCGTCGAGAAGGAACCTCTCCGGGACATTTTCCGCCGGGTTCTCAAGGCGCGTTCGCAGAAGACGAGGCTTGCGTTCTTCTTTCTGCCGAGCGGGATTACGGGAGAGAAGGGCAAGAAATTCGTTTTGCGTATGACAGCGCAGTATAAATTCTATGGCCTGCTGCGGGCGCTGGGCGTGCACTTCTTCCAGTTCGGGCCGTCTTATTCGAGAATCGGGCCGCGACACCAAAAGCTCATCGGCCGCCGCATCAGGCTTATGGACCGACATCTAGTGCGCGACGCCAAGACGGCCGAATATCTGCAGAAGATCGGCCTGCGCTGCGATGGCCTCATTCCTGACCTGTCGTTCGGGCTCTATCGCGATCCGCCCCGGATGGAGGATCGCAACGTGGCCGCCTTCTCCTTTAGGGTCGACCGTGACGCCGGGGACGCGGCGCGACTGACCGCTTGGGTCGATGAAGTCGTCGCGAAGCTGCCCAGGGAGCGGCCTCTGAAATTCGTCTCGCAAGTGCGGCGCGACGACGCCTTCATGCGGAGCCTCCATGATCGCCACCGGGCGGACAGAGCCGCGAGCCTGACGTTGTCAGACAGCATCGACGGATCGCTGGCTGCTTATGGTGATGTCGCCGAAATCTACTCCAATCGGCTGCATTGTTTACTTATGGCCGCCTATATGGGCGCGAAGCCTGTTGCGTTGGTGGAGGCGAATAAGGACGAGAAGATCATCGGAATCTTCACCGATTTCGGGATTGCCGACAATCTGATCTTGGACCCCGCCGACCTCAAGGCGGACTATGGGGAGCTCGACCGCGACCGATGCCAGGCGCTCTGCCTGGAACTGGAGCAGAAGGTCGCCTCCGCGTTCTGAATTTCATTGCGCAGTCTGCGGCCCCGGCCGTGATGATGTGAAGGAAATTGCGTCCCATGCAGCAGGCCGAACCGGTCTCGAGCGAACTCACGGTCGTCATCCCCTCCTACAAGGCGGTGGGGACGATCGAGCGCGCCGTCATGTCGGTGTTGGGACAGCCGGGGGTCCGGGCCCGGGTCATCGTGGTGATCGATGATAACTCCGCTGAGACAGAAAGCCTGCTCAAGGCGATCAGCGATCCTCGCATCTCCGTCTTCATGAACGACCGGAATCGCGGCGCGCCTTACAGCCGGAATTTCGGTCTGGGTCGAACCACCTCGCCCTACGTCATGTTTCTCGACAGCGACGACTATCTGAGCGGCGAGGTGCTCGCCAGCCTGGTGGAGGCCCTCCGCAGCTCGGACGCCGATGTGGCCTTCGCGCCCTGGATCAAGCTGAACGAAGACACCAACGCCTGCGACCGACGCCTGCCGGAGTTCCGGTCGCCCAGGCACGCTTTCGAGAGTTGGTTGATCGAGCAGAAATCCATCCCGCCTTGCTCGGTCCTCTGGCGATCTGACTTCATCCGCGGCATCGATGGATGGGACGAGGGTCTCAAGCGCGTTCAAGATGGCGAGCTTGTCCTGCGGGCGCTTCTGCGGGGCGCCAAGATCGCGACCTGCCGGCGGGGAGCCGGCGTCTATTTTCAGCACGCGGCTGAGTATCGTATCACGGCGGGCAGCGATTATACGCCGCTGCTCGTGGTCGCTGATAAGCTGCTCCAGGTCGAAAGTTCCCTGTTTGACGAGCAAGAGAAGCGAAATCTGCTAGCGCGCTATCTATACCGCAACGCCAAGAAAGCATTCAGGCTCGGCGACCTTCCCTTCGGGCGCGCGGCGCTCAAGCGGAGCCGGGATCTGGGCCTGAAGGGTAACGACGGGTCCTTGCTCGCAAGGGCGGGCGCGACCGCATTCGGGGTTGAGCGGTATCACCGCCTCATGGCTTCCTTCTCGAAACAGTGAGCGGAAGCAGCTGTGGCGGATCGGATTTGGTGACGAGGTCGCGGCATGCGCCACGCCTTGGGACTGCGCGTTTAATGCGCCGTATGATGCGGCGACCAATGTATATGGGGCAATGGTTCTCCTAAATGGCTAGTGACAACAACACGCTCCATGGACTCGTCCGGCTCTCCGGTCACTTGTCGGCCAAGCGCCGGCTGCAGCTGCTGGGGGTGATGGTCCTGATCCTCATGGGGGCCCTCGCCGAACTGGTCACGATCGGCGCGATCGTTCCCTTCCTGGCGCTGATGACCAACCCCAAGCTGGTGGCGGAAAACCCCAAGATTTCCTGGGTCATGGATGTCTTCGGCTGGACCGATCCGCATCAACTGCTCATGCCGATCGCCGGTCTTTTCGGCTTCGTGGCGATCGCGTCGGGGGTGATCCGCATCGCGCTGGCCTATGTGAACAACAAGTTCGCGCACAGGATCGGCCACGACTTGAGCATCAAGATCTACACCAAGACACTCTATATGCCCTACAGCGAGCACGCGCTTCAGAACAGCAGTGTATCGCTGTCGGGGATTCAGAAGGTCAATACGGTGGTGACCAATGTCATCAAGCCGCTGATGATCGGCGTATCCTCGCTGGTCATCGCGGTTTCGATTGTCGGCGCCATGATGGCGGTAAACCTCACGATCGCCTTCTCGGCGGCCTTCGGCTTTGGCGGCATCTACCTTCTCGTCACACTGCTTACTCGCAAGCGCCTGAAGTCGAACAGCACCAAGATCGCCAAGAGCCAGACGCAGCGTTTCCAGACCATTCAAGAAGGTCTTGGCGGCATCAGGGATGTGATCCTCGACCAGGCGCAACCGGTCTACCTCGCTAAGTTCAACCGCATCGACACGATCCTGAAGGACGCCCAGGCGACGAACGCCTTCATCGGCGCAGCGCCGCGCTACATCATTGAATCCGTCGGGATGAGCCTGATAGTTCTGATGGCGATCATTCTCAACAATACCCAAGGCGGCCTGCTGCAGGCGATCCCGGTGCTCGGTGCGCTCGCGCTCGGTGCTCAGCGCCTGATGCCCCTCCTGCAGCAGGTTTTCCTGTCCTGGTCGCAAGCGCTGGGCGGCCATCGCGATGTAGCGGACGTGCTCACCCTGCTGGACCGCCCCGTGAAGGTCGACAAGGGACCGCCGCCGAAGCGAATGGCGTTCAAGCAAGACATCACGCTCGACAACCTGTCGTTCCGTTACACGCCTGAAGCCGATCTTGTGCTGAAGGGCGTCGACCTGCAGATTCTCAAAGGCAAGCGCGTCGGCTTTATCGGCAAGACCGGAAGCGGCAAGAGTACGGCCATCGACCTGATCATGGGTCTGCTCGACCCCTCGGCCGGCGCCATCAAGATCGACGGCGTGGCGATCAACGCGGCCAACCGCTCCTCCTGGCAGATGAACATCTCTCACGTGCCGCAGAGCATCTTTCTGGTCGATGACAGCATCGCCGCCAACATCGCCTTCGGTAAGGAGGCCAAGAATATCGACATGGACGCGGTTCGCGACGCTGCCCGCAAGGCGGAACTGGCCGACTACGTCGAAGCCCTGCCGGAGGGCTATGAGACCCGGGTCGGCGAACGCGGCGTCCGGCTTTCGGGCGGGCAACGCCAGCGCATCGGGATCGCGCGCGCGTTGTATAAGGGAGCCGACGTCCTCGTGCTCGACGAAGCGACCAGCGCGCTCGACAGCGCCACTGAAACGGCGGTGATGGCCTCGATCAACTCGCTCAGCCGCGACCTGACCATGCTCGTCGTCGCCCACCGGCTGAGCACCCTGGCCTCGTGCGACATGATTGTCGAACTCCAGGCGGGGCGGATCGTGCGCGTCGGCTCCTTTGAAGAGATCGTCGAAGGAGACCTGCCCCCGGAGGTAGGGCAAGACGCCGAGCCCGCTATCGTCACCGCAGGGTGAATGGCGTTCGTAGCCGATGTAGTTCCCCCGGCAAGCCGGATTTTGGCGACCCTCAGACCTGACCTACGGTGGCATCCCGGATGAGCGAAACTCAGCCCAAGGGCAAACGGATCGCCGTGATCTGCCTCAGCATGGCGGGCGGCGGGGCGGAGCTGGCGACAGCGCGGCTCGTCAACGGGCTGGAGGCTCGCGGTTACACCGTTGACCTCCTGCTGTGGCGCAAGAAGGGGCCCGTGCTCGACAAGCTCAATCGCTCCATCAACATCGTGGAGCTGGGCGGCGCGCGCGCTTTCATCTTCCTCAAGATCGCGCGGTATCTGCGGCGGGCCAAACCTGAGGCGGTGATCGGTCACCAGACCTTCATCAACGTGATGACGGCGATAGCCCTGATCCTCGCTTTCAACCCGGCGCCGCTGATCGCTACCGAGCACAACACCTACACGCGGGCCCTGCAGACCAAGCGCGACTGGATAAGAACCGTCTACGAGATGGCGCCGGTGTTCTACCGCCGGGCCAGATTTGTCGCCGCCGTCTCGTCAGGGGTCGCGGACGACGCCCATGCCGCCATCGGCGTGCCGACCGAGAAGTTGCGCGTCGTCTACAATCCCGCGGTTTCCGACCGGGTTCTCGAGATCGCCGGCGCCCCCATCGACCATGCCTGGTTCAGGCCGGGGGAGCCGCCGGTTTTCATCAGCGTGAACCGGTTGGAGCCTCAGAAGAATCCCCAGCTGCTGATCCGGGCGTTCGCCAAGGCTCGCGGTCACGTCCCGATGAGGCTGGTCTTGCTGGGGGCGGGGGCCTTGGAGCAGGAGCTACGGGACCTTGCGGCGAGCTTGGAGGTTCAGGACGACGTCTTCTTCGCCGGGTTCCAGACCAACCCCTACGCTTGGATCTCCAAATCTCACGCTCTGGTGCTCGCTTCGGATTTCGAAGGCTTCGCGATCGTCGTGGCTGAGGCCCTGGCGCTCGGGACCCGGGTCATCAGCACCGACTGTCCCTTCGGCCCGGCGGAAATTCTGCGCGATGGACGCTTCGGAACCCTGACGCCGGTGGGCGATGTCGATGCGATGGCCGCGTCGATTCTGGAGTCGACCCGGACCGTCGATCCCCAAGGCGCCGCAGCCGAGCGGCGCGCGCGGGGGCTTGATTTCAGCGAGACCGCCTATCTCGATCGCTATGAGGAAATGTTGGCGGTGGCTCGGTGAGAGCGCGGCCCATTCCGCGCCGCCGCATGAGCCAAGCTCTGGCTCCGGAGGCTGGAAAGGCGCGCTGTTCGTCAGTCAAAAAGTCATCTTTTGAACGCATTGTGCAGGGCTCGGCCGTGCCCGAGCGTATGGCGTTTCGCTTTTTATGTGGCGCCGCAGCAAAATTTTTGCGGCGACGCACCTTGCCTATGTCCATCCCCATGCCGCTCGTCTAGAAGACAGCGGCTAAATCTAATAATCGTGGGTCACACCTATGCGCGTTGCAATGATTGGTACGGGCTACGTCGGTCTAGTGTCGGGGGCCTGCTTTGCAGACTTCGGCCACGTTGTTACGTGTATCGACAAGGACCCTTCGAAAATCGAACGTCTCGAACGCGGTGAAATCCCGATCTTCGAGCCGGGTCTGGATGATCTGGTCGCGCGGAACGTGCGCGAAGGGCGTCTGTTCTTCACCCTCGAAGGGGCTCAGGCGATCAAGGAAGCCGACGCGGTGTTCATCGCGGTCGGCACACCGACGCGTCGCGGCGACGGCCATGCCGACCTGTCCTATGTCTACGCGGCCGCCGAGGAAATCGCCGGCCTGATCGAGGGCTTCACGGTGGTCGTCACCAAGTCGACCGTGCCGGTCGGTACGGGCGACGAGGTCGAGGCCATCATCAAGCGGGTCAATCCGAACGCCCGGTTCGCGGTGGTCTCGAACCCCGAGTTCCTGCGCGAAGGCGCCGCCATCGAGGACTTCAAGCGTCCCGACCGCGTCGTCGTCGGCACCGACGACGAAGAGGCCCAGCAGGTGATGCGCGATCTCTACCGGCCGCTTTCGCTCAACGAAACGCCGATCGTGTTCACTGGCCGCCGCACCAGCGAGCTGATCAAGTACGCCGCCAACGCCTTCCTGGCGATGAAGATCACCTTCATCAACGAGATGTCGGACCTTTGCGAGAAGGTCGGGGCGGACGTGCAGCAGGTCGCCCGCGGCATCGGCCTGGACAAGCGTATCGGTTCGAAGTTCCTGAACGCCGGTCCGGGCTATGGCGGCAGCTGCTTCCCGAAGGACACCCTGGCGCTCGTCAAGACGGCGGCGGCCTACGGCGCGCCGACCAAGCTCATCGAGACGACCGTCGCGGTGAACGAAGCGCGCAAGAAGGCGATGGCCGACAAGGTCGCTGCGGTTCTGGGTTCCGAAGATCTGAACGGCAAGACGGTCGGCGTGCTGGGCGTGACCTTCAAGCCGAACACCGACGACATGCGCGACGCGCCGAGCCTCGATATCCTGCCTGCGCTGCAGGCCCGCGGCGCGGTGGTCAACGCCTTCGATCCCGAGGGGCGTCATGAAGCCGAGAAGATGCTCCCGGGCGTCAACTTCACCGCTGGCCCCTACGAAGCGGCTGAAGGCGCCGACGTGCTGCTGATCCTCACTGAATGGGATCAGTTCCGGGCGCTCGATCTCGATCGCCTGAAGGGCCTGCTGAAGGCCCCAGTCGTCGTCGATCTGCGCAACATCTATCGTCCCCACGAAATGGTGCGCGCCGGCTTCACCTACGCCTCGATCGGTCGCGCTTCGCCTGTCGCGGCCTGATCCCAGACTTTACTGCATCGCTTCGGGGCTGTTTGCCGGTGTGTGCGCCGCACCTGTAGACAGCCCCTCGATGGGGCTTGGTCGCTGGAGATTCGCAGGTTACCAAAGGTAAATGCGATGACTCCACACGCTAACCTGATCCCTTTACTGGCGGCGGTCGCCTTGGTGACCGGGCAGGCGCGCGCTGAGACGCTCGCCGACACCCTGCAACTTGCCTATCGCGGCAATCCCGATCTGGCCTATCAGCGCGCCCAGGTGGCGGCCGCGACGGCCGGCGTGGACGCGGCCCGGGCGCCCGGCCTGCCGCAGGCGACGTTCACCAGTTCGGCCGGCGAGACCCAGATCAATCTGAAGTACGGCGGCGGCTCGGCCGCGGACACCAGCCAGTCGCAAACGGACTCGGCGCTGCAGCTTGGGGTCAGCCAGGCGCTCTACGCCGGCGGCCGCATCAGCCAGGAAACTCGACGCGCCAAGGCCAACGCCCAGGCGAGCGAGTTCGACCTGCGCCAGACCGAACAGTTGGTTCTCGGTCAGGCCATCACGGCCTACGCCGATATCCTGCGTGATGAGGCCATTCTCGCCAATCGCCTGGAGAACATCGAGGCGCTGCGCAAACAGTCGACCGGCGTTCAGGCGAGGTTTCGTGAAGGCGAAGTCACTCGTACCGATATCGCCCAGACGGAAGCGCGCCTCGCGCAAGCGCGATCGGGCGCCGAAGCGGCGCGAGCGAACCTGGCGGTCAGCCGAGCCGCCTATGCCCGCATTGTCGGCCAGGCGCCTGGCACGCTAGCGCCGACGCCGCCGTTGCCGGGCCTGCCGGCCTCGGCCGAGGAGGCCGAGGCCATTGCCTTGCGTAACGCGCCGACCATCAAGGCCGCCGAGTCGCGCACGACCGCGGCCGAGGCGGCGATCCGGCGGGCAAAGGCCGAGCGCATGCCCTATCTCAGCCTCGACGCCAGCGCCGATCGGGCGAACAATCGCTATTCGATTGGGGCGAACGGCCTCGCGGGCGCCATCCAGCAGCAGGACAGCTATGGCGTTCGGCTGAATCTGCGCGTGCCGCTGTTTCAGGGCGGGGCGGTAAACGCCGGCGTCCGTCAGGCCGAAGCCGCCGAGCGCAGCGCCCTGGCCTCGCAGGACAGCAGCGAACGCCTCACGCGAGAGGGGGCGGCCAACGCCTGGAACCGGATGCAGGCCGCCGACGCGATCATCGAGAGCTCAAAGCAACAGGTGGAAGCCGCTGACACCGCCTATCGCGGCGGCGAGTACGAACTCAACGCCGGCCTGCGATCGACCTTCGATGTGCTCGATCTACAGCAGGATGTGCTGTCGGCGCGCATTTCCCTCGCTACGGCTCAGCGCGACGCCTATGTGGCGCGGATGACCCTTCTGCAGGCCGTCGGCCGTCTGACCTTGGCCGATCTGGCCTTGGACAGCGCGCCGGCTGCCGCATCTGTCCCGGCGCCCGCGTCACCAAGCCGTCCGCCCGGCGCATCGTTGGGCAAGCCTTCTGCTCCCGTCGCGATGAACGACCGCACGCCCACCGTCGGGGTTCTGGCCGCCACGCCGCGGCCGCCGGCCGCCGCCCCAGTGCTCCGACCGGCCGTCTCCGAGAGTCAGGTGGAGGCCTCGTCACCGGCGGCGAAGGCGTCCCCGGGCGCGACGCCTGCTCCTGCTGCTCCTGCTGCTGCGACGCCGCGCCCCTCACCGGTCGCTTCTGTCGGCCAGGCGGCGGCGACCTCTGCGCCGATCGCTGTCTGCGCGGTCCAGGCCGGCGCCTTTCCCGATGGCGTCAATGCGGCCCGCGCCAAGACGGAGCTCGAAGCCCTGTTTCCGGCCGCGCCGGCGCAATGGGCGGTGCAGACGGCCAAGGTTGAGGGGCGGACCGCCTACCGCGTTCTCGCCGCCGGCTTCGCGGACCGCTCCGTCGCCGACGCCTTTTGCAGACGCCTTGGAGCCGCCGGCCGGGCCTGCTTCCTCAGGGTCGCGGGGTGCGCGCCCGGCAAGGCGCAAGTGACGGCCATCGCTACGACAAAGCGTTAAGGCGTCGAATCCATGAAACGGCGGCGTGCGCCGACCACTTCGTGAAGCATGGCGATCTGCGCGGGCAGCGCCTTTGTCAGATTATAATCCCTGACAATCGTCTGCCGCGCTTCCAGAGATACATTGAGACGTCTGGGGTGGTCCAAGGCCTCGACGATGTCGTTGGCGAGTCGTTCCGGACTATGAAAATCGGTCAGAAAGCCGTTGTCGCCGTGAACCAACACTTCGCGCACCGGCGCCGTATCCGACGCGACGAGCACGGCGCCGGAGGCCATGGCTTCGAGGAACGACCACGACAGGACGAAGGGGACCGTCAGATAGACGTGCACCGCCGAAACCTGCAGCAAGGCGCGATAGGTCGGTTGATCGATCCAGCCGACGAAGTGCACGCGCGATGAATCCAGGCCGGTCTCGGCCTCAAGCAGGCTGCGCCAGGTCTGGCCATCGGGGGCCGCCGCGCCATAACCGCCGGTCTCCGCTCCGCAGATCACCACCCGAGCATTGGGCCGCGCGGCCAGTAGGCGAGGCAGGGCGCGCATGAAGGTGTGAAAGCCGCGGTAGGGCTCCAGGTGGCGGGCCACGAAGGTGACGACCTCATCGCCGTGGCGAAGCGTTTCGCCGGTCGGGAGGCTGAGGGTGGCGGTAGGATCGGGACGGCAGAGATCGACGTCGACGCCGTCGGGCATCACCCGGATCTTGTGTCGAAGATCCGCCGGGTGACGGCTCTTCTGCCAGTGGGTCGGGCTCCAGCCGGCATCGCAGGCCTCCAGGGCGAGCAGCAGGTGAGCGTTGCGGATCCGCAGCCGGCAGACATCGTCGAGTTCGGCGGGCGCGAGGAAGCCGACGTCGCCGCCGCGCGCTTGGTAGTAGTACTCGCAGTAGTTGACGATGGCGGTTTCAGGAAACAGCTCGCGCAGGAATAGGCCTTCGCCCCAGCCCGGATGGACCACCGCCACATCGGGGTAGAAGTTGATGTCCTTCAGCGATTGGCAGAAGCGCGCAACCTGCTGCGCGTTCAGCACGCCGTTCTCCAGCAGCCGGACATAATGGTGGGTCTGGGGGGCGGCCGCCCGGTGCGGTTCGTAGACGAGCTTGTGCACGCCTGGAATTTCGACGTCGCGGCGCTTGGTGATGAAGGCGACCTGGTGTTCCGCCATCTCGCCCAAGGCGCGCGCCAGATGCTTGAACTGGCCGGGCATGTTGTTGTGGCAGAACAGGATTTTCACTGGGCGGCCTCCGCGGGGGCGGTCGACCGCCGCCTACGCGAGCGCCGTGTCGCGTTCAGGCCGAAGCCTGCTCCCAGCAGCAAGGTCCAGAATGCGCTCATCGAGGGGATTTCCAGCGCATAGTCGGTAAAGCCGTGCATCAGGAAAAGCGCGCTGATCGCCAGGATCAACCCTGTCCATCGCCGCGTCCAGCGGCGACGCGACGCCATCGCGATCGCCTTCAGAACGAGGGCGAGGCAGATCGCCATGGCGCCGGCCCCAATCACGCCGGACTGTTCGAGCCATTGCAGATAGACGTTATGGACCGCGCCGACCGTAGGCAGCAGTTCCAGATTGTCCGGCGTGACGGCGGCGCGGTTGAGCGGTTCGAACGCGCCTGCTCCGTGCCCGAGGAGTGGGGACTGGGTGAAGGCGTTCCAGTGAACCCTCAGCAACTCGCCCCGCAGCGGCGCGTCCGTCGCCACACGGGCGAAGCGCGCACCCAGGCCGCCGACATTGGCGATGAGGATGAGCACGCCCGCCAGCAGAATCCAGTAGATCAGGCTGCGAAGCTTCCGCCAGCCGCTGTCGGCGTCTTTCGCCGCCAAGGCCAGCAATCCGATCAGCAGGACGAGACCGATGGCCGAGGCTGAACGCGAACCCGTCAGCAGCAGGGCGGTCATGGCCGCCAGAAGGGCCAGGGCGTCGGGCCAACCGCGGACCAGGAAGTCGCGCCAGAGGTTGTGCGACGGCGTATCCGCCGCTGTCTTCTGCATGCGCCGGATCACGAGGGTCACGCCGATCAGCATGAACGCCGCCGAGAGCGTTCCGGCGGTGTTGGCGCTGATGAAACTCGCGGTGAAGCGGGACTCGGCGGTGAACTTCTCGACGCCGTACAGGTGGGTGGGCGCCGCCGCGTAGAGCGCCAGCACCAGGGCCAGATAGACAAGGCTTCCGCGCAGCAGCAGTGCGAAGAGCTGGCGGGCCCGTCGTCGGGAGCTGAGCGCCAGGGCGGCGGATACGAACAGGCAGGCCAACCCGCAAAGCTTGACCGTGTCGGTCAGCGCCAGATGCGGCTCCATCGCCCAACCGATACCTGGGGCCGCGCTTGCAAGGCCCAGGAAGACGACCAGCCCGAAGGCGCCCAGCATCAATGGGTCGAAACGCAGGTGACTCAGGGTGCGCCGCCCCTTCGCGCTCGAGAGGTAAAACAGCAATCCGCCGGCTTGGCAGCCCGCGAACAGCAGCGCGACGCTGGGGTTGGCCGCACCGAGGAGAAGGTGTTCCGCAAAGACAAGAACGACGAGCGCCAGGAGCGCTCGCCGTTCCAGAACCATCCAGACGTGATCGCGCCTGTTGGAGGCGCGCCGCCGCCTAAGTGTAGTAGGTCTTGTACTTGTCGTAGTAATAGCCGGCGTCTCCAAAGGCGGTGCGGCGCTGTTCCCGCATGTCGACCTGGGTCAGGGCGGCGCCGATGATGTTGGCGCCCACGGCCTGCAGGCTCTTCAGGGCGATGGCCGCCGCCTGGTGGGGAGTCTTCCGCCACCGCACCAGGAAAAGAACGCCGTCGATCTTGGTCGCCAGAACCCGGGTTTCAGCGATGGCCAGCACCGGGGCGGTGTCCAGAATGATCACCGAGAAGTGCCTGCGCAAATCCTCGATGACCTTGTCCATCTCAGGCCCGCCGAGCAGATCCGTGGCGACCTCGCGGTCGGCGCCCGAGCGTGCGAGGCGATAGGCGCTGGATTGGCTATCCTTGACGATGGCCTGCTGCAGGGTGGCGTCGCCCTCCAGAACTTCGCGCAGGCCGCTGACCGGTTGATCGGCGCTGGGCGCGTTCTTCGCGCGACGACGCAGGTCGCAGTCGACCAGCACAACCCGCTCGCCCGATTGAGCTATGCTGCGGGCCAGGCAAAGCGCGGTCGTGGTCTTGCCTTCGCCCGGAAGGGCCGAGGTGACGGCGATGACCTGGGCGGGGCGGCCTTCCTGGGTGAACTTCAGGTTCGCCGCCAAGCCGCGGAAGGCTTCGGCGAAGCTCGACAGCGGCTTTTCGATAATGAACGTCGCCGGCGAAAGATGCGATTTCCCCGACCGTTCATTGCTGGGCAGGGAGGCGAGGTCGGCCACGGCTCCGAGCGACGGGATCTTCAGGCGAGTCTCGAGATTGACCTCGCTGGTGATGCCGTTGTCGAAGAGCTCGGCGGCGATCACCACCAAGGCGGCGGCCAGAACGGCGGCGATCAGCCCACCGCCAAGATAAAGCGCAGGCTTCGGCGCGCTGGGCGCCTTGGGCGGAACAGCCAGGGCGCCGATCCGCGCTTCCGATTGCTCAATGCCCTGCTGGGCGGTCGTCTGTTTGAAACGATCGAGGAACGATTGATAGAGCGTGCGCGCCGATTCCGCGTTGCGCTCAAGTTCGTTGAGCTTCACCTGGGCCAAGGCGCCGGTGCTCAGGGCGCCGCGTTGAGCGCCGAGGCTGCCTTCAATCGACGCCGTGCGTTGGCGGGCGATCTGCACCTGGGCTTCTAGGTTCGACATGATGCGGCCGACTTCACCCTGAATCTGGGTGTCGATGTCGGCGAGCTGGCGCTGAGCGCGTTGAAGGTCCGGGTGGCGTTCGCCGTAGCGGCCTTGCAGGTCGACCACTTCACGGCTCGCCTGCGCACGTTGATCGCGCAGGCGGGTGATGACGGGCGAGCTCAAGGCGGCCCCGAGATCCTCGCCCAACTGACCACCGCGCATCTGCTGACGGGCGGCCGCCAGCCGCGCTTCCTGCTCGGCCTGGTCCGCACGCACGGTCGCCAGCTGCGAGCTGAGGCTGGAAATCTGCTGCTGGGTCAGGGTGTCGCCGCCCGAGCTGGCGAGCAGGCCGTTGGCCGCGCGGTATTGCTGAACCTGAGCCTCGGCGTTTTCGACCTGCGAGCGCAGGCCCGCCAGGCGCGAGTTCAGCCAGGCGCTGGCGCGCTGGGTCGCTTCGTACTTGGTGTCCAGCTGGCTGGCTAGATACTGCTCGGCGAAGGCGTTGGCGATGCGCGCGGCGTCGTTCGCCGACTCCGAGCTGTAGGTGATGTTGATTGCATAGGTCAGGCCCACGCGGCGGACGGTAAGATTCGTCAGCAGCTGACGGGCGATGCCCGCTTGAATCTGATCGCGCGTCGGGGGCGGCGCGGCGGGCGCCGAGCCGGCGACCAGCTTGCGGATCGCGTCCAGGGGCCCCGGCTTCTTCTCCGCGGGGCTGAACGCGGGGTCGTTGTCCAACGAGAGCGCCTTGACCACCCGGAGGGCGAGGACGGGCGAGCGGAGAACCTCGACCTCGGTATCGATGGTGGGGTTGTCACGGTTCGTTTCGGCCGTGACCTGCTCCATGTCGATGACCCGCTCGGAGCGGCCCTCGATCACGACTTGGCTGGTGGCCGAATAGGTTGGCTTGGCGGTGAACAGCGCGGCGACGGCAAGAGCGAAGATCGCAACGATGATAACCGCGATCAGCGGCGCACGACGGACGACCACCGACACGACTTGCCGAATATCAAGAGGCTCGTCGCGTAGCGGTGGGGCCAAGTTGGCCTCGGAGCGCGGGTAGTGAGCCGCGATGGTCTCGTCGGTCATGGTACGCCTGCAAGAAAAGTCAGTTTGAATATCATCTAGAAGCGGTATGCGAGGCCCGCCACAAGCGCGTTGACCGTATAGCTCCGGCCCGAATTCGCGCCTTCGGAATTCTGATCGTAGTGCCGATAAGCGAGGTTGAGGCCCACCGTCCGGCTAACCAGGTAGTTCGCGCCGACCGCCACACCCCAACGCTTATCGCGACGATCGATGCCGGCGTAGTCGTCGTCACCGTAGTTGGCGCTGGCGGTGAGGATGAGGTTGCGGAGCAGTTCGTAGTCGGCTTGCAGGATCGCCGAGGTATTAATGTAGCCCGCCGCGTCCGCCACCGGCGAGTCCTCGACCCCGCGCTCGAGCGTCGCGGTGACCGTGACCAGCTGGGTCGGGAAATATTCCACTCGGCCGCGAGCGGACATGCCGGTCACCGAAGCGAAGGGGGCGTCGTACTCCTGCTCGAGATAGCCGACACTCACCTCGCCGCGCGCCAAGCCGCCGAGATCGAAGTTCATGCCGACGGTGACGTCGTAGCCATCCGAACTACGGGCCGAGGCCACGACGCCCGAACCCTCGCGCTTGTTGGCGGCGGCGTTGACGAAGATGGAGGTGTCGGGGCTGACGGCGACTTCCGCCCGCGCCACGCCGTTGTAGATGTCGCGGTCACGGAAGGCTTGGGTCACGACGGCGCCCGTCGCGCGATCGCGATTGTCGTCGAAACGAACCGCGCGGTAATTGGCCTGGCCGCTGACGCGGATGCGTCCCGCGCTGCGCGTGGCGCCGATAAAGGTGGTCGTGGCTTCGAACCGGTTGGGGCTCGCCAGATCCAGACGCGCGCCCGACGAGACCCGGGATTCGGTCGTCTTTTCCGTCGAGACGCCGGCTTGGAACCCGCCCTCGCGGCTGACGTCGTAGCGGCCGGTGCCGCCGACGATCCAATCGGTCGCGCTTTCACGATCGTTGTCGAGGTAGTTCATCGAGTTCGCGCGCGCGAACCCGTTCAGGGCGTGCCGCCCCCAGTTCGAGCGCGCGACCAGCGACGGCTGAACGCGGACGATGACGTCATCCACTTCGTTCTGGTTCGTCGCGTAGATGTTGTCGTTGAGTTCCGTCTCGATGTTGACGGTCGGGCTGATCAGGTAGCCGCCCACCATCTTGGGAAGAGGCGAATACTCAGGCCGCGGACGCTGCCTGACGCCGACATTCCGTTGACGGGTGAAGACGCCTTCGCGGTAGGCGGTCTCGTCGAACGCCGCGACCTGCGCATGCGCAAAGACCGGAGCCATGACGGCGACCAGGGCGGCCGCCGCGAGCAAAGCGCCTTTACGAGTATCAGTCTTACGCATTCTGGATCCTATCTAGCGTTCGCATATTCGGACCCCACCTAATGGTTATTTCCTTATTTTTACTTTAGCCGGGGCTTAGGTTTCAGGAGCCGGTTCGGTAATCCGCCCCGCCGCTCACGCCCGCGAAGTTCGGGGCATCGAACAGCGGCGCCGGCGTCCCGCCCGTCGCGGCCACGGAAAGGCCGGCGGCGCAGGAGCCGAACTGGGTCTCGGGCTTGCCTTTACGGGCGGCCGCGATCTGAGCTTCGCTGTAGCAGGCCATGACGGTCGCCTCAACGCGAAGGCGCAGGGCGTCCAGCGCCGAGCGGCTCGGTCGCGTCGCGGCGGTCACGATGTTGAGAGCCTGCTGCACGGCCAGCGGGTTCAGGCCGCCGGCGATGATGGTGTTCTGCATCGCGTCGATGTGCTGGTCGCGAGCGGTGTCGAAATCCAGCTTCTGGGCCACCGCGCTCGCCGTCGATGTATCCAGGGTCTGCTGCAGCTGCTGTGCAAGGCCGGTCACGTCAGCGGCCGGTTGAACGCCCGTCGACGCAGCCTGGACCTGGGCGATGGCGGCCCCGGACCCGAGCGGAAGGATCGTCGCGACAACCGCGAGGGCGGTCAGGCCATTACGAAATTTGCTCATGATCATGCTTCCCACTTTTCCCACTGACCTAGAAATAGCGCTCGGCGATACGCACCGTGTCGCCTGGGCTAATGAAGGTGTTCGCGTCCAGCGGCATCTCGGTCTCGTTGGTGTCGTTTGGGCGTTTAATGAACACACGGCGCTGATCGGCGCGATAGGTAAAGCCGTTGGCGGTCGCCACGGCCTTGGCCACCGTCAGGCCGTAGGCATACGGATACTCTCCCGGCTTGTTGACCTCGCCCATGATGTAGAACGGGCGATAGGTCAGCACCTGGACGCTGACCCGCGGATCCTTGAGGTAGCCTTGCTTCAGAACGGCGGTCACCGCATCCTGAAGCTGCGTCGGCGTCAAGCCGACGGCCTTCACCTCGCCGATCAGCGGCAGGGGCACGGTGCCGGAGCTGGAAACGTCAAATTCACCCGTCAGCGAAGGTTCGTTGAAGGTAATTAACCGAATTTTGTCGCCCGCGCCCAGGTGATACTCGGGAGGCGTGATGGTCGGCTCGCCGATCGCCGCCGCGGACTGCATCGGCGCGCCGCCGCTGGCGCAGGCGGCCAGGGAGAGGCTGCCGACGGCGACAGCCATCGCGAGCCCCAAACGCCCCCAAGCGAACCCGTTCATGCAAACCCCCTTCGTCACACCTGGTCTCTTGCGCGCTGGTTAAGCTTGCCGGCGCCCGAACTATCCACGCGTTTTACCCGCACGGCAAACCGCGACTGAACGACTGACGGCCTCGCCGCGATAGTCGGCGAGACCTGACGGTCGTGGAAGATCGAGTTCATGGCACACCTGTGCCTATGGACAACAACCTTTTCCAGTCCTTTCGCTTGCTGCAAGAACTGCGCCTCTATCCGTATCGAATATGTCTCATTTTGGTCCCCCCCGCCGAGGCCTTGAAACAGGACCTCTCGATCACGGTGCGCGGTCCCTAGGGGACGGCGACCGGCCGGGGCGGCTGTCGTTCCAGCGAGGCGATCTTGAAGCTGAGCGCCATCTGTCCCGCAGGATTGACGAGCGAGATCAGCAGGGCTCGCATCGAGCGACGAAAGGCGGTTTCCCTCCACAGCCCGCCGATTTCATCCATGGCGGCGGCCCGCACCTCCGCGTCCGCCGACTCCCAGTGTTCGAGAATGAACTTCAACCGCCAGCTGGCGAACCGGACATCGATCGGCGCGAGCCGGTAGGATTGTTTCAGCGCATTGTTGGACGAGGGCGTAAGCCGGCCGGACGCGCCGGCCGTCTCGATGAACGCCAGGCGCAGCCAAGCCTCGGCGTGGCTCGGCGCCAACGAGAGTTCACGCTCGGTCGCGGCGCGGGCGGCGGCGTAGTCGGCCGGCCGATCGGCGAGCGCCTGATCCGCCAAGGCGGCGTAGGTTTGCGGCAGCGGCAGGACCCGCGCGAGAAGCCGGGCCGGGGGGGCTAGCGGCGACGTGCGAGCCGCGAACAGCGCGATGGCGGCCAGAAGGGTCGCGCCGGCCAGGGCCCGCGCAAACGATGGACCGACCGCGATGGGTGTCTTGATCAGCTTCAGCCTCATGGGCCAGCCTTAAGCGCTCGCCGAGGCGAGCGGCAAGCCCACGATCGCCGGCTAGGCGACCTTCGCCCAGTGACTGGCCTCGCCGTCCACCTGGCGTTGCAGCCAAGTGTAGCCGGTCTCGTTCCACGGCGTGATCCAGGGCGAAAGGCTGTCGAGCACATAATCGCCGGCCTGGGTCTCAATCAGCAGTACGGCGTGCACTTCGCCCCAAGGCGTGCGCGCGACGGCGATGTTCAGAGCTTCGGCCGGCACGCCGGCCTTGATCAGGGCTTCGCGCTTTTCGACAACGTAGTGTTTGCAGTTGCCCTTCACCCCGAGACCTTCGGTCAGCGGCATGGCCCAGTAGTCGGCGGCGCCGAACGCCTCGATGTCGCTGGCCGGGATGATCTTCTGGTTGATGGTGCGATTGATCTTGTCCAGCTTGCGCCAAAGGCTGTTGCTCATCGCGACGGCATGCTGGCCGGGGGCGACGCTGGCGTTCATCGGCGGGGCCTTGGCGGCGAAGGCCGTCGTCCAGTCGAAGCGGCCGGCGAGATTCTGAGACAGAGGGCGCAGCGCCTCTTCGCTGGACGCCGGCTGTTCATTCACCGGGCCCTTGCAGTGCGCCGGCAAGCGCAGGCAGAAATCGAGATAGCCAGCCGGCGGCGGCGCGACGCCGTAGGACGGCATGAGGCTGGGCGTCGCGGCCGAGGGGCGCGCGGCGGCGGGGCCGGCGAGGAGCGCCGACGCAAGGCCGATCGCAACCAGAAGGCCCATAGCGCTCAATGGCCGCGAAATGTTCGTGCCCATCACCATGGTTCCGCACAGTTAATCTGCACGAGAACGGTAGCAAGGGCTCCTTAATGCCGGTTCTACCGACGTGGTTTATTTAGTATTGCCCCGAGAGCACACGGAGGTCTCCCGCCCAGGAGGGAATATTAGGCGCCAATGGATTCGGCGATCTCCCGTTCGAAATTCTCGACCATCTGCTGGAGGGTGAAGCGACGGTTGACCAGAGCCTTCCCCGCCGCCCCGAGGCGCTCGCGTTCCGCGCGGTTCGCGGCGAGGTCTTCGATCGCGGCGTCCCAGGCGGTCTCATCCTGCAGGTCCGCGAGTTTCGCGCAGGCGACGCCGCCTTCGTCGACCACGGTCTCCCGTTGCATTGAGATATTGCTGGCGAGGCAGGGGAGACCGGCATGCATCGCTTCCAGAAGCGCGTTGCTCTGGCCTTCATAGAATGAGGCCTGCACGAAGACATCGGCGGCGGTCAGCAGTTCTCGCAAGGCCGGCTTGTCCAGGTAGCCCAGAAGCACGACACGTCCGGCGCAACTCTCGGCCTGGATCAGGGCGCGCAGTTCCGGCTCATCGCGGCCGTCGCCGGCGATATAGAGCTTGCCCTTTCCCACCGCGCAGAAACGCCGGATCAAGAACGCATAGTTCTTCTGCGGTTCGAGCCGGCCGACAGCCACGAAGGCCACGTCTTCGTCGGTCAGACCAAAAGCGGCGCGCGCCTTGCGCCGGTCGCCGCCGACATCGACCCACTCGATCCCGTTGTTCACCACGCGCAGGCGGTTTCGGTAGGCCAGCGGATAGTTCCAGAAGGAGTCCGCCACCGCCTGAGAGACGCACACGATCTTGGTGTAGACGCCAAGCGTTCCCGCCACCCGATCGAAGAACTGCATGGTGGCGCTGAACGTCGGTCCGGGTGTTCTCTGCGAGGCGATGCGCACCCGAACGCCGCATAACGCAGCGGCCAACGCCGACAGCACCGCCGCAAGCGGCAGGAAGCCGACGACCGCCTCGGGGCGCAGGGCGCGTATTTCCTGGATCAACCTGAAGAAAGCGACGGCGTAGTCCACGGCGGTTGGGCGCGTGGTGTGCACCATGACCCGCGCTTTGATGTCGGGTTCGGCCTCCGCGGGGTCGCCGTAGAGAAAGACGACCTCCACCTCGTGACCGCGTTCACGCAGCCTGCGAGCAAGACGTTGGAGCGCCACTTGGGCGCCACCCGTGTGGGTGAAGGAGGCGATGCCGAGAATGCGCATCAGGGGCGGTCCACCCGCAGGGGCGTGGGGAGCGGCGTCTGCAGATGGACCATGGTCAGGGTGATCAACTGGAGCCGTCCCTTAAGCCAGGGCCGCGCTGTAGATTTCTTCGATCCGGCGCGCATGGTTCGGCACCGAAAGGTCCCGCGCCGAAGCTTGTCCAGCCGCCGCGATGCGGGTCGCCAGGGCGGTGTCCGAAAGGACCCGACGCACGGTCGCAACCCAGGCGTCGATATCGCGCGGCGGCAGGAGAAAGCCGTTCTCGTTGTCTTTGATGACCTCGACGAGGCCGCCGTCCGTCGATGAAATGACCGGCGTTCCGATCGCCATCGCCTCAAGGATGTTGCGCGCCAGAGGTTCGCGCTCGGCCGGCGCCAGGATCACGTCGCACGCCGCCATCCATTCGAAAACGGGACGAACAAAGCCTGGAGCGATCAGGCGATCCTGCAGCCCATAGGCTTCCCGCTTCTCCTCGAAATCGGTATCGACCGGCTCGACCGGACCACCGCACGCCAGCCCGTAAACCGGGCGGCTATTTATCGGCGCGTCGATCGCCTTCAAGATATCGGCCAGGACGTGCGCGCGCTTGCGCTTGGTCAGGTTGCCGAAAACGCCGATGAGCGCGGCGTTCTGCGGCAGGCCGAGTTTAGTCCGGATCGACTGGCGCGCCTGTGCGCGCTGGTCCTCGTCCCAGAACGTCTCCAGGGCGTTGAACTCGACGACGGTCTTCTTCTGCAGCCAATTCGGCAGCACGTCCTTCGAATAGCCGGATACGGAGATGATCCGCTTGGCCGGCAACAGGCTGCCCGAGACCGAAGCGCTCGCCTTTCCGGCCGTGCGCCAGTGGGCGATCAAATGGCGGCCGGCGGCCAGGGTCGGCAGGGCCCAGGTGCGAAGGATCGTCATGTCGTTGGTGTGGACGATCTTCAGATCGTGCTGACGGATCGCCTTCCAGCAATGCGGAAACGCGGCAAGCTGCTCGGGTCGTGCGCGATCGGGGCGCGCATAGCCGCTGACCGACGAAAGGGCGGGCAAGATTTCGGTTTTGAGGCCGCGCGCGGCGGCTTCGTCATAGGCTCGGCCGGGCCCATGCGTGAGCACGACGACGTCGTGCCCCCGTTCGGTCAGGGCGCTCGCCATGATCAACGACGACATGTTGCTGCCGCCGAAGCGATCGCCCACGTAGGGAAAGCCAATCTTGTATCGGGTCACGCACACCGCCGCAGGTTAGGCCGCGCACTTTCGAGGCGGCGGTCCGACTCTAGCGTTATTGAGCGAACATTCAGCAACGGCGAGCCATGTCCCGCCGGACACACGGCGAGCCTTGAGCCTGAGATGCAAGCCGTCCGAAGCGTGTGTGTCATTGGGGCGATCCGACTTGCCTGTTGGCGATCTGGGGCTGCAGCCGCGACTGGCGGAGCGCGTGCGAGGCAGCGAACTGACGCGTCTTGGCCGCATAGCTGTAACGCCTTTCAAAATCAGCCGAATAGAGTGAAGCAAGCACGAAAAGAACCCATGCGGCGTCAGTATGCCGCAGGGCTACGGTTGCCGACATATTGTTGACGATGAATACAAAGGCGCAAACCATGAACACGGGCCAAACATAGCCTTTGGGGTCCCGGAGCGACGTCACGCTGAGGGCCGCCAAGGTCCGAAGCATGAAGAAGATCAACAGGGTGAGGCCCACCCAGCCCTGCTCGAGGAAGGTGTCCAGATAGCCGTTGTGGGCGTGCGCCGGCATGCGCGCCCAGCCGGGCAGATAGACGCGCAGTTTGTCCACGTCGGGTCCGAGCCAGAACGCCCGGTAGCCCGCCCCGAACCAGGGGTGCTCGTCGCCGGCCACCTGAATCGCGGCGTTCCAGAGGCTTGTGCGGCCGGAAAGCGTGGCGTCCCGCCCGAACGCCAGCATGAGATCGTTGAAGGTCAGGAAGCCAACGGCGCCCAGCAAGGCGACCAGGGCGACGACGATCATGATCCGCAGCGACACCGACAGACGGTCCGTGCGCAGGAATCTCACGGCAAGGCTGGCGGCGCCGCCCCAGATCACCAGCAGCCAACTCGCGCGGGACTGGGTCATGATGCAGAAAGCCGCCGTGCAGACGATGGTCGTCAGTCTCACGAGGTGCATCATCTTGCCGGTGGGCTTGTAGAGAAGCGCGACGAAGATGGCGATCGCGCACACCCGTCCCGCCACGGCCTTGTGGCCGTAGACCCCGAACCAGGCCCCCGCGTTAACCCGCCCCGAGGTGACGCCGATTCCGGGCGCGACGATACAGATGATCAGGCTGGCGCAGATGCCGATGCAGAAAGCGACCAGGAGTCTGCTGAGGAACTCGTGAGCCGTGTATCGGGTGATGATGTAGAAGCAGAACACCATGGTCAGGGTGTGCGCCACGGCGCGCCGGAAGACCGGGCCGATGTCGGAGCTCCAGAGCACCGAAAGCAATGAAAGTATGATGATGGCTGCCAGTTCTGGTCGTCTTGCCAGAAGGCGTATAGCGGTCGGTATTCTAGGAAAGAACAATACTGCGGCGACCGCGTAGACGACAATGGCGCAATACAGGCGGGCGGGATTGCTGTCTCCCAGCTCTATCTCTCCGCGGCCCACCGGATAAAGGATTGGCGTGAGTGCGTCCGAGATCAACAGAAGCGCGAAGATCACGAATATATATTCGGCGATCTGGAAGAGCTTCCCGCGTGAAATCACCATCGGTTATGATCCGTCAGCTCCTGAGGGGCGCGCATCGCGCAATCCCATGATCACCGGTCGCAGGAAGGCGAGCTATCACGCAAGGCCTTCCCATTCGCTTACATATGCGGCCTAGCGAGACGCCGCGGATCCGAACAGCCGCAGCAGCACCTTCGTCACCGGCTTGGGCAACATGCCTTCGCTGGATTGCAGAATGCCGCGCATGAACGGCCTGCCGACCGTGAGCATGAGGCCGCAGTATAGGAAAACGCCTGAGGCGCCCATGAGGCAAAGGCGTGGCAGTCGGTCCCAACCGTCCAGCAGCCATGCTCTCATTCCCAGCAGGCTCAGCGCCATGAACACGGCCGCGCCCAGCGGGGGGGCGACGCCGGCCAGGAGCTCGCGGGCGGTCAAGCCGAGTTCTTTCTTGAGTTGATGGAACGACTCGGGGAGCGACACATAGCGCCGTGAAGTGTCCCCGACCGCGGCGGCCAACGGCCCCATGGTGGACAGGCCCCCCACCAGGACCGCGCCCGCCGCGAGCTTGATCGCCTCGGTCTTCAGGCCCGAGCGCGGACGGCCGACGCTCTGCATGGCGGGCTGAAAGAATTGCATCAGGGTATTGGCCACAACGGCCAGGGCCAGCACCGACATGACGGCGCTGGCGGCGGCCCATTTCTCGCCAAAGCCGACAGCGATGAAGTCCTGTGCGATCACGCCTCCACCGAGAAACGCAGGGAAGGTGAACAGCCCGCAGAGCTGCGTGAACCGTTTGTAGGCCCGGGCGACGGCTTCACGGCCGTCGATCCGCGAGAACGCGGAGAGCGTGACGGTCTGTATGGGGGCGATGAAGGTCTGGGTCAGGAAGTTCATGCTGCGCGATCCCACCCGATAGAGGCCCAGCACGCTCGCGCCCGCCACCAGTCCGATCAGCAGTTCGGGGAGGCGAGAGTTCATCTGCCCGACGATGCGGTTGGCCACGACGCTCGCCCCGAAGCCGAGCAAGGGGCGAACCTCGCCGCGCGTGAGGTGGAATCTCGGCTGAAAGGGTGTTGCGTTCCAGATTACGAGGGTCTGCACGGCGGAGGTCACCACGCGGCTGATGACGAGAGCCCAAACCCCAAGCCCGGCGAGGGCGCAACCGACGCCGACGACTCCGCCGATTAGGGAGGCGATGATCGTGCGGCCCGCCATGAGCTTGTACTGAAAGTCTCGCCGAAGCCGGGCTTCCTGCACGGAGCGAACGGCGTCGATGAGCAAGGTCGCCGACAGCGCCAGGAACACCAGGGGGAAGGTGAGGTGATGCGTGAAGGCGATGAGTCCGCCGGCGATCAGGCCGGCGACGGAGACGAACGCGATTGAAGCGATGATGTTCAGCCAGAAGGCGGTGTTTGCGGCGCCGTCGTTCCAGTCTTTTCGTTGGATCAACGCTTCAGGTATGCCGCCGAGCATGACCCCGCGGCTCAGGTCGATGAACAGCGCCGCGAACGCCACCATCCCGAAATCCGCGGGCTGCAGCAGGCGCGCGAGGATGACGAAGATGACGAACGCGGCGCCTTGCGTCCCGAGCGCGGCGATCAGGGCCCAGATCGAGGCCTTCGCGAGCATCGGCTTGATGGACGCGCGATCGTTCGGCTTGGCTGCCTTCGGGGGCGCCTCCTCGTCCATGACTGTCACTCGTTCTGATCGCGCCTGCGCGCCCCGCCGCGCACGCGGGCTGGAGCTATCACAGCGGCGATACCGCACCAAGAGCAGACGCTCTCTCAACAAAGTTAAGGCCTAGGCTGTGAAGAAGACGATAAGTTCGTGGCGCGACGCTATGCTGCTTTCGACAGTTCATTCGGCGAAGGCGCGGTGAAGCCCGTTTCTCCTTTCAACCACGGCCGGGCTTGGGGGCGGGCGGGGCGAGGCGCCGAAAGGCTGGCGCTGGCGTGCGCCGCGGTGGGCCTGTTGTCCCTGGGCGGGGCCGTCTCCGGCTATCTCGACGTTCTGACGCATCTTCTTCCGATCTGGGCCGGAGCGGGCGTGGCGGCGGGGGGGCTGGCGATTGTCTCGACGATGGCGGGAGGCGGCGGAGCGCGCCGTATCGGCTGGCCGGCGGCGGCGATGGTGACGATAGCCGCTTGCGCCGGGGCCCTGGCGGGTCCCGACGTTCTGGCCGCCCGTCCGGCGCCCGTTCGCGACGGGGCCATGGCTCGGCTCCGCCTCGTGCAACTGAATGTCTGGAAGCATAATCGCGATCTCGACGAGACGGCCGACTGGGTGCTCGCCCAGCATCCGGATGTGATCGTCGTCGAGGAAGCCTTCTCGCAAAATCTTCCCTTGGTGCGGCGGCTTCGAAAGGCCCTGCCGTACCGCGTGACCTGCACGTCTCCCGAACCGTGCTCGACCACGATCCTCACGCGGCGGCCGCCCCTTGAGCACGGCGGACTGAAATCGCGCGCCTCCAGGGCCCCCCTCGCCGGCGCCTGGGCGACCTATCCCGCCGCCGCCGGTTCGTTCTCCGTCGTCGCCGTCCAGTTGCCGTGGCCTGTGCCCCCCAGTGCGCAGACGGATCGGGCCAGGCAGCTGGTGGCGGTCGCTCGGGGGCTTGCCGCGCCGGATTTGATCGTCCTGGGGGACTTCAACTCCACGCCCTGGTCCTTTTTTCTCCGGCGGCTGGATCGCGAGCTTGGCTTGACGCGCGTCACTCGGGGCCTTCCCACCTGGCCTGCGCGCGGCTTTCTCCTGACGCCCCGGTCGTTCGCCTTCATGCCGATCGATCAGGTCTATGTCGGGTGCAACTGGCGCGCGGTAAAGGTTCGGCGCGGCGCTCGCGTCGGTTCGGATCACTATCCTGTCGTCGTCGACCTGGAGCGGCCCGCGGATGGCCGCCGGGGCGGCGGCGTCTGCCCCTAGGCCCTCTTCGTGATCCCCGCCCCGGTTCTACTGGCGAACCGGCGTTCACTTTGGCGCCAATCTGGCGTTAGGTCCCGGTGACTGCCCCGAAATGGGACGGTCGGTCGCTCGAAAGCAACCGCGCGACGCGGACGTGACCCCCGGGGGGCGTATGCGAATTTCTCAATTGGATACCGTCCGGGCTCTCGCCATCGGCGCGGTGATCTTCGAGCACTATGGCGGGCGGACGCTGAACAAGCTTTTCCCCATGGGCGCCGGTTCGCTCGGCGTGGGGCTTTTCTTCTGCCTCAGCGGTTTCCTGATCACGACCTCGCTGCTGACGGAGTTCGATGCGCCCAACACCAGCCGCAGGCAGGTCTGGCTCAATTTCTACGTCCGCCGGCTGCTGCGGCTGGCGCCGGCCTACTACGGCTGGATTCTGATCCTGGTGGTGCTCGGCATAGAGCCGATCGCTTCGTCGTGGCCATGGCATGCGGCCTACCTCAGCAATGTGTGGAACAGTCTGGGCCACCCGATGGTGGATTTCTGGAGCCTGGCGGTCGAGGAGCAGTTCTATGTGCTCTGGCCGTTCGTCATCGCCTTCACGCCGCGACGCTGGCTGCCGCTGGCGATCCTCATGTCGACCGTTATCGGAAGCGTGGTGTTCAAGGCTGGCGCGGCCGTCGCCGGGGTGGATTCGAATGCCATTCAGACGTTGCTGTTCAGCAACACCACGGAGCTGGGATCCGGCGCGCTTCTGGCGGTCGCCTGCTGCCGAAATGGGAAGCCATACGACTTCTCTTGGTACTCGGAGCGCAAGGCGCTGTTCAACGTGACGGCGGCGGTGGCATTCGCCACCGCCACGCTGGCGTGGTTTACGGTCTCGACTGATGGCCCCTACCGCTATTTCTTTAACGATATGACCTGCTCGGTCCTCTTCCTTTGGGTTATCATTAACGCTTCGGTAGGCTTCAAAGGTTTCCTCGGCAAAGTATTTGACAATAGTTTCCTCCAGTATGTGGGGCGTGTCAGCTATGGCCTGTACTTGACCCACAATTTCGTTCCCGACATACTCACGAAGTATTTTGGCGAATTGCCTAAAATCATCCTTGGGCCGTCTTCTCTGGTCCTCAGTTTCTTGATTTGTTCCCTGTCCTGGCGGTATTTCGAGCAGCCTATCTTGCGTCTCAAGGACCGTTTCCGCCCTCGGCTTCCCCGTGCGGTAACCACGCCGAGTCTCGCGCCCGAGCCCCGGAGTTCATAAGGGGCGTTGCACGAAATCTGCAGGCGGGGCGGCGTCTGCCCCCGGGGGCAGATCAGTTTGAGACATGTGGTTCGCGCCGCCCGGCTTAGGGGGCGGCGTTCTGGAGGCTTCTAGATGCCGGACGATTCCCCCGCGCCCTACGATCTTCTCCGCGGGGGCACGACGACTCCGTTGTTGGTGGATCTGGCGCTGGCCGACCAGACCCTGGCGGACGGGACGCATCTGGTCGGGGTGACGCGGATCAACTTCGAGGGCGGCGAGGGGGCGGATACCGTCCTCGGCGGCGCCTACGCCGACACTCTGATCGGCAACGGCGGGGCGGACTCGCTGTCGGGCGGGGGCGGCGCGGACGTGCTGGTCGGAGCGGCGGGCGACAC